>NZ_CP100416.1:2207342-2346576 GCF_026017845.1 Amycolatopsis mediterranei
CTATTTCGCCCCACCCCCCCCCCCCGCGCTCGGCCCCGCCCCCCCCCCCCCCGCGCCGCCCCCCCGCCCGCCGGCGCCCGCGCCCCGCGCCCCCCCCCGGCGCCGCCCCCCCCCCCCCGCCGACCCGCCCCGCGGGGCCCCCCCCCCCCCCCGGGCCCCCCCCCCACGGGCGTAGCAACCCACAGATTTCCTGCAAAGGACGGATTTACCAGAATGGCGAACTACACCGCCGCTGACGTGAAGCGCCTGCGCGAGATGACCGGCGCCGGCATGATGGACTGCAAGAAGGCCCTCGAGGAGAACGGCGGCGACTTCGACAAGGCCGTCGAGTTCCTCCGCATCAAGGGTGCCAAGGACGTCGGCAAGCGCGCCGAGCGCGCCACCGCCGAGGGCCTCGTCACCGGCGAGGGCGGCGTCCTCATCGAGCTCGACTCCGAGACCGACTTCGTCGCGAAGAACGCCGACTTCCAGGCGCTCGCCGCGAAGATCGTCGAGGTCGCGAAGACCGTCAAGACCTCCGACGTCGAGGCGCTGAAGGGTGCCGAGCTCGACGGCAAGACCGTCAACGAGGTCGTGCAGGAGCTCTCGGCCCGCATCGGCGAGAAGCTCGAGCTGCGCCGCGTCGTGGCCTTCGAGGGCCAGACCGCGACCTACCTGCACCGCCGCGGCTCCGACCTGCCGCCGGCCGTCGGCGTGCTCGTCGAGTTCACCGGTGACGACGCCGAGGCCGCCCGTGGTGCCGCCATGCAGGTCGCCGCGCTGCGCGCGAAGTACCTGACCCGCGACGAGGTGCCGGCCGAGATCGTCGAGAACGAGCGCCGCATCGCCGAGCAGACCGCCCGCGAGGAAGGCAAGCCGGAGCAGGCCATGCCGAAGATCATCGAGGGCAAGGTCAACGCTTACTACAAGGACAACGTCCTGCTCGAGCAGCCGTCGGTCAAGGACAACAAGAAGACCGTCAAGGCCCTGCTCGACGCGGCCGGCGTGACGCTGACCAAGTTCGCGCGCTTCGAGGTCGGCCAGGCCTGACGTCAGGCCAGGGCGTAGGTTCTACCCCCACAGTGCCCCGTCTCCGTCCATCGGGGACGGGGCACTGTCGGGTCCAGAGGAATTCACAGCGGTCGAGGGGCGTAGGAGGCGACATAGATGGGTGACCGGGTCGAAGGTGGCTACCGGCGGGTGCTGCTGAAACTGGGCGGCGAGATGTTCGGCGGTGGTTCGATCGGCGTCGATCCGGACGTCGTCCACTCGGTCGCGCAGCAGATCGCCGACGTCGCCCGCACCGGTGTCCAGGTCGCGGTGGTGATCGGCGGCGGCAACTACTTCCGGGGCGCGGAGCTGTCGCAGCGCGGTATGGACCGCGACCGCGCCGACTACATGGCGATGCTGGGCACCGTGATGAACTGCCTGGCGCTGCAGGACTTCCTGGAGAAGGAGGGCCTGCCCACCCGCGTGCAGACCGCCATCACGATGGGCCAGGTCGCCGAGCCCTACATCCCGCGCCGCGCCGAGCGGCACCTGGAGAAGGGCCGCGTCGTGATCTTCGGCGCCGGGGTCGGCATGCCGTACTTCTCCACCGACACCGCGGCCGCGCAGCGGGCGCTCGAGCTGGGCTGCGAAGCCGTGCTGATGGCGAAGGCCGTCGACGGCGTCTACACCGCGGACCCGAAGGCCGACCCCACCGCCGAGATGTTCCGCGAGATCACCCACCGCGAGGTGCTGGAGCGGGACCTCAAGGTCGCCGACGCGACGGCGTTCAGCCTCTGCATGGACAACAACATGCCGATCATCGTGTTCAACCTGCTCACCGAGGGGAACATCGCCCGCGCGGTGAGTGGTGAAAGAATCGGCACGTTGGTCAGCACCCCCACTGCCGGGGTGCCGGCCTAGACCTGCTGGGATCAGCAAGCGCCACCCATCACAACTACGGGAGTGACCGTGATCGACGAGACCCTCCTCGATGCCGAGGAGAAGATGGAAAAAGCGGTGTCCGTCGCCAAGGACGAGCTGCAGTCGGTTCGCACCGGCCGGGCTTCGTCGGCGATGTTCTCGCGGATCGTCGTCGAGTACTACGGCTCGCCGACCCCGCTGAACCAGCTGGCCAGCGTGAACGTGCCGGAAGCCCGGATGGCGCTCATCAAGCCGTACGACCAGTCGCAGCTCAACGCGATCGAGAAGGCGATCCGGGAGTCGGACCTCGGGGTCAACCCGAGCAACGACGGCCAGGTCATCCGCATCGTCATCCCGCAGCTCACCGAGGAGCGGCGCAAGGAGATGGTGAAGGTCGCCAAGGGCAAGGGCGAGGACGCCCGCGTCTCGATCCGCAGCATCCGCCGCAAGGCCAAGGACGAGCTCGACCGCATCGCCAAGGACGGCGAAGCCGGTGAGGACGACGTCGCGCGCGCGGAGAAGGAACTGCAGAACCTGACCGACACCTACGTGCACAAGGTCGACGAGCTGGTCAAGCACAAGGAAGCCGAGCTGCTCGAGGTCTGATGGCACAGGTGAGCGAGGAACGCGAGGACCGGGTGGACGCCACCGGAGCACACGCGGCGGCCGCGCCCGGGACGCCGGAGCCGGACGACGCCGACACCCCGGCCACGCCGGAGTTCCCGGGAACCCCCGGGACGCCGGTTTCTCCGGGCGAGGCTTCGGCGACCTCGGAAACCGGCCGGACAGCGGGGACGCCGGTCGCGCCGGAGGCCTCGGGCATCGGCGAAGCGGCCCGGTTGTCGGCCGCCGGGACTGCTGCGGCCGAACCTCCCTCGGCCAACGGGGTGGCGGCTGGTGCGGGGGCGGAAACCGTCGCGACCGAAGCTTCCTCGGCCAAGCGCACCGGGGCCGGTGCCGGGGCAGAGGCCGCTGCGGGCGAAGCTTCGTCGGCCAACGGGGTGGCGGCTGGTGCGGGGGCGGAAACGGCCGCGGCCGAAACTTCCTCGGCCAGCGCGATGGCGCCCGGTGCGGGGGCGGAGATCGCCGCAGGCGAAGCTTCCTCGACCAACGGAGTGGCGGCCGGTGCGGGGGCGGAAACCGACGCGGGCCAAACTTCCTCAGCCAAGCGCACGGGAGCTGGTGCGGCGGCGGAGACCTCCGCGGCCGATGGCGCGGCCGCGGAACCGGCGGCGGAGGCCGAAAAAGCCTCCAAGGCCTCCAAGGCCGGCCGGAACCTGCCCGCGGCCATCGGGGTTGCGCTGCTGCTCGGCGCCGCGATCATCGTTTCCCTGCTCACCGTTCGCTACCTGTTCATCGGGATCATCGCGATCGCGATCGCGGTCGGCACCTTCGAATTCGCCGGGGTGCTGCGCCGGGTCGCCGACGTCCGGGTCGCGATGATCCCGGTGCTCGTCGGCGGGCAGGCGATGATCTGGCTCGCCTGGCCGTTCGGCCGGGAGGGCGCGCTCACCGCGTTCGTCCTCACCGTGCTCGCCTGCCTGCTGTGGCGGCTGCCCGGCGGGGCGAAGGGCTACCTGCGCGATATCAGCGCATCCACCTTCGCCGCCGCGTACCTGCCGCTCTTCGGCGCGTTCGCGGCGATGCTCGTGCCGCCGTCGAACGGCGTCGGGCGGGTCCTCACCTTCCTGATCGGCGTCGTCGCCTCGGACACCGGTGGCTATATCGCCGGCGTGCTCGGCGGCAAGCACCCGATGGCGCCCACCATCAGCCCGAAGAAGACCTGGGAAGGCTTCGCGGGTTCGGTGATCGGCGGCGTCGTGGCCGGAGCGCTGACGCTCAGCCTGCTGCTCGACGGCCACGTCTGGCAGGGCGTGATCTTCGGCGTCGCCATCGTGCTGACCGCGACCCTGGGCGACCTCGTCGAGTCGCTGATCAAGCGCGACCTCGGCGTCAAGGACATGGGCACGCTGCTGCCCGGGCACGGCGGGATCATGGACCGCCTCGACTCGCTGCTGCCGTCGGCCGTCGTGTCCTGGCTGCTGCTTTCGGCGTTCGTGCCGGTCTAGTCGTCGTAGGGGTCGTCGACCTCCGCGCGGCCCCAGCCTTCGGTGACGCGGGAGTGGTCGATCACCGCGAAGACCGCGCCCTCGGGGTCGGCGAGGATCGACATCCGGCCGAACGGGGTGTCGTAGGGCTGGATCACCACCGTGCCGCCGTGCATGAGCGCCTCGCCCGCGACCGCGTCGACGCCGCGGGCCGGGTCGATGTCGAAGTACACGAGCCAGTGCGGCGGGGTGTCGAGGCTGTACTCCGAACCCATCACGTACCGGTAGAGCACCGGCTCGTGCTCGATGAGCCATTCGACGTAGTCGAGCACCTCGCCGTCGCCGATCTGATGGCTGCCGTAGGTGAACAGCTTGGTGTAGAAGTGATCCGCCGCGACGCCGTCGTGGGTGTTGAGGTCCGCGCCGCTGAAGGTGTTCGGGATCCCGGTGACGAACTCCCAGTTCGGCGGGACCTCCCAGAACACGACCGGCGCGCCGCACGCGTCGATGGCGTGCATGATCGTGCCGCGGTCCGGGATCGCCACCGGCCCGAGCGTGATCCGCCCGCCGAGGTGCTCCACCCACTCGGCCGCGCTCGCGGTGTGGGGCACGGAGATGTGCGGCATCCACCCCAGCGGCGCGCCCTGGGACGCGCGGTAGAGCCCGCCGACCGGGACGGTGTTGAGCGCCGCGATGGCGTACCGGCCGTCGGACGTCGCCGGATCCCGCTGAGTGGTGTACTCCCAGCCGAAGAGGGCGCCGTAGAATCTTTCCGCCACGGCCTGCTCACGGCAGGCCAGCTCGATCCAGCACGGAATTCCGGCCGGGACCGGGGACGGGGTACTGGACGGGCCGATTGCCATGGGTGCTCCTCCCGATACCCACCGGATTCTAGGCGCGATCCGTGAGTTTTCCGCCAAGAATCCGCCACCGTGAGAACACGGCCCGGCGACGAGGACCCGGAAGGAGCAGCGGGGTGCGGTGGTCGTCGCGGCGCGCGGAGGTCGTGCCGAGCCCCAACATCTGGTACTACCAGGCCGATTACGAGCTGGAGAACCACGCGCAGGACAGCGGCGGCGAGATCTGGCGGGTGCTGCGGGAGGAGCACGACTGGACCGGCCGGGACGTGCTGGACGTCGGCTGCGGTGACGGGTTTCACTTGCCGTGCTTCGCTCGTGACGCGCGATCGGTGCTCGGAGTGGAGCCTCACGAGCCGTTGGTGCGAAGCGCGCTGAAGCGCGTCGAGGGACTGTCGAACGTGGACGTCCGGATGGGCCGGGCCCAGCGGCTGCCGGTCCGCAGCGCGAGCGTCGACGTCGTGCACGCGCGAACGGCGTACTTCTTCGGGCCCGGGTGCGAGCCCGGACTGGCGGAGGCCGAGCGGGTGCTGCGGCCGGGTGGCGCGCTGCTGATCGTCGACTTGGACGTCACCAGCGAGCCCTACGGCCGCTGGATGCGCGCCGACCTACCGCACTACGACCCGGGCGCCGTGGAACGGTTCTTCGCCCGGGCCGGGTTCGGCTGCCGCCGCGTCACGACCGAATGGCGGTTTGCCACCGCCGCGGACCTCGAAGCCGTGCTGAAGATCGAGTTCAGCCGGCCGGTCGCCGAACAGGCGATCGCGGAGTCCTTGCAGCGTAACGGGAATCGCCCGCAGGACCTGACGCTGCCGGTGGGCTACCGCGTCCACACGCGGGTCAAGCCCACCGGCCTCGTCCTGCCAGGTCACTCGGCTGCTTCTTCACCGGAAGCGGATTCCTCGTCGTCTTCGCCGAGGATGCCGTAGAGCGAGCGCCGGGCGTCGTTGAGGACCTCGGCCGCGCGGGCCTGCTGGCTCTCGGTGCCCGCGCGCATGATCTGCACGACGGCGGCGGCCAGGTTCTTGCCCGCCTTCGCCAGCCCGACCTCGGTCGGGTCGACGTCCTGCGCGATCTGCTCCCACGGCGGGGTGCTGTCCTGCTGCTCCGCGGCGGCGCGGCCGGCGTCGGTCAGCTCGAACAGCTTCTTGCCGTGCTCGTCCTTGCTGATCACCAGGCCTTCGTCGGCCAGCAGCTGCAGCGTCGGGTAGACCGAGCCGGGGCTGGGCCGCCAGAAGCCGCCGGAGCGCTCGCCGATCTCGCGGATGATCTCGTAGCCGTGCCGGGGCTGCTCGGCGAGCAGCGCCAGGATCGCGGCGCGGACGTCACCGCGGCGGCTGCGCCGTCCGCCGTGACCCCGCCGGCCCGGACCGTGGCCGCGACCGCGTCCACCGGGGCCGAAGCCCGGGGGGAACTCGCCGAAACCACCGAAGGGCCCGAAAGGTGCGCGCCCACGTTCGTGGGCGAAGGGGTGTTGGTGCCTACGCATGTCTTGTTCCTTTCTCGAACTGTTGCGACACGTTCACGATATATCGGAAACAGTCGGTTCGCAACCCGCTGCCGGTGAGCTCGCTCACGGAACTTGAGGCGGCAAGATCCGGCCACCTGGATTAGGCGCCTAACCGCCTGTTAGCGAAGGTAAGGACCTGTGCGGACCCGCTCGCTCCCGCTGACGGCCGGGCTGCTGCTCACCGACCAGACGACGTTCGACCAGTACCGGTTCTGGCAGGTCGGCTCGCTGACCGGCCGCGACGCCGTGACGATCACCCAGGCCGTGCCGTTCGTCGTGGCGGGCGTGCTCCTCGCGCTGGTGGCCGCGCGCCAGCTCAACGCGCTCGCGCTCGGCGAAGACGTGGCCCGCTCGCTCGGCCAGAACGTGCCGGTGGCGCGGCTGGTGTGCGCGCTCGCTGTCGTCGTGCTTTGCGGTTCGGCCACGGCGATCGCCGGGCCGATCGCCTTCGTCGGGCTGACCGTCCCGCACGCCGCCCGCTTGATCACCGGGCCCGACCACCGGTGGCTGCTCCCGTACTCGGCCTTGCTCGCGCCGCTGCTCCTGCTGGTCTCCGACGTCGTCGGCCGCGTGGTCGCGCGCCCGGCCGAGGTGCAGGTCGGGATCGTCACCGCGCTCGTCGGCGCACCGGTGTTCGTCTTCCTGGTGCGCCGCCGGAAGGTCGTGGCGGTGTGAGTGCCGTCGAGGTGGTCGCCGCCGCGCGCCGGCGCGGCGCCGTCCGGGCCTGCGCGGTGACGCTGGTGCTGCTGACGGCGATCGTGGTCGTCTTCGCGGTTTCCCTGGCCGTGGGCGACTTCCCGGTGCCGCTCGCCGGTGCTGACGAGCGTCGTGTCGTACCTGATGACCTGGGCCGACGTCATCCTCGCCCAGCAGGCCCTGGTCTGGCTGACCGGCAACCTCAAACGGCCGGAGCTGGGACCACGTCCTCCCGCTGTCGGCCGCGCTCGCCGTCCTGCTGCCCGCGGCGCTGCTCCGGAGCCGGGCACTCGCCGGCCTGCAGCTCGGCGACGACACCGCGGCGGGGCTCGGCCTCAGCGTCGAACGCAGCCGCCTGGCCTTGCTGCTGGTCGCCGTGGCGCTCGCCGCCTTCGCGACCGCCGCCGCCGGGCCGGTCGCGTTCGTCGCCTTCGTGGCCAACCCGATCACGACGCGGCTCGTCGGCGGCGCTCGCCCGGGACTGCTTCCCGCGGCGCTGACCGGCGCGCTCGTCGTGCTGCTGGGTGACTTCGTGGCCCAGCACCTGCTCGGCGAACAGCTGCCGGTCGGGGTTGTCACCGGCGCCGTCGGCGCCCCGTACCTGCGGTGGCTACTGGCCACGGCCAACCGCGCCGGGCGAGTGTGAGGAACGCCGTGACACTGCACACCGAGAACCTCGAACTCGGCTACGGGCCGCTACGCGTGGTCAAGGACCTCTCCGTCCGGATCCCGCCCGGCAAGGTCACCATGATCGTCGGCACCAACGCCTGCGGGAAGTCGACGCTCCTGCGCGGCCTCGCGCGGCTGCTGACTCCCACGAAAGGTGCGGTCTACCTCGACGGCAAGGGCATCACGACGTGGCGCAGCAAGGACGTGGCCACGGTGCTCTGCCTGCTGCCGCAGTCGCCGGCCGCGCCCGAGGGCATCACCGTCGCCGACCTCGTCGGCCGCGGCCGCTACCCGCACCAGGGCGTCTTCCGCCGCTGGAGCGCCGAAGACGACGAAGCGGTGGCGAAGGCGATGCTCGCGACCGGCACCGTCGAGCCGGCCGCCCGCCCGGTCGACGAGCTGTCCGGCGCGCCCGCCGACATCCTCACCGCCGAGCTCGTCGCCGACGTCTTCGGCCTGCCCTGCCGGGTCATCGAGGACCCGGTCTCCGCCACGCCCCTGGTCGTCCCGATCGGCCGGCGACGGGCCGACCCCCGAGAAGAAGGAACCCCCGCTGCGTCCTAAGCGGACCCGACTGACCACCGCCCTCGCGGCGGTCACGCTCCTCGCCGCCTGCGGCCAGCCGTCGAAGCCCAGCAGCTCCGGCGTCGGCGACCAGGACGTCGCCACCGGCGGACGGCTGTTCTCCACCGCGGACAGCGAAACGGCGAAGCTCGGCACGGACGTCGGTCCGGGCGTCTTCCCGCGCACGGTGACCCACGCGCTCGGCAAGACCAAGCTCGACAAGAAGCCCACGCGGGTCGTCGTGCTCGACAGCGGCGAGCTCGACGACGTCCTCGCGCTCGGCGTCACCCCGGTCGGCATGGCGACCACGGCCGGGCAGAGCGGCGTGCCGTCCTACCTCGCCGACCGCGTCAAGGGCATCCCGGCGGTCGGGGACATCAACAACCTCGACCTCGAGCGGATCGCGGCGCTGACGCCGGATCTGATCGTCGGCAGCAAGCTGCGCGCCCGCAGCTGTCGGAAGATCGCGCCGACGGTGTTCGGCATCCGGCCCGGGTTCCCGTGGAAGGAGAACCTGCTGCTGGTCGGGGCTTCGCTCGGTGACGAGACGAAGGCGGTCGGGCTGCTGAACGACTACCAGAAGCGGGCGAACGAGGTGAAGGCCGCGGTCAAGGGCGCGCCGAAGATCTCGCTGCTGCGGTTCCTGTCCGGCAACATCCGCCTCTACGGCAACCTCTCCTTCATCGGCGTCATCCTCGAGGACGTCGGGCTCGCGCGGCCGGCGCACCAGAACATCGACGAACTCGCCGCCCAGATCTCCAAGGAGCGCATCGACGAGGCCGACGCCGACTGGATCTTCTACTCCAGCTACGGCGCCGGCCCGAGCGCGGACGAGAAGGCCGTCACGAGCAGCGGGCTGTGGGCCGGCCTCGGCGCGGTCAAGGCGCAGCACGCGATCCCGGTGGCCGACGAGGTGTGGTTCCTCGGTCTCGGCCCGATCGGGGCGATGAAGGTCCTCGACGACCTGAAGAAGTACCTCGGCTGAGCTCGAGCGCGGGCATTCTGCGCAGCCGGAGACCCGAGCCCTCGGGATCCGGTGGGCATAATGCGCACCTGGAGCGGCATCGGTTGTGCGATGCGTCCACCGGTGGTGTTCTGAGGGGCGCTTCCTGCACGAAAGGTGTCGACGATGACCCATGCCCCCGTGACCGCCCCGGCGCTCACCGCGATCGAGCAGCGGGTGCTGTGGCTCGCCACCGCGATCGTGCACCAGGCCAACCGGGTCCGCCCGAATCCGTCCGGGCTCAAGGTCGGCGGCCACCAGGCGTCGTGCGCGTCGCTGGTCTCGATCATGACGTCGCTGTGGTTCCGGCACCTGCGTCCCGAAGACCGCGTCTCGGTGAAGCCGCACGCGTCGCCGGTGCTCCACGCGATCAATTACCTCCTCGGCGAGCTCGACGAGGCCTACCTGCCGACGCTGCGCGAGTTCGGCGGCCTGCAGAGCTACCCGAGCCGCGCCAAGGACCCCGACCCGGTGGACTACTCGACCGGCTCGGTCGGCATCGGCGCGACCGCCCCGATCTGGGGCGCGCTGGCCCGCCGCTACCTGACGACCCGGGGCTCGTCGGCGGGCACCGGCCGCCAGTACTCGCTGGTCGGCGACGCCGAGCTCGACGAAGGCGCGATCTGGGAGGCCATCCTCGACCCGGCGGTCGCCGAACTGGGCGAGATCGTCTGGATCGTCGACCTCAACCGCCAGTCCCTCGACCGGGTCGTCCCGAACATCGCGGCCGGGCGGCTGCAGGGCATGTTCGACGCCGCCGGCTGGCAGGTCCTGGCGCTGAAGTACGGGCGGCTGCTGGAGGAGCTGTTCACCCGGCCCGGCGGCGCCGAGCTGCGCGCCCGCATCGACGGGATGCCGAACCCCGAGTACCAGCGGCTGCTGCGCTGCGACGCCGCGCAGCTGCGCGACCGGCTGCCCGCGGGCAATCCGGCTCTCTCCGCGCTGGTCGCGTCGCTCGACGACGAGACGCTGCTGGCCGCCATCCGCAACCTCGGCGGGCACGACCTCGGCTCGCTCGACGAGGTCTTCGCGTCCGTTGCGGACGATCGGCCGACGGTGATCTTCTGCTACACCGTCAAGGGACGCGGTCTTCCCACGCAGGGGCACCCGCAGAACCACTCCTCGCTGCTGACCGTGGCGCAGATGGAAGAGCTGGCGTCGGCTCTGGGCACGGACCTCGCTTCGCCGTGGGAGCGCTTCGCTGACGGGTCGCCCGAAGGCGCGTTGTGCGCTGAGGTCGCTTCGCGCCTTCGCCGTCCGGACGTTCCTTCGGTGCCTTCGCTGGAACTGCCCGTCGACATCGGACGTACGCCGTCAGGCACCGCGACGACGCAGGCCGCGCTGGGCCGCGTGCTGCTCGACCTGACGCGCGAAGCGCCCGAAGCGGCGAAGCGCGTGGTGACGGTCAGCCCCGACGTCAGCTCGACGACCAACCTCGGCGGCTGGGTCAACAAGGTCGGCGTCTGGTCGGCCACCGAGCGCCGCGACTGGTTCGAGGACGACCCCGAGACGATCATGCACTGGCGGGAGAAGCCGACCGGCCAGCACGTCGAGCTGGGCATCGCCGAGACGAACCTGGTGGGCCTGCTGGGCGAGCTCGGCGCGACCTGGAGCCGGTGGGGCGAGCCGCTGCTGCCCATCGGCGTCATGTACGACCCGTTCGTCGAGCGCGCGCTCGAGCCGTGGTCGTTCGGCATCTACGCGGGTGGGCAGTCGATCCTGATCGGGACGCCGTCGGGGGTCACGCTCGCGCCGGAAGGCGGCGCGCACCAGTCGATCACCACGCCGTCGATCGGGATCGAGCAGCCCGGCTGCGTCAGCTACGAACCGGCGTTCGCGATCGACACCGAGTGGACCCTGCTGGCCGCGCTCGGCCGGCTCGGCAAGCCGGGCGGCACGTCGTCGTACTTCCGGCTCTCGACGCGTCCGGTCGACCAGACGCTCGCCGCGGTGCCCACCGACCCGGCCGCCCGCGAACGCCGTCGCCGGCAGGTCGTGGCGGGCGCGTACCTGCTGCGGCGTGCGGCTTCACCGGCGGTCACGCTGGCGGCGATGGGCGCGCTGGTGCCGGACACCCTGGCGGCGGCCGAGCGGCTGGCCCAGGTCGGCGTCGAGGCCGACGTCGTGTGCGTGACCAGTCCGGGCCTGCTGTTCGAGGCGCTCCAGGCCCGGTCCGGCCGGGGGAGCGCCGAGTCGTGGATCCTCGACCGGGTGTTCCCGGCTTCGCGGGCGAAGCCGCTGGTCACCGTGCTCGACGGCCACCCGCACACGCTGGCGTTCCTGGCCGGGATCAACCGGGTGCCGTCGGTCGCTCTCGGCGTCACGGGTTTCGGGCAGTCGGGGTCGCTCGAGGACGTCTACCGCTACCACGGCATCGACACGGACGCGATCATCCGGGCCGCGCTCGACGCCGTCAGCTGAAGGTGGCGCCGCCGAGCATGGCGTCCATCTTGGCGTCCCAGCCGGGGAAGGACCCGTACTGGACGACCAGGATCCGGCTGGTCGGCAGCCACCACATCCGGACCTGGTTGTTCTGCGCCGAGTTCTCGCAGGTGACCTTCCAGCGGCCGTACTCGGCGTTCTTGGGGCCGATCGGCGCGAAGCCGGAGTCGAGGAGGGTGCTGCCGGTGGCCTCCGTGGCCTTGCCGGGCGGCGACGCGGGGGTGATGCAGGTCGGCAGGTCCGTGCCGGTGTACCAGCCGAAGGGCCGCTTCGTGCTCGGGAGGTTGATCGGCGTGCCGGCGTCCGGCTTGCGCAGGTTCACGACCCGCGCTTCGCAGGCCACGGCGCCTTCGCTGATGCAGCCGTCCAGCAGGCCGTCCGGGCTGTGCTCGGTGTAGGTCGCGCCGGCCGGCAGGGTCAGGTGCAAGGACCCCACGGTGGCGCGCGGCCCGCTCGGCGT
The DNA here is from genome assembly GCF_026017845.1 of Amycolatopsis mediterranei. Taxonomy (NCBI): domain Bacteria; kingdom Bacillati; phylum Actinomycetota; class Actinomycetes; order Pseudonocardiales; family Pseudonocardiaceae; genus Amycolatopsis; species Amycolatopsis mediterranei. The sequence goes on from NZ_CP100416.1 coordinate 2,219,482, forward strand.
GCTCGGCGCGGGCGGGCCGTCGGCCGGGGTGCTGCAGGCGGCAGCGCTCAGGATGACCGCGACAGCCAGGACGAGGTGCCGGAAGGACACGCGCTCACCTCTTTCGTCGGACGCCGGTTTTCACGTCGTCGATCATCCCTCCGGGTGGCGCGGCTCCACCGACCGGGGGCGGTCCGTGACCGGGAGTACACCGGGCCGGGGTGGTGCGGGCGGTGCCGGTGGGCGCGTGGGACACTGGTCCGGTTATGACTGCCCTTCCCCTCGTCTTCGACGCGCCCAAGCGCGGCCTGCCGCCGCGCCACCTCGCCGACCTGTCGGTGTCCGAGCGCGCGGCCGCGGTCGCCGAGCTGGGGGAGAAACCGTTCCGCGCGAAGCAGCTGTCGAACCACTACTTCTCCCGGCTGACGGTGGACCCGGAGGAGATGACGGACATCCCGGCGGCGTCCCGGCAACGGCTGGTCGCCGACCTGATGCCGACGCTGCTGACCGAGGTCCGCGCGCTGGCGGCCGACGACGGCGCGACGCGCAAGACGCTGTGGCGCGCCCACGACGGCACGCTCCTGGAGAGCGTCCTGATGCGCTACCCGGACCGCGCGACGCTGTGCATCTCGAGCCAGGCGGGCTGCGGCATGGCGTGCCCGTTCTGCGCGACCGGCCAGGGCGGCCTCGACCGGAACTTGTCGACGGCGGAGATCGTCGACCAGGTCCGCTCGGCGGCGGCGGTCATGCGCGACGGCGCGATGCCGGGTGGTCCGGGCCGGCTGTCGAACATCGTCTTCATGGGGATGGGCGAGCCGCTCGCCAACTACAAGCGTGTGGTGGCCGCGGTCCGGCGGATCACGGATCCCGCGCCCGGTGGCCTGGGGATCGGGCAGCGTTCGGTGACGGTGTCGACGGTGGGTCTCGCGCCGGCGATCCGGAAGCTGGCGGACGAGAAGATGCAGGTGCGGCTGGCGGTGTCGTTGCACACGCCGGATGACGAGCTGCGGGACACCTTGGTCCCGGTGAACGAGCGGTGGTCGGTGGACGAGGTGCTGTCGGCTGCCCGGTACTACGCGGACACGTCCGGGCGGCGGGTGTCTATTGAGTATGCGTTGATCCGGGACATCAACGATCAGCCGTGGCGGGCGGAGTTGCTGGCGAAGCGGTTGCGGAAGCACTTGGGTCAGCTGGTGCACGTCAACGTGATTCCGTTGAATCCGACGCCGGGTTCGAAGTGGGATGCGTCGCCGAAGCCGGTGGAGCGGGAGTTCGTGCGGCTGGTGAACGCCGGGGGAGTAGCGTGCACGGTGCGTGACACGCGCGGCCAGGAGATTGCCGCGGCCTGTGGCCAGCTGGCCGCTGAAGGCTGAGTTTTTTCGTTTCGGTTATGGAGAAATCGTCGTGATGTATGCGCCCAGCCTGTTGGACCCGGCTGCGGAATCGTTGAAGCTGGCGGATTTCCGCGGCGCGACCCAGGTGGCTCGGGAGGCGCGGACGTTGCTGGGTGAGCGGTTCAGCTCGGTGACGTTCATGTACGTGCTGATGCGGGCGTTCGAGGTCGAGTACACCGCGGCGTGTGACGCTTCGCGGTGGCATGAGTTCCATGGTGGACCGCGGGCGCTTTCGGACGCTGATCTGGAGAAGCTGCTCGCTCCCTGGCTTGATCGCTGACCAGCGGTTCAGCCGCTCCGGTAGAGGGGTTCGCCCTGGACGGCGAGCACCAAACTAATTCGTTCGTCGAGCCTGCCGTGGCTTGCCCAGCGGTGAGCGGCAGGCCGGTGATGCCGCCGCCGGTGACCGTGCCGGTCTGGTCAGCGATGAACGGGTAGGCCTGAAACGCGCGAGCCGCGGGGGCGGCGGCGCGCTGGAACATTGCCTCCAGAGCCGGGAGTGCGTCGACGCGGAGAGCGATCGCGGACAGGCTCAGCGGCGTATGGCTGCGGCGCACCTGGTTGGCCTTGTCTCCATCGATGGCGTGTGCAATCAAGGACAGCGAGACAACCGCCACGACGAGGTAGTGTTGTGACCACTGTGGACGGTGCAAAGCAGTACGCTCAGTGCGGTCGTGGCGGCCGCGCGATCAGCACGTAACGGCTGATCAGTCCGACGTTGCAGGCCACGCCCGCCCATCCCGCATCCCTCGCAGCCGACTGCTGCTGCTCGTCCTGCGCAGCAGCAGGACGAGCAGAGCGATGGTCGGACTACCCGCGATGACGGCAATGACCGACCACAGGCCGCCGGGCGCGGCGACGGAAAGCCGCCAGTCAGGGTCGAGGCGGCCGTCGCCCCGGACTGCGTTCCGGCGGGCTTGGTGAGCCAGCAGGTCGCGAGAGGATGACCGCGCCGGCTGCGGCGGGGGCGACGACGTGGAGCCAGGATTCCTTGCGCAGCCATGTGATGAAGCCGATCAGGAACCAGATCGGCAACGCGGCACCGAAGCTCGGACAGCCCAGCGCAGCAGCCGGCGTACGCGCCGATCGTGCGGCCGTGGTGAGCGCAGGCGAGCGCAATCGTGCAGAACGTCACCGCGGGGACCCGACTGATGCCGTTCGCGCTCTGCAGCCACAGTTCGGCGGCGTGGGAGGTGAACAGAAGCCAGACATGGCCGCGGTCGGCGCGACGCCGAGCTGACGCGGAAGCTTCGCCGGACCTCGGTGGTTGGGCGCGAGTCCGGCGACAGCGGGGCCTGGGCGATCGTATCCGGCGAACTTTCGTCTGCGTACGGCGGTGACCTGCACTTTTACCCGATCGGTGATCGATCGGCAACTGTGTGTTTCATCTCACTCGACGGTGTAACGACGGTGTGAGGTTCCGCCGATGCAGGAGGCGGGTGAGGGACGAGAATTCCCGACCCCCGGGCCAGCCGGGTACGACGTGCGCGGAGGGCTCGGCTTCATCCCGCGTCGGCAGTTGTGCTCCGCGGGCCATTGGGGGCGGCCGCGGCGAGATGCCGGGTCGCCGGGGGAGGAACCGGTCGTGCTGCCGTTGTCGCGTCCTGTCCATCTGGTCCGCTGGGTTAGAGCACTCGTGCTCGTCTTGACGATGACCCTGCTCGTCGGTAGTGCTGAAGCGATCGCGGCTCCGCAGCGGCTGGCCGAAGCGCCGAAGCCGATCGACCCGCGCGATGTCGGGTTGCTGCCCTCGGCCCCACCGGCGCCTGTCGCGCCGCAGGCGCCGTCGAAGGCGGATTTCGCCGCTCAGAGCCGCCGCGACGGCGGCGCGGGCACGCACTTCGATCCGCAGCGGTCGAGGCCGGTGTCGCGGTCGATGTTCACCACCGAGTACGTCAACGTCGATGGCACGCATTCGGTGCGGCAGTCGGACCAGCCGTTGAACGTCCAGGACGAGCACGGTCAGTGGCAGCCGGTCCAGACCACCCTCGAAACCGATCCCGCGACCAAGCGCGCCGACGCGGACAATCACCCGCTGAGCCCGTCGCTGGCGACCAAAGCCAACGACGCGGCGGTGTTGCGGGTCGAGTCCGCCGGTCACGCCGCCGGTCTGGCGCTCGACCAGGCTGCCCCGGCATCGGCGGCGGTGAAGGGTGATTCGGTCACCTACCCCGAGGTCGCCGCCGGCACGGACCTGGACTACGAGGTCACCCCGGGCGCGGTCAAGGAGACCATCAAGCTCAAGCGGCCCCCGGCCGACGGGCGCTCGTCGTGGAAGTTCAAGCTCAGCACCGGTGATCTGACGCCGAAGCTGGAGGAGAACGGCTCGGTCACCCTGGCCGACCAGGCGGGTGCGGCGCAGTTCGTGCTGCCGCCGATCGAGACCTGGGACTCCGCGGGTGGCGGGGTGACGGCTCCGGCGATGACCGGCGGCACCTACACCCTCGACAAGGCCGGCAACGACTGGTGGCTGACCGTCGCGGTCGACCCGAACTGGCTGCGTGACCCCAAGCGGGTGTATCCGGTGAGCGTGGACCCGACGGTGACGTTCGGGGTGCAGTACTCCTTCGCCTACCGCTCCGACGGCACCAACTGCACCAACTGCGGGCTGCGGGTCGGCAACAGCCAGGCCAACGGCGACACCTACAACCGGTCGGTCGCGCACTTCGACTATTCGCCGTTGTGGGGCAAGACGGTGGTCGGCGCGACCATGGACGTCACCCGCAACACCAGCGTGGTCGGGTCGGTCAAGACCTGGAACACCAGCCTGTATCACGCGTCGAACAACGACTTCAACGGTGTCGGCCCGTTCCTGACCGGCGCCTTGGTCGGCGACGTCGGCTCGTTCTCCAGCCAGGCGTTCACGGACTTCCTGCGCGGCCGGGTGAATGCCCGCGACGTCAACGTGTCGTTCATGCTGATCGGTGCCGAGAACCCGGGCACGTGGACGTACAAGAACCTCAACGCCACCCTCACCGTCGACACCGGCACGCCGGCGCCGGCCACGACGCTCGTCGCACCCGCCGATGGGACGGTGTCGACTTCTGTGACGCCGACGCTGTCGGTCGCCCCGGTGACCGACCCGGACGGCGACGCCGTGAAGTACTGCTTCCGGATCGCCACCGGCGCCGACGGCAAGTCCGGTGTGGTGGTCGAGTCCGGTTGCCTGACGACGCCGACGTGGACGGTGCCGGCGGGGGTCTTGCAGGACGGTGTCGCCTACACCTGGCAGGCGATGACCTACAGCGGCGCCACCACGATCACCCCGACCTGGATCGGCCACCTCAAGATCGACCAGCGCATCGGTGACCACGGTCCATCGCCCGTGGACGACGCCGGGCCGGTCGAGGTCAACCTCGCCAATGGCAACGTGACGACGTCGCAGTCCTTGCCCACGTTCACCACGGTGGCTGGGAACGCGGGTCTGACCCTGACGTACAACTCGCAGCAGGTGGAGAACAAGGGCCTCAAGGCGTCCTACTTCGCCGATCTGTCGCACAACGGGATCATCAACGATGCGCAGCAGCCGGTGCTGGTGCGACCGGAGCCGCAGGTCAACGTCGACTGGGGCACCGACTCGCCGTTCGCTCCGGCGTTGCCCGCGGACTGGTTCGTCGCCCGCTGGGAAGGCTTCTTCCAGGCCCCCGTCACCGGCACCTACCAGTTCGCCGGGGTACACGACGACGGCGGCACCGTGTGGATCAACGGCGCCAAGGTCTACGAGGTCAACAACGCGAGTGACCTGAACTGGACCCAGTCCACCAATGTTTCGCTGACCGCGGGGCAACGCGTCCCGATCAAGGTGGAGAACGCCGAGGCGACGGGTGCGGCGAAGATGCGGTTGTTCGTCCGCACTTCCGACAACACCACCGTCGCCCCGCAGATCGTCCCGGCGGACTGGTTGTTCACCTCGGATCTGCCGGTGCTTCCGCAGGGCTGGACGCTGTCGGCGGACCTGGACGGCGAGGGTTCGAGCTACACCGAGGCCAAGGTCACCGACCAAAACGTCGTCTTGACCGACGCGAGTGGTGCGAAGCACACCTGGACGAAGAAGAGCGTCGGTGGCTACGCACCGCCGGCCGACGAGGACGGCGTGCTCGGTGTCGATGCCGGCGGCAAGGTCACGTTGACGGACAGCGGTGACGTGTTCGTCTTCCGAGCCGACGGCAAGCTGGAGAGCCAGTCGTCGAGTGCCGACGCACGCAAGCCCGCTGCATTGCAGTACATCTACGACGGTGTGCCTTCTCGGCTGCGGGAGATCAAGGACCCCGTTTCCCAGCGCTCGCAGGTGCTCCACTACAACCGCGCAGGCGACGACTGCTACGGCGGAGCTACGCCGCCGAGCGGCGCGCAGGCTTTGCCGCCCTCACAGATGCTCTGCCGGATCAGCTACTGGGACGGCACCGAAACGCGCCTCTGGTACGTCGGGGGGAACCAGCTCGGCCGGATCGAGGACCCGGGCTCGGAGATCACGGACTACGGCTACAACACGCAGGGTCTGCTGGCGGGCATGCGGGACAGCGTCGCCAACGACTGGATCGCCGCAGATCCCGGGAACCGCAAAGCCGGCGAAGGCGACCTGACTCACACAGTCGGTTACGACACCACCGCCAAGCCGAAGGCCACCTCGGTCGTCTCCGCCGTTCCGGCCCTCGGGCAGGTGAGGCCCAGCCGCGCCTATCGCTACGACCCCGCCAATCGCCAGACGTTCACCGACATCGCCGGCCTGAACCCGGCGGCCGGGTTCTTCTCGAAGGTCACCTACGACGACGCTGACCGCACCACGTCGACCACGGACGCCGCCGGCCGGACCACTTCGCAGGAATGGTCCCCGAAGGACCTCGCTCTCTCGACCACCGACCCGGCCGGGCGCAAATCGACGACGGTCTACGACTACGCGGACCGCCCGGTCGACTCGTACGGACCGGCGCCGGCGTCGTGCTTCTCCGGGCAGCTGCCCAGTGGTTCGTGCCCCGGCGGGATGTCACACGGCCACAGCGGTTACGACGAGGGCATCAACGGACTGGCTGTTTCGTGGTTCGGCAACGATCAGCTTTCGGGCCTGCCGAAGACCTACAGCACGGGCCTCGGCACCGCGGACGGGACGTTCGTCAAGAACTGGAACACCGACGCCCCGAACGCTGCTGTTCCCGCCGATCACTTCGGTCTCCGGGCAAGCGGTGACATCGTCTTCCCGGCCGCCGGCGACTACACCCTCCGCGTGCTCGCCGACGATGGGGTCCGGGTCTGGGTCGACGACCAGATCGTCATCGACGACTGGCGCAACACCACTCCGGCCTGGCGCCAGGGCGTCGTCCACAGCGACAGCGCGGGACAGGCGAAACGCATCCGCGTCGACTACTACGAGTTCGACCTGACAGCGCAATTAGAGCTGCATTGGACCACGCCCACCGGCGTGCAACAGCCCGTTCCCGGCACCCAGCTCAAGCCCCGGTACGGCCTGAAGACGTCGACGACCGCCTCGGAATCGGGCGGGGTCTCGGACAAGAACGCGGTCACGCGCTTCGGTGAGAACGGCCTCGACCCGGCTTACGGCTTGGCCACGTCCGGCCAGGCTGCCCCGTCCGGCGCGAACATCACCGGCGCGGTCTCCTATGAACCGCCAGGCACCGGCTACCTGCGCAAGACGGCCAAGACCAAGGCCACCGGCGCCAAGACCGGTTACAGCTACTACGGCGACACCGAGTCGCGGGTCAATCCCTGCGCGCCCGGGACCGCCGCCGTGAACCAGGGCGGACTGCCGAAGCTGACGACCTCGCCCACGCCGGCGTCGGGTCCGGCACGAGTGGACGAGCAGGTCTACGACGCGTCCGGCCGGGTGGTCGCCGAATCGACCGGTGGTGCCTGGACCTGCACGGTCTACGACGCCCGCGACCGGCCGCTGCGCGAGACGGTGCCCGCGAGCGCCGACGCACCGGCACGAACCGTGACGCACGACTACGCGGTCGGCGGTGACCCGCTCACGAGTTCCGTCTCCGACGAGAACGGCACCGTGACCACCACGGTGGACCTGCTCGGCCGGGTCGTTGCCTACACCGACGTCAACGGGGTTCGCACCACCACCGCCTTTGACCAAGCCGGGCGGACGCTGAGCTCGACGCTGACCCCGCCGTCCACCGCGGATGCCGCTCGGACGATCTCGTTCGGCTACGACGACGCGGGCCGGGTCACCACGGAAAAGCTGGATGGCGTCGTGCTCGCCACCGTGGGCTTCGACGGTGCGGGCGAACTGTCCTCCGTCACGTACGGCAACGGCACGGCATTGACCTCGATCACCAAGGACAACGCGGCGCGCCTCCTGGCTCTCGGCTGGCGAACGGCTGACGGCAAGGACGTCGTGTCGCAGGTGGCCCGTACCGCCGCCGGCACCGTCACCGACGAGTCGCTGGGTGGGGTGGACGCCAGGCCGGACGGCTCGAACTACGGCTACGACACCGCGGGACGGCTCACCGAGGCCTACGTCACCGGTCACCACTACACCTACGACTACACGTCACCGGCTTCGGCGACCTGCCCCACCGGCACGCAGGCCGACGCGGGTCTCAACACGAACCGGATGCGGCTGCTGGACCAGACCGCTGCGGGCACCGCCGAAACCCGATACTGCTACGACGCCGCCGACCGGCTTCTCGCCACCGAAGGTGCGACGGTGCTGTCGGAGTTCGCCTATGACACCGATGGCAACACCACGAGCTGGAAGGCTGTCGACGGGACTACGACAGCGCTGCGCTGGGACGGTTCCGACCGCAACATCGGGGTCAGCACCCGTGGGCCGGTCCCCGCGCTCGTCGCCGATGTGTCCTACTCCCGCGACGCGACGAACCGGATCACCCGCCGCGACCCGCGTGACTGCGACAACAACACCGTCGTTCGGTACGGCTTCACCGGGGACGGCGACACGCCGGACCTCACCTTGAGCGCCGACAGCCGGCTCACCTCGTTGTCGCTGTCCTTGCCCGGTGGTGTGCACTTCACCGCGATGGGTGCTTCGGGGAGCTCGTACGACCACCCGTCGGTTCGCGGTGATCTGGTGATGACGACCGACGCGTCCGGGCACCAGGTCGGCGAGCTGCGGACGTTCGACCCGTTCGGGCAGCCGTTGCGGTCGAACGGGGCGGTCGACTCGCAGAACGTGCCCGACAACTCGCCGGGTTCGCTGGACTACGGCTGGCTCGGGCAGTACCAGCGTGGTTACGAGCACGCCGGCGGGCTCTCGATCGTGCAGATGGGAGCGCGCCCCTACAGTCCGCTGCTCGGCCGCTTCCTCTCCGTCGATCCGGTGGACGGCGGTTCTGCGAACGACTACGACTACGCCGCCGGTGACCCGGTCAACGCGATGGACCTGGACGGCAACTCCTGGTTCAGTTCCATCGTTTCCGCGGTCACGAAGGTTGCCGAGGTGGTTTCCTGGGTTCCCGGTCCGATCGGTGCCGTGGCCAGTGGGGTCGCCGCGGTCGGAAACGTCATCCAGGGCAACTGGGCGGCCGCCGCGCAGTTCGCCGCGTCGGCACTGACCGCCGGTGCCACCAAGTACATCGCCGCGGGTGTCGCTGCAGTGGGCTTCGCCGCGAAGATCGGTTTCAAGGCGGCGAAGATCGTTCGTACCGCTGCGGCGAGCAAAGGGATGGCCGGCGGGATCCGCGCCTGGCGTGTCACCTCGAGGATCGCGGGACGGGTCTGGGTCGGCCGGGGAGCCACCCGGGTCGGCCCAGGTGGCAAGTTCCTTTTGTCGAAGAACAAACTGCGGCAGTACCGTCCGCCGAGTTACAAGAAGAAGCTCGGCAAGTACCAGTCGAACTTCCAGTGGCGTGCTACCGACAAAGGCAAGTGGAAGAACAACTACCATGTCGACCACCGACGGTGGTGGTGAGCGCGTGAAAGGTCCGGAGAAGCCGATGTGGGAGTTCGACGGGCGCGTGGCGTCGATGCGCCGAGATGGCCGCGACTGCGGGTACCTGTTCGTCACAGCCGAGACCACGGAACCCGGATCCGCGCCGGCTTTCACCCTGGAGTTTCTGCGAGCCGGCGCCGGGGACACGTGGTACTACAGCGACCGCACCGACCCGGATGACTACGACACCATCGCCGAACTCTCCGGAGGGGAGATCGACTGGTACGGCACGTCGTACTCGGCGAGTTGGCTCCCGGAAGGCGAGGCTCGGGAGATCGAGGCGTTCTTCGACCCCGGCAAACGTGATAAGCGCCGGCTGTTCGGGCGGGCTGACCGAACGAGCGAGGCCCGGCCTCACGTGATCCCGGATCCCGGTACTTGATCGCGAGCGCGGGGCGGGCGCTTCGGCCCGCCCCGCGCTCGAGTTCGAGGATCCACGCAGCAGGCCAAGCGCAGGTGCATAGTGCAGCGTCGGTGGACAGGATTGCTCCGGCTGCTGCTCGCTCGCCTGTCAGGGGCTTAGCCTCGCGATACCTTGTTGCGCATGCGCTGGTAGAGGCGTTGTCAAACGGTAGGGATGGGTGAACCACTCGCGAATTTTCATCGCGTTATATCGGCGGTATATCGAATTGTTGATCCGGCTCCTGCTGGGCTTGGTATTTCGCAGCGGTCGGTGACGGTGTCGACGGTGGGGTTGGCGCCGGCGATTCGGAAGCTGGCGGACGAGAAGACACCCGGGGCCAGGAGATCGCGGCGGCATGTGGTCAGCTGGCGGCTGAAGGCTGAGTTGTTCGTTTCGGTGATGGAGTATTTGTCGTGATGTATGCCCCCAGCCTGTTGGATCCGGCTGCGGAATCGTTGAAGCTCAAGGACTTCGTCGGCGCGACCGAGGTCGCGCGCGAGGCGCGGACGTTGCTGGGCGAGCGGTTCAGCTCGGTGACGTTCATGTACGTGCTGATGCGGGCGTTCGAGGTGGAGTACACGGCCGCGTGTGACGCTTCGCGCTGGCACGAGTTCCACGGCGGCCCGCGGCTGTTGTCGGACGCTGATCTCGAGGCGCTGCTGGCTCCCTGGCTCGACCGCTGACCGAAACCGCTGACCGAACGCAGTCAGCCGGTGGTTGCCGCGGGGTTGTGCTCGAAGCGGGTGATCTCGAGGAGGGACTCGACCGCCTGGTGCACCGACGCTTCCCAGAGCACCTCGCCGTAGGCGGGTGTCGCCTGCGTGGGGTCTCCGACGACCCCCGGGGTGCCGAAGTCGTTCGACAGCCAGCCGAAGCTCACCGGGCGCGTGTTGAAGCCGATGTGCCGGAAGTCCGCCAGGTGCTCGGGCACCCAGCGCTCGGCACGCGAGAGGTCCACGAGGTCGGGGCGCAGGTGCAGGACTAGGGAGGTCTCCGCGGCGCCGCCGTGGATGCCGAGGTCGCGCTCGTCGAGCCCTTCGCCCGCGGGCGGGTCCGTGCGGGCGAGCGAAGGCATGAGGAACGTCTTGAGCCCGAAGCGTTTGCGGATTTCCCGCAGCGCCACTTGCAGGAGCGCGACGTTGCCCCCGTGCCCGTTGACGAACACGAGTGTCCCGGCCCCCATGAGCTCCACCGCCCGCCCGATTTCGACCACGGTGCGGAACAGGGTCTCGGTGTCGAGCCAGACCGTGCCGGGTGCCCAGCTGTGCTCGTCCGATTTCGTGTAGGTGAGCGTCGGGAGCTGCCAGACGTCGACGCCTGCGGCGACCGCGCGCTCGACGGCGGCGTCGGCGACTGCTTCCGCGATCAGGGCGTCGGTGCTGAGCGGCAGGTGCGGCCCGTGGTGCTCGATCGCGCCCGTCGGGAGGACCACGATCGATTCCTGGCCGATCCGGTTCGCGAGCGACGGGCCCGCGAGTTCGGTGATGGCGCGGTTCATCCGGCTCCGTTCAGATCTTGGCTTGCGCGGGCAGGGTGACGGCGAGCTCGGGCACGCCGAGGTGGCCGGGGTTGAGCAGCCCGTCCGGGTCGGTGCGCTCTTTGAGCGCGAGGAGCTCTTCGACGCCGTGGTCGACGTAGAACTGGTGCGGGCTGTGGACCCGCACGCCGAGTTCGACGAGCTTCGCGTACCCCGCGTAGACGTCCGCCGCGCCCGTGTACTCGGCGGTGAGCATCCCGATGGGGAAGCGATGGCCGGCCTCGATGTGCAGCATGCCGCCCGGGTAGACGGCCTCGACCTCGTGGATGCGGTCGATCAGCGCCTCGCCGCCGACTTCGACGTGGAAGTACTCCCGGCCGGGACTGTTCTTCTTGAGCCACCAGATGGGGTGGTTGTAGGAGAGCATCGAAACCTTGACTGTCTGCTGAGCCCCTTCGCGCACGTCTTCGACCGAGCCCCCGACTCTTGCGATGAGCGACGACGCCTCGTCGAGCGCCGCCGCGTCGATGATCGCGCGCAGGCTCGCGCGCCCGGCGGGGATCGCCGGGTCCGCGGGCAGCCGTTCCGCCACCGCGGCCCGGTCCGCGCTCACGAGCCGGGGCAGCGGGTCGAGCGCGCGGAGCGTCCGTACCGCGCCGAGCGCCTCCTCGAAGGCCGGGAAGCTCGCGTAGACGGCCCGCCAGTCCTGGGCCGGTTCGAGCCGGACCGTCGCGCGGGCGATCACTCCCGCCGTGCCGTAGGTGTGCACGAAGGGCCGCGCGTCTTCGCCCTCGACGTGGGCGAGGACCGGCTCGGGGCCCGGGAGGGCGACGTCGAGCGCGACGACGAAGCCCTCCCAGTTCGAGCCGTGCGCGATCGACCCCGTGCCGCTCGAGCCCCCGGAGAGGAAGCCGCCCAGGGTGGACTGCGCGGTCGACGGGTACATCCACAGCTGCCGGCCGCTCGCGTTGGCCGTCCGTTCCAGGAGCGCCAGGGAAGCGCCGGCTTCGGCCGTGATGACGCCGTCGCCCACCTCGACGACGGCGCGGGCGCGCGTCGTGTCGAGGACCAGGCCGCCCTGCAGCGGGATGCCCTGCCCGTAGTTGCCGGTGCCCTTGCCACGTGCCGTGACGGGGACGCGGTGGCGGGTCGCGGCGGCCACGACCGCCGCGATCTGCTCCGCGCTCGCCGGGTAGGCCACGAGGTCGGCGAGGCCGAGCGGGAGCTGCTCGGAGAGGATCGGGCTCATCGTGGCCTCGTCGACCGAGGCGCGCTCGCGGGTCTTGGGGTCGGCGCTCACACCGCGCTCGCCGAGCAGTTCGACGAGTTCGGCCCGCAGCGCCTCGATGGTCTCGGTGCTGGTCATGGCACTCCCCTTCACCAGCCGAAGCCGATCTTCGGGTCGAGGAACTGGTTCGTGACGAGGTCGGAGGCGGCGAGCCCGTCCTTGACGTGCCCGCCCGACTGACTGAAGATCGGCGCCGCCGTCTTGATGAGGTCGGAGACGCGCTTGTCGTCCATCGCGCCGACGTGCCCGTTGCCGGCGTCGGTCGCGATCTTGAGGTCCTTCATCTGCGCGACGGCGGCCTTGCCCACTGCGGCGTCGTACGTCCAGCCGTTGTTGTAGGCCTGCACCAGCTTGACGATGAGGTCGTTCGTCGCCGCCGGGTTCTTCACGAAGTCGACGTCGGCCTGCTGCATGACGGGCACGAGCTTTTTGAGGCACGGCGAGAGCGAGGCCAGGTCGGCGGTGCGGACGGACATCGTCTCGGGGTACGGGGACCAGCCGGTGTCCGCGACGAGCTGGAACTTGAGCGGCTTGCCCCACGCGGCGATTTCGTTCTGGTAGACGTACGGTTCGGCGGTCGCGAAGCCCTGCTGCGCGTCCTTGCCCTTGGCGGTCACGAACTTCGCCGGGGCGCCGTCGTAGCTCCCGTCGATGACGCCGGCCGGCAGGTAGCCCGCCCCGGTGAGATAGGACATGTAGGCGGCGCCGTTGAAGTACCGGACGACGCCGCCGTTCGCCTGGAGCTTGACACCGAGGTCCTTGATCGTGGTGACGTCCGGGTAGGTCTTCGGGTCCCACATCACCATCATCGGCGACTTGTCGTTCTCGGCGAACACGGCGGTGGTCGGCATGTCCCCGGAGAACTGGACGGCCTCGTCGGTGGAGACGTAGCCGAGGGTGATCGACTTGTCCTGGTTCAGCTGGGCCGAGACCTTCGAAAAGCCGATCGCCGGCCCGCCGGCGCGGACCTGGAGCTTGACGCCGGTCGGTCTGCCGTTGGCGTAGAGGTCGCTCGTCACGGACTTCTGGCTGGCGTCGATCGAAGGGTTGGGGCCGAGCATTTGGTAGAGGTGCCCGTGGTCGGCCTCGGGATTCCAGTCGGTCTGGACGACGACGGTGGCCGGGCACACGCCCGCGAGGTCGACGGCGGGTCCGGCCGGGGCGGGCGCGGCGGGCGCGGTGCCGGCGTCGGCCGATCCGCTCCCGCCGCAGGCGGTGAGGGCGGCGGCGAGCGCGGCGACGGACAGGGTGACGGCGGCAGTGCGGGGTCGAGTGCGCATGGGGCTCCGTTTCGGGTGTGCGGGGGAGGTCAGGTGAAGTCGAACCAGCGGCCGACCGCGAGCCGGCCGATGAGCCCGAAGGCGAGGAAGACGGCGATGCCGTAGAGCGAGGCGATGATGATCGTCGCGTACAGCTCGGGCCCCATCAGGCGGGACGCCGTGACCTGGATGAGGACGCCGAGGCCGGGCTCACCGCGCTGGAAGAACTGGTCGCCCACGATCGCGCCGATCACGGACAAGCCCGCGGAGGTGCGGAGGCCGACGAAGATCGAGGGGAGCGCGGCCGGGATCTGCAGCTTGAGGAGCCGGGTCAGCCGGCCGGCGCCTTGGAGCGCGAAGAGCTCGCGCTGCGCACGGTCCGTGGAGTGCAGACCGAAGAGCGTGTTGGAGACCATGGGGAACAGCGCGATCATGACGGTGACGATCACGCGGGAGAGGAAGGCGTAGCCGAACAGCGCCCCGATGAGCGGCACGAGCGCGAGGATCGGCACGCACTGGAGCACGACGGCGTACGGATACAGCGCCTTCTCGAGGCCCTTGGCCTGGGCCATGACCGTGGCCCACAGGACCCCGAGGACGATGGCGGCGCCGAGACCGACGAGCGAGACGACCGTCGTGCGGCCGAGCGCGGCCCACAGCTGCTCGTTGAACCCGGTCGGGACGCCGTCGGGGCGGGTGTCGTGGACGATCGCCGTCAGCACGAGGTGCGGGTACGGCACGAGGTAAGGCGACTCGACCGTCTTGTCGTAGTACGCCGCCACCGCGTACCACACGCCGATGAAGACGCCGAAGGCCACGAGCGGCTGCCACCACGACGCCGGTTTCCGGGTGCGCCGCGGCTTCGGGGCGGAGCGTGCCACGGTGGTGCGGCGGGCCGCGGTTTCCTGGAGCGTGGGCATCAGCGGTGCCCCTTCCTGAGCGCGTGCGAGACGTCGCCGACGAGCTCGGCGAACTCACGAGTGAAGCGGATGTCGGGATCCCGCGGCATCGGGAACGGCACGTCGAACCGCGCGACGATGGTGCCCGGCCGGCCGGACATGACGACGACCTTGGTCGAGAGGTAGACCGCCTCGGAGACCGAGTGCGTGACGAACAGCCCCGCGAAGCGCTGCTCGGCGAACAGCCGCAGGAGCTCGTCGTTGAGGCGTTCGCGCGTGATTTCGTCGAGCGCCCCGAACGGCTCGTCGAACAGGAACAGTTCGGGGTCGAGCGTGAGCGATCGCGCGAGCGAGACGCGCATCTTCATGCCGCCCGAGAGCTGTTTCGGAAGGTGCTTCTCGAATCCGTCGAGGCCGACGAGGCCGATCGCGGCGGCCGCCTTCGCGGCCCGGTCCGCCTTGGCCGCCCGGTTGAGCTCGGCGAGGAGTTCGACGTTGCCCTGCACCGACCGCCACGGAAGGAGCGTCGCGTCCTGGAAGACGTAGCCGATGCGGCTCGTGGTCACGTCGGTCGTGCCACCCGAAGCCGATTCGAGGCCCGACGCGATGCGCAGCAGCGTCGACTTGCCGCAGCCGCT
Source organism: Amycolatopsis mediterranei (assembly GCF_026017845.1). Classification (NCBI taxonomy): domain Bacteria; kingdom Bacillati; phylum Actinomycetota; class Actinomycetes; order Pseudonocardiales; family Pseudonocardiaceae; genus Amycolatopsis; species Amycolatopsis mediterranei. The sequence goes on from NZ_CP100416.1 coordinate 2,234,731, forward strand.
CGGGCCCACGATCGAGACGAATTCGCCGCGGTCCACGGTGAGGTCGACGCCGCCGAGCGCCGCCGTTCCGTCGGGGAAGACCAGGTCGACGTCGCGGAAGTCCAGCAGGGTCGAGCGAATGGCCGGCTCGGCCGCGGTCGGGGTGGACATGGCAAATCCCTTCAGGAAACGGGGACGGACAGGGCCGGGAGCTCGCAGCGGGCCTCGGTGATCGCGACGACACGACCGCGGTGGATGACGATGCGGTCGGCGGGTGCGGTGGCGATCGCGTCGACGAGGTTCACGGCCCGGATGGCGAGGAAGTCGGCCGGGGCACCGACCGTCGTCCCCGCGGCAGGCAGTCCCATGACGGAGCGCGCTCCGGTGCTCACGAGCCCGTAGGCCTCCTCCGGGGAGAGGTGGCCCGCCGTGACCAGGAGCGACGCGGTTTCGAGTGCGTCGCCGCGGCCCACCGGGTTGAACGGATCGCGCACGTTGTCCGCCCCGGCGCCGAGGCGGACGCCGGCGTCGAGAAGCTCGCGCAACGGCGCGAGACCGCGCGGCGTCGAAACGGGGTGCTCCCATCCCTGGAGGTAGAGGTTCGTGATGGGCAGGGTGACGATGGCGAGGTCCGCGGCCTTGACGTCCGCGATGATCGCGTCCCGGCGCGCGGGCTCCAGCGTGCCGAGCCGGACGCAGTGGCTCGCCGTGCGCGGGCGGTCGTCCGGCCAGTCGCGCACCGCGCGGGCGTAGGCGTCGAGGGTGACCGGGCCGGCGAGGTTCTCGTCGGCGTGGAGGTCGGCGCCGATCCCGCGCCGCTGCGCGATCGCCAGCAGCCGGGCGAGATCGGCCGCGGGGTCGGGAGCGAGGTGCGGAGCGCCGCCGACGAGCTCGATCCCGGCGTCCAGGACCGCTTCGACGTGGTGGTCGGGGCAGTGCGGCCCGGCGAGCGCCACGAGCTGGATGTCCATCAGGCCCGCGAGTTCCGCCCGGACCTGCACGAGGGCACGGGCTGCGCGCGTCACGTCTTCGAGGCCCGCACCGCAGTCTTCGAGGACGTCGACGTGGGACCGGATCGCCGTGGTGCCTGCGGCGAGCATCGCGAGGGCCTGCGCCCGGGCGCGCTCGACGATCGACTCGACGCTCATCGCCGACGCGTGCGCCCGCCACGCGTCGATCGCGGAGCCGAGGTCACCGAGCTTCGGGTCGGCGGCGTCGAAACTCCGGGCCTTGTCGAGATGGGCGTGGGGCTCCGCCGGTGCCGGAAGCAGCAGCCGGCCACGCAGATCGAGCGCCGGCTCGAGGGCGCCGCCGGTGCCCGCGGTGGTGATCGCGCTAACCACGCCCGAGGCGAACGAGACGTCCACGACGCGCCCGTCGGGCAGCTGCGCGTTGCGCACCGCGGCGAGCGGGCGGGGCAGCGGGTTCGTCATGCGTTCTCCGGTGTCGGTGTTGCGGAACTGCGGGGATGGTGCGAATGTTGACCGCATCAACATTCGCTGACGGTACGGAGCCGAGATTTCCGATGTGTAAAGCCCCGTGTTCTTTGTGTTGCCCTTGCGGCTCGGCGGGGCGGTGGCGGTCACCGTGAAGGAAGCCGATCACGCGTCTTCACGCATCGTCGACGAGCAGGCCGAGCGGGTCGGCACGCGCATCCGCGAGCTGCGCCGGTCCCGGGGTCTCACGCTCGTCCAGCTGGCCGGGCGCACCGGGCTTTCGCATCCGTTCCTCAGCCAGCTGGAACGGGGACACACCCGGCCGAGCATGGTTTCGCTCGACCGCATCGCGAAGGCCCTCGGCACGACGCAGGTCGAGCTCATCGCCGCCGGCGCTCCGGGCTTGCCGGACGCCGACATCGGGCGAGCCGACGTGCTGCGCGCCGGCGAGGGCGCCCGCAACCAGTTCCCCCATGGCGAGGTCAGGCTGCTGACGCGCGGCAGGCGGGCGTTCGACCCGATCGAGTGGACCGGAACGACCACCGAGTTCGGGGACTATTTCCGCCACCCCGAGGACGAGTTCGTCCACGTCGTGGGCGGGGCGCTCCTGCTGGACCTGGAGAAGGACGGGACGGTCCGGCTCGACGCGGGCGACTCCGTCTACTACCCGGGCGGCACGGCACACCGCTGGTGCTCGCCCGACGGATCGCGGTTCCACCTCGTCGTGGTGAAGCAGAAGCTCCTGGAGGACGCATGATCGACCTCGTGGTGCTCGCGAAGATCCCCGCTGCCGACGGCGTCGTCGTCCTGGATCTGGCGGCCGCTCACGGCGGCAGCCTGCCCGCGTGGCGGCCCGGAGCGCACATCGACCTCGTGCTCCCGACGGCGGACGAGCGTCAGTACTCGCTCTGCGGGCCCTTGGCCGCGGGCACCTGGCGGATCGCCGTGCGGCGGGCCGAGGCGGGCCGCGGGGGATCGGCGTATGTCCACAATGTCCTCGAGCCGGGGATGTCGCTGCGGGCCCGTGGGCCGGTCAGCCACTTCGAGTTCCGGCCGGAGGTTCCCGCGCTCTTCGTCGCCGGCGGCATCGGCATCACCCCGATCCTGCCCATGATCGAGGCGGCCGAGGCCAGCGGCACGCCGTGGCGGCTGGTGTACGCGGGGCGCACGCGGGCGTCGATGCCGTTCGCCGAGGAGCTGGTGCGCCGTCACCCCGGGAAGGTCGAGCTGAGGGTGAGTGCCGAGGGCGCCCGGCTCGACCCCGGCCGGCTCCTGGAGGTTCCCGTGGCGGGAACCGTCGTCTACTGCTGCGGGCCCGCGGGGCTCATGGACGACGTCGAAGCGGCGATGCGGGCCTGGCCGCGAGGTTCCCTGTGCATAGAGCGATTCGCGCCGAAGACGGTCCCGGTGCAGGCTGATGTGGCCTTCGAGGTGGAGTTCGCGCTGTCCGGCGAGGTCCTTTCGGTGCCACCCGGAAAGTCCATTTTGGACGTCGCCGAGGACGCCGGGGTGCTCGTGCTCTCCTCGTGCCGTGAGGGCACGTGCGGGACGTGCGAGACCGCGATTCTCGACGGCACCGCCGAGCACCGGGACTCGATCCTCAGCGAGGACGAGCAGACCGCGAACCGCACCATGATGATCTGCGTCTCGCGTTCGCGCGGCGGCAAGCTCGTCCTGGATCTGTGACAGCCCATGCTCACGATCCGGGATGCAGAGCGCATTCTCGTCGATTCGTCCACAGAGGACAGCGGCGACCTTGCCCTCGACGATGGTTCCCCGCACGAGACGGTGCTCGATGCTTCCGGATGCGTGGTGACGCCGGGGCTCGTGAACGCCCACCACCACCTCCTGCAGAGCGCGTTCCGCACCCTGCCCGGAACGCGGGGGGTGCCGATGGCCGAATGGCTGCCCGCGATGGCCGCCGCCTACGGGAGAGTGGGCCACGACCCGGAGTCCTACGCCGTCGCCGCCTCGGTCGGCGCGGCCGAAAGTCTCCTGTGCGGCGTCACGACCATCGCGGACCACCATCTGAACTGGCCGCACGGCGCCCCGATCGCCGACACCGTCGCCCTCGCGAGGGCGACGGCGGAGGCCGTCCGGTCCCTCGGCGCCCGGCTCGTCTTCGTGCGCGGCTCGGCACGGGACGATCCGGAGTGGGCGGGCGAGTCCGCCGAGGCCATCGTGACCGCGCTCGTGCCCGGGGGCACCGGCGGAGTCTCGCCGGACGGCCTGCTCCAGGTCGCCGTTGGCCCCGCCGGGGTCCATTCCGACGCGCGGGAGACGTTCGCGGCCCTCGGTGCGGTCGCGGCCCGCCACGCCCTGCGCCGCCGGACCCAGGCCAACGAGCAGGTCGACACCGCGATCGCCGTCGCGCGCTACGGGCGCAGGCCACTGCAGCTCCTCGACGAATGGGGCTGGCTGGCACCGGACGTCACCGTGGCCCACCTGTGTGACGTCACGCCCGGAGAGATCCGCCTTCTCGCGCGGGCGGGCGTGACCGCGACGCACGCGCCGGGGTGCGACGTGCCCATGGGGTGGGGAGTCGCGCCGGTGGCCGCGCTGATCGAGGCGGGTGTCGTCGTCGGCCTGGGCACGAGCGGCGGGGGCAGCAACGACGCCGGGCACCTGCTCGCCGATGCCCGGCTCGCCCTCCAGGTCTCGGGCCTCGTGGGCCCGCAGCTGCCCGCCCGCACCGTGCTCGGGATGGCCACGGCGGGTTCCGCCGCGGGGCTGGGGCGACCCGAGCTCGGGCAGCTGGGTGCCGGGTCGGCGGGCGACTTGTGCGTGTGGGACGTGTCCGGCGTCGCCGACGCGGGGGTGCACGATCCCGTGGCGGGACTCCTGTGGGCTTCGCCCGGGCGGCGGCCGAAACACGTGGTCGTCGGAGGCCGCGTCGTCGTGCGGGACTACCGGCTGGTCGCGGCCGACGAGGCGGAACTCGTCGCCCGCCTGCGCGAACGGCTCTCTCGCACGCCGCCGATGGGCTGACTTCGAGGGGGTTGCGAAGCCGGCCGGGGTTCTGCCCGTGGGGACAGGACGGGGCGGACTTCCGGGCAGCGCTGCGGTCCGGCGGCACCCGTGCACAACCTGATTCCGTTTCTGACGTCTTCGGAGACAAAGGCTTCCACAAAGGCTGCAAGAGGGGCGTCGAGATGGAATTCACCGCGAAGAAGACAATCAAAACGGCCATGGTGGCCGGGGCGTTCGCCGCCACCGCGCTGCTTTCCGCGTGCAGCGGAAACAGCGTCGCGGGCAATGGTTCTCCGGTGAAAAACGAGACGGCGACGGCGGCCGCGGAGCAGGTGCCCGAAGGTGGCGGCCTGGGGGCGGCCACCGGCGGTTCCGGCGGTGCGGGCGCCGTGTCGAACGGCGACGTCGACTGCAGCAGGTACGGCGGCCAGGTCGGCGCACCCGGGCGGCCGAAGATGGACCTGATCGCGGTGGCCGCCACCGACGGCACCACACCGGGCTGCACCGAGGCGTTCACCGTGATCACGGAGTACTACCAGAAGCTGCCGCAGGCCGAAGGCCCTGGTGAGCGGGTCCTCGACGTCCAGGGGAAGTGGACCTGCGCCCGTCAGGCCGGCTCCGAAGGCAGCCAGGGCGCAGTGGGCTGCAGCGTGCCCAACGGTTCCCTGCAGCTGGAGACCAGGCCCGCGGCGGGTACCGGCAAGGCGCCGGTCCGCAAGTTCCCGAACACCACCCAGGCAGTGGAGTTCACCGGGTACGACGCCGGGGTGCGGATGGTCCGCTTCCAGCTGGTCACCCGCCAGGACGGCGGTCCGGACAACAGCCACTACGTGCCGCTCGACGGCAAGACCTACCGGCTTCCGCTGCAGAAGGGCGGCCAGGTGCTCAGCGCGGCCACCCTCTGCCCGGGCGAATCGGTCACCATCGACGGCCAGGGCTACGGCAACGGGCCGTGCGGCCAGAACCAGCTGCTCCAGCAGCTTAAGGACGGCAACTCGATCCTCGCGCAGATCAGCGTGAACGGCGACGACGAGATCACCACGGTCAAAGAGATCTACCACCCCTGAGCCAGGGAAATCGAAAACCGGCAGCCGGGAATTCACCGGGCTGCCGGTCTTTCGCCTCGGCCCGGAATGGCACGCTCACCCGCAATTGTCCGGCGCAATGCCATCCAGGCTCCGCGCGCGGGCAGCGACGGACGGTCAGGCGGGTCTGTCGCCGGCGGGTGGCTCACCCACCGGCCGGCCGCTGAGTTTTCGTTATGGAGAAATCGTCGTGATGTATGCGCCCAGCCTGCTGGACCCGGCCGCGGAATCGTTGAAGCTGTCGGACGCCGGCCTGGAGAAGCTGCTGGCCCCGTGGCTCGACCGCTGAGCGGTGGTTCAACCGATGCGGTAGAGGTGTCCGCCCTGGACGGCGAGCACCGCTGACGGGCCGTTCGTGGGGCCCGCCGTCGCCTGCCACGCCGTCGCTCCCGGGGCGGCCTTCGGGGTCTGCCCGGGGGTGAGGGGCAGGCCCGTGATGCCGCCGCCGGTGACCGTGCCGGTTCCGTCGGTGATGAGGATGCAGTCCGGCCGGGTGCCGTTGACGACGGCCCAGCCGGTGGTGATGCCGCCCGCGTCGGTGGCGGGAGCGTCGAGGGCGCCTGCCGATGCCGGTGGGGCCGTCGCCAGGTCGAGGCGGCTGCCGAGTTCGGGGCCGTGGCAACCGAGCGTGAAGCCGTCGTTGAACGGGTAGGCGCCCAATGCGCGTGCCGCGGGGCCGGCGGCACGCTGGATGTGCAGGGCCTCCAGCGCGGCGGGGGCGTCGACGCGCAGGGCGATCGCGGACAGGGCGAGCGGCGCGTAACTGCGCCGGGCTTCGTCGGCCTTGCCGCCGCCGATCGCGTGCGTGACCAGGGACAGTGCGACGACCGCCGTGACGAGGTACCGCGTCGGCCACTGTGGACGGTGCACGGTGGCCAGGACGAGCAGCGCGACCGTGGCCAGCGCGGCGATCAGCACGTACCGGCTGATCAGCCCGACGTTGCCGCCGGGAACGTCCGTCGTCGTCCGGCCGAGCGCGAGCATGAACGCCAAGAGGACCGCATAGCAGGCCAAACCCGCCCATCCGGCGTCGGTCGCTGCCGGTCGGTCGATGACGGTGTGGCGGAGCAGCAGCGCGAGCAGGGCGACGGTGAGGCCTCCGGCGACGACCGCGAGGACGGCGATGTCCACTGACCACAGTCCGCCGACCGCGGCGGCGAGGACGGACAGCCGTCCGTCCGGGTCGAAGGCGTCCGTCGCCCCGGACTGCGTCCCGGCCGGTTTGGTGAGCCACCACGCGGCGAGGATGACGAGCCCGGCCGCGGCGGGAATCACGATCCGGACGCGGGATTCCCGGCGCAGCCAGGCGATGACGGCGAGGACGAACCAGATCGGCAACGCGGCACCGAAACTCAGGCAGCCCAGCACGGCGGCCACGGCCGCGCCGACCGGGCGACCGTGGTGGGCGCAGGCGATCGCGATCGTGCAGGCGGTGACCGCGGGGACCCAGCTGATGCCGTTGGTGCCCTGCAGCCACAGTTCGGTGGCGTGGGAGGTGAACAGCAGCCACGACAGGGCCGCGGTCAGCGCCGCGCGTGTCGCCGGGGACAGTTGTCGCGGCAGCATCGTGCGCAGGGTGACCACGATGACCGCGAGCAGGGCGATGGTGAGGACGGTCAGGACGCGGTTGTCGCCGCCGAACCACGCGGCGTCGGCGTAGAAGAGCAGCGAGGGCACGACGAACGGCTGGTCGAGGTGGTAGGTGAAGACCTGGCCGAGCAGGAGGTGGCCGGTGTCGTCGGTGATCTTCGCGAAGACGTGCCAGTAGTCGAGCAGGACGTGCATCTTCGGCGCGCGCACGGCGGCCAGGAGGGCCAGCGCGAAGGGAACGGCGGCGAAGACCCCCAGTGCCGCGACGCCGAGCCGAGGCGCGGAATTCCGCCGGACCTGCGCGGCCGTGCGCGGGATCGGTGCGGTGACGTCCGGGGCCTCGAGCGCGGGCTGGGGCATCGGTCTCCTGCCGAAGGGTGGGGTGGGGGCCGGCGACGGCCGGACCGGCTGCGATCGTAGCCGGTGAGTTTCCGCCCGCGGATGGCGGTGACCAGGGCTGATCATCGATGATGTCCGCGTCCGCGGACTGGGCGGCGCCGGCGTCAAGGCGGCGAAGTTCTTCCGCAACGGCAGAAGTGGTGAGCGCATGACATCCGGAGCGGGCGACCGGCTCATCGAATTCCTCGACGGCCTGCGGAGGGGAGCCGTGCTGCGCGGGAACGACGGGCGGAAATTCGTGCTCGTCTTCCCGCTGGCCGGTTCCTTTGTCCGCGTGGTCCAGGGTCGGGTCATGACCAGCGCTTCCACGCACGCCGATCCGGCGGCTGCCCGCAAGGGCGGTGACTACGTCCTGTTGGACTGAGGAGAGGCCTGGTGCGTGCCTACCGGGCCGCCGGGGAAGCCAGTGCCTCGGAGAGGGTGACCAGCTCGCGGACGTCGTCGTCGAGGCCGCCGCCCTCGGGGACAGCGACCGGCATTCCCTCGGTGGGCACCGGTTCGCGGCGGGCGTGGGCGCGCAGCGCTTCGGTGAGCCAGTCGGCCAGGGGACCGTCGTGGTCCAGGTGGGCGAGGTACGGGCTGATCCGGACCAGCCCGTCGCGGCATTCGATGACCCGCCGGTAGTAGCGGCGGTGCACGCCGAGCAGGCTGAGGGTGTCCCGCCACGGGGCGATCGGCGTCCGGCTCAGCGCGTCCTCCGGGAACGCCTCGTGCAGACGCGTCCACAGTGGACGGAGGCGGTGGTACGCCCGCAGGTGCTGCCACCACACGCGGGCCGCCGCCAGGCGGGTGGCGACGCCGGGGTAGGAGAGGCCGACGACGAGCAGGATCGCGCTCGGGAACACCAGCCAGACCGTCGCCTGGACCAGCAGCCAGGGGATCGCCGCGCCCGCCCAGTGCACCAGGACCACCGCGATCAGGGTCGCGCCGCCCAGCGCGCCGATGGCGAAACCGAGGGACGCCACCGAGAGCCCGCGGGCCAGCCGGGGTGCGGCGCCCCGCGCGTGGCGCCGCGCGAAGAAGCACGCACTCGCGATGCCGTAGGTGAGGTAGAGGTCGGCCGCGAGGTAGAAGACCGAGACGCCGGCGCGCGGGTACTGCTGCGGCGGGACGTCGGGCATGAGCACCGTGACGATCGCCATCACCAGGATCGCGGTGCCCAGCGGCACCGCTTCCAGCCAGGCCCGCCGCCGGGCCCGGTCCGGCGGCAGCGCCGAGAACAGGAAGAAGCACGCCAGCGAGTACACGAGCCCGCAGAGGAAGACGTGCTGGAACAGCAGCGGCACGATCGACCCGGGATCCGGCTGGTTGACGTCCCCGGCGAGGAGACCGAGGGGGTAGGCGGCCGCGAAGCAGGCCAGGCAGGCGGTGACCATCCAGCGCGCCACGTCGCCCGGTGCCCGGGTGAGCTGGTAGCTCTTCCACACCAGGGCGGGGAAGAGGATCACCCCCTGCACCACGATGAGCGCGATCTTGCTGTTCACAGCCACCCCAGCCGTTCGTCGAGCGCGGCCTCGATTCGCTGCGCGGCACCGGCGTCCGACGCCTTCGGGGCGACCCGGTCGAGCACGGACGCCCATTCCAGGATGATCGTCGCGACCGTCTCGGCTTCCCGCTCGTGGTCGGTGTCGTAGGAGGTGCGCAGCAGGGCACGCCGGACCGCCTCCGGTTCCAGGCCCGGTGCCAGCTGGGCGCCCAGGTCGTGGTTCTCCGCGGTGGCGCCGTGGCCGGCCAGCAGGTGGCCCAGCTCGTGCAGGATGATGTGGCGCTGGTGGGGCTTGCTCGTGTCCTGCTGGTAGACGATGTAGTCGGCCTGGGGGGTGGCGATCCAGGCCCCGAACGGCCCGGGCACCGGGATCCGGTGCGGGATCAGCCGGATCGGGCGGCCACGCTGGTGACCGACGCTGCGGCACAGCTCGAAGACGTCGAGCGGCGGCCGGATGCCCAGTTCGTTCAGCAGCCGCCTGCAGCGGCGCCGCAACTCGCGTTCCTTCACCAGCCGCCTTGCCATCGCCGTCGGAGCACACGGACGGTAGCCCGTTCCACCCTTACGGTAGACGACACCACCCCAGTCGATCATCGCCCGCCCCGGGGACCCGGAGCCGCTAACCGTGCTCCCGGGCGATCTCGCACAGCGACGCGCGCAGCGGTGAACTGCCGCTCACCGGGTCGCTCGGCCCCTGGCTCAGCACGAGGTTGAGGTTGGCGCTGCCCTCGCCGGTGACCGGGTAGCCCGGCTCGCCGAGCCCGGCCGCGGGCTGCCACCAGCCGTGCTGGCCGCACACCACGCCCGGGTCCAGGTTGACGTTGAACTTCGCCCGGGCGCGGACGCTGCCCCGGGGCGTCTCCAGCCGCACCCAGTCGCCGGCGGTGATGCCGCGCGCCGCCGCTGTGTCCGGGTGCAGTTCGACCTGCGGGTCGGGGGCGGACTTGCGCAGGCCGGTGATGGCGCGGTGCTGGGACTCGCAGAAGAACAGCGACTTGGCGCAGGTGAGGATCAGCGGGTAGCGGGCCGCGAGGTCCGGCCGGGACAGCGGGCTGATCGACGGCTCGTCGTAGACCGGCAGCGGCGGGTAGCCCTGCCGGAGCAGCGTCTCGGAATACAGCTCGACCACGCCGGACGGCGTCCGGAAGCCGCGCTGCTCGTACTTGCGGTGGACCGTCCGCAACGGCAGGCGGATGCCCTCCGGCGCGGCCCGCAGCTGGTCGAGGCCGAGGCCGCTGGGCGCGAGCTGGTGGCGCCAAGCCGCCTCGAGGTCGCCGTCGAAGAAGTGCTCGCCGAGGCCGAGCGCGAGCGCGAGGTCGAAGATGATCCGCAGGTCGGGCCGGGCCTCGCCGCGCGGGGCGACCAGCGGACGGCGCAGCTGGACGGTGGACTGCGCGTCCTGGCCGGTCTCGAACCCGATCCGCAACGCCTCGGCTTCCCACGCGCTGGTCGCCGGCAGCACGATGTCCGCCTGCTCTGCGGTCGGGTTCAGGAACAGGTCCGTGTGCACGAAGAAGTCCAGGGCGCCCAGCGCATCCCGGCCCCGCGCGCTGTCGCCGTGGGCCAGCACCAGATTGGCGCCGAAGTTGACCAGCGCCCGGGCCCGGTACGGGACGCCGTCCAATGCCGCCCGGTAGAAGTCTTCGCCGGTGACGAACTCGAACCGCGCCGGGCCGAGCGGCCGCTCGCCGACGCCGATGGCCTTGGCCCGCTGCTCGGCGGAGAGCAGCGGCGCCCCGTCGACCGGATTCGCCGGCACCGGCGTGAACAGGACGTTCCCACCTGGCACGTCGAGGCAGCCGGTGAGGGCGTAGAGCTGGCTGATGGCCCGCACGGTCTGCGTCGCGTTGCTGTGCTGCTCGAGCCCGCTCCAGGTGTAGAACGCGACCGGGCGCGCTTCCCGGAGCAGCCGGGCCACGGCGGTGATCCGGTCCGCGGGCACGCCGGTGATCCGCTCGGCGACGTCGGGGGTGAACCGGGCGCACTTCTCGGCGATGAGGTCCCAGACCCGGCGGGTCGCCACCCCGTCCGGCGGAGGTGTGCCGGGCGCGAGCAGCTCGCCGGTGTCGGTCCGGACCGCCCACGGCGCATTGGTCCACCGGGCGACGAAATCGTGGTCGTACCAGCCGTTTTCGATCATCTGGTGGGTGATGGCCAGCGCGAGTGCGCCGTCCGTGCCGGGCCGGACGCGCAGCCAGTGGTCGGCCTTGCTCGCCAGCCCGGCCCGGCGCGGGTCCACCACGACGAGCTTCGCGCCCCGCCGCAGCGCGGCCGTGGTCGCGGTGGCGTGCGCGAGCCGGGACACCGACGGGTTGTACCCCCAGAAGAGGACGCAACCGGCGCGCTCGAGGTCGGGCAGGTAGGCGCCCGGCACCGGCTCGCCCCAGGTGTAGGTGGTGGCCAGGCGGCGGCCCCAGGCGCACAGCTCGACGTAACTGACGAAGTTCGGGCTGCCGAAGGCCCGCCGCAGCCGCGTCAGCCAGTCGACGGAGTCGGACATGGCCGACGTCGACGGCGAGGAGCTGCCGAACACGACCGCTTCCGGCCCGGACTCGGCGGCGATCGCCGTCAGCCGCGCCGCGACGGTGGCCAGTGCCTCCTCCCAGCCGATGCGCTCCCAGCCCGGGTCGGCCGCGCCCTTCGGAGCGGTCCGCCGCAGGGGGTGCAGCAGCCGCTCGGGGTGCGCGACGATCTCCGGCGCGGCCTTGCCCTTGACGCAGATCGCCTGGCCGGTCGGATGGCCGGGCAGCGGGCGGAGCGCCAGCAGGCGCCCGTCGTCGACGGTGGCGGTGGCCCCGCACCGCGACACGCACAGCGGGCAGAACGTCGCCACTTCGGTCGCCATCGGTGCACCTCCACCGCCGTCCCGCGGATCATGACGGCATCCGGCCATCGTCGCACCGGCGGGCGCGAGCGGCGCAACACAAGTCGGTAACCCCGGATATTCGGTGGCGCCGCCGGGACGGACGGGGTTGAGTCCTGCCCCATGGTGCGCTTGCACGGTACGTGCGACGAGCGGTTCGGTGAGGTGCGCGACGCCCTGGCGGAGTCCCTGGCCAAGGACGACGTCGGCGCCTCGGTCGCGGTCTACGTCCACGGGCGGCCCGTGGTCGACCTGTGGGGCGGGTACGCCGACGCGGACCGGACCGTGGCCTGGGACCGGGACACGATCACCAACGTCTGGTCCACGACCAAGACGATGATCGCGTTGTGCGCGCTGATCCTCGCCGACCGCGGGGAGCTCGACCTGGACGCGCCGCTGGTCCGGTACTGGCCGGAGTTCGGCGCCGCGGACGTCCGGGTGCGGCACGTGCTGTCGCACACCGCGGGCCTGCCCGTCTGGGACACCCCGATCACCCTCGGCGATCTTTGTGAGGCGCCGAAAGTCACCGCGCCGCTGGCGGCGCAGACGCCCCGGTGGACGCCGGGCGAGGTCGGCTGCTACCACGCGCTCACGCAGGGGTTCCTGCTCGGCGAGGTGGTCCGCCGGATCACCGGCCGGAGCATCGGCGCGTTCTTCGCCGCGGAAGTGGCCGGGCCGCTGGGCGCGGATTTCCGCATCGGGCTGCCGGACGACCACCACCACCGCGTCGCCCCGTCCCTCGCGCCGCCCGGGGGGATGACCGTGCCGCCGCCCACCGAGCTCTTCGACGCCGCCCCCAACCCGGAGTTCGTGCCGGAGGACACGAACACGGCGGCGTGGCGACGAGCGGAGATCCCGTCGGGGGCCGGCTACGGCAACGCCCGGTCGGTCGCGGCCGTCCAGTCGGTCCTGAGCGCCGGCGGGACCGCCGGCGGGGTGCGGCTGCTGTCCCGGGCGGGGTGCGAGCGGGCGTTGGAGGAGCAGTACCACGGGCTCGACTACGGGCTGGGCGTGTCGATGCGGTACGGCCTGGGCTACGGCATCAGCGGCCGCAACTGCTTCTGGGGCGGCATGGGCGGTTCGCTGGTGTTCAACGACTTCGACGCCGGCCTGACCGTCGCCTACGCGATGAACCAGATGCTCGACGCCATCGTGGGCGACGGCCGGGGGATGACCATGGTGGCCGCGGCCTACGGCGGCCTCGGCTAGCGCCGGCGCGCGGTCGGCTCCGCCCAAGCGCGGCTTCGGCCGAGGTCAGCCCGGCCGGCCCGGCGCCCACAGGCCGTCCGCGTCGCCGGCCTCCAGCCGGCCCCGGTACACGCCGATCTTGCGGTCGATCAGCGTCAGGTTCTCCTGCAGCTTCGCCAGCCTCGCCAGCACGTCGGCGCGGTGCTCCTCCAGCAGCGCCAGGCGTTCCGGCTCGTTGCCGCGGCCGGCGGCGACCAGGTTCGCGTAGCGGCGGATCGTCTTGATCGGCATGCCCGTTGCGCGCAGCTTGGTGCAGATCTTGATCCAGTCCAGGTCCAGCTGCCGGTAGCGGCGCCGGCCGCCGCTCGTGCGGTCGACGCGGGTCACCACCAGGCCCGCCCGCTCGTAGTAGCGCAGCGTGTGCGCGCTGACCCCGGTGCGGCGGGCCGCGTCCGCGATGGTCAGCCCGTCCGCGGGGATCGGCGATTTGACTTCGAGCACGCTCTAAATCCTAGCGTCGATCGCATGAACGTTCCGACCGCAAGCCGTCCCGGCCTCGTGCTCGCGATCTGCTGCGCCAGCATCGTCGTCGTGGTGATGGACATCTCCATCGTCACCGTCGCGCTGCCCTCGATCCGCCGTGACCTGGGCGCTTCCGCTTCCGGCCTGCAGTGGACCGTCGACGCCTACACGCTGGTCCTGGCGGCTTTCCTCGTGCTCGGCGGTTCGGCCGCCGACCGGTTCGGCCGCAAGCGCGTCTTCCAGTGCGGCCTGGCCGCCTTCGGCCTCGGGTCGCTGCTGTGCAGCCTGGCCCCCGGCATCGGCTGGCTGATCGCGGCCCGCGCGCTGCAGGCCGTCGGCGGCACCATGCTCAACCCGGTCGCGATGGCCATCGTCGCCACGACCTTCCCCGTCCCGGCCGAGCGCGCCCGCGCCATCGGTGTGTTCGGCTCGATGTCCGGCCTGGCGCTGGCGCTCGGGCCGATCCTCGGCGGCGCGCTCGTCGACGGTTTCGGCTGGCGGGCCGTCTTCTGGGTCAACGTCCCGATCGTCGTCGCCGCGCTCGTCGCCACGGCGTTGTTCGTGCCCGAGTCCCGCGCGCCGCGGGCCCGCCGGTTCGACCCGGTGGGGCAGGGCCTCGTGCTGGTGGTGCTCGGCAGCGTCGTCGCCGCCCTCATCGAGTCGCACCGGCTGGGCTGGACGTCAGCGTGGGTCCTCGGCCTGCTCGCTCTGACCGGACTCGGCGTGCTGGGCATCCTCGCGTACGAACCGCGCCGCGCCGACCCGCTGCTCGAACTGCGCCTGTTCCGCAGCGTGTCCTTCAGCGCGGCGATCGTCATGGCGTTGTTCGCGCTCTGCGGGTTCGGCGTCTTCCTCTTCTCGACGACGCAATACCTCCAGGACGTCCGGGGCATGACCCCGCTGGCGGCGGGCCTGTGCCTGCTGCCGGTCGGCGTGCTCGTCCTGGTCCTGTCGCCGCGGACCGGCCGGTTCGTCGGCACGCGCGGCCCGCGGTGGCCGCTGGTCGTCGCCGGGGTCGCGCTCGCCGCGGGCGGCGCCGTCACGGCCGGGCTCGGCCCGGCGACGCCACTGCCCGTCGTGCTCGCGACGTTCCTGCTGTTCGGCCTGTTCCTCGGCACGGTGAACCCGCCGATCACCAACACCGCCGTCTCCGGGATGCCGGGCTCGATGGCCGGGGTGGCGGCGTCGCTGGCCTCGGCCGGCCGGCAGACCGGCACCACCCTGGGCGTGGCGCTTTCGGGCCCGGGACACGGCGTGTGGTGGCTGGTCGCCGGGCTCGGGGCCGGTCTCGTCGCCCTGGCGCTGCTGAGCACCGGCCGCCGGGCCGCCGCGACGGCCGACCGGGCCGCCGCGCTGTTCGACGAGCTCAGCCTCCCGCGACCGACGGGATGATCTGCACCTCGGCGTCCTCGCGCAGCACCGTCCCGGTGCCGCCGCGGTGGCGGCACTCCTCGCCGTCGACGTAGAAGTTGACGTACCGGCGCAGTCCCGCCTGCTCGTCGCGCAGCCGCCGCTCCAGCGCCGGGTACCGCTCGGCGAGCGCGTCGAGCAGGCCGCCCAGCGTAGCCGGCTCGGCGACCTCGACGTCGAGCTTGGCTTCGCCGCCGGCCTTCTCCCTCAGCGTCCCGGGCAGCAGCACGGTGATCCGCACGGTTCACACCCTCGCGGCGCGGACGCTCAGCACGTCGGGCAGGTGCGCCGCGACGAGCTGCCAGCTGTCGCCGTCGTCGCGGCTGGCGTAGACGTCGCCGGTCCGCGAGCCGAAGTACACCCCGGCCGGGTCGGCGTCGTCGGTGCACATCGCGTCGCGCATGACGCCGGCCCAGTACCCGTCCGGCAGGCCCGGCCCCAGCGCCTCCCACGACTTCCCGGCGTCCTCGCTGCGGTACACCCGGCACCGGCCCTCCGGCGGGAACCGCATCGCGTCGGCGACCAGGGGGAACGTGTAGATCACCTCGGGCCGGTCCGGGTGGACGACGATCGGGAAGCCGAAGTCGCTGGGCAGGCCGTCGGCGATCGACTGCCAGGTGTCGCCCGCGTCGTCGCTGCGGTAGACGCCGTGGTGGACCTGGGCGAACAGGCGGTCCGGCTCGGCCGGGTGCCGGGCGACCTTGTGCACGCACTGGCCGTATTCGGGGTACGGGTCGGGCACGTGGACCGCCTTGATGCCGGTGTTGCGCGCGGCCCAGGTCTCGCCGCCGTCCTCGGTGCGGTAGACGCCGCCGGTGGACATCGCCACGGTGACGCGGCCGGGGTCGGTGGGGTGCGGGAGCACGGTGTGGATGGCCTTGCCCCCGCCGCCGGGCGTCCAGTGCTCGCGGTGCGGGTGGTCCCACAGGCCGCGGACGAGCTCGTAGGTGCGGCCGCCGTCGGTGGAGCGGAACAGGGCGGACGGCTCGGTGCCGGCGTAGACGACGTCCGGCTCGCTCACCGGGCCCGGCACCAGCTGCCACGCCCTGGCCAGGGATTCGCCGGTGTCCGCCGGGAACGCGATCGGGGCGTGGCCGGGTTCGGCCCAGGTCGCGCCGAGGTCGTCGCTGGTCGCCACGCTCGGCCCGAAGTGTTCGCTGGTCACCCCGGCGAGCAGGCGCGGGGTGGCGCGGCGCGTGTCGATGCCGACCGCGTACACCTCGGTCATCGGGTGGTGCGGGCCGGTGACCTCCCAGCTGGCCCGGTCGTCCGAGCTGGTCGCCAGCCACAGACCCTTGCGCGTGCCGATCGCGAGCAGGACGGACATCGGACACCTTCCTCCGGTGATGCAGGTCACAGGTACTCTGCCGGAAAAATCTCCCCGGGGAAATGTCGAACGGCGGAAGCGGCCGTTCGACGCGGGGGTGAAGGCCGGTCAGCGAGCCCGGGAGGATCCGGGCCCCGGCCGAAAAACACCAGGGAGCAGACCATGCGTTTTCTCATGATGCACCGCGTCGACGAGCACGACCCGCAGTCGTGGAACCCCAGCCAGGAGTTCATCGCGAAGATGGGCGGGTTCATCCAGGAGGCGGCGGAGAAGGGCATCCTCATCACCGCGGAGGGCGTCCACCCGACGGAGAAGGGCTCGCTGGTCCGCAAGCCCCGCGGCGCCGCGATCCGCGTGACCGACGGGCCGTTCGCCGAGGCCAAGGAGGTCATCGGCGGGTTCGCGCTGATCAACGCGGCGGACCGGGCCGAAGCCGTCGAGTTCGCCAAGCGGTACGTCGAGCTGTTCGACCAGGAGATCGAGGTGGAGATCCGCCAGGTCGTCGAGTTCGACGACCTGCCGACGCAGGACTGAGGGCGGCCGGTGGCGCTAGGCTGGCCGGAACGGCTCTCGGGGGGTTGAGCGATGTTCCTGGTCACCGGCGCCACCGGCAATGTCGGCGCGGAAGTGGTTGCGGCCCTCGCGGCGGCGGGTGCCCCGGTCCGGGCGCTGGTGCGCCGGCCGGACGTCCCGCTGCCGGACGGTGTCGAGGCCGCCGTCGGCGATCTCACGTCGCCCGGCAGCCTCACGGACGCTCTCAAGGGTGTCGAAGGCATCTTCCTGTTGTCCGGGTACGAGGACATGTCCGGCCTGCTGCGGGACGCGGGCGTGCGGCGGATCGTGCTGCTGTCCGGCGGATCGGCGGCGCTGGAAGACCTGGACAACGCGGTTTCCCGCTACATGACGCTGTCCGAGCGCGCGGTGCGGGAATCCGGCCTGGACTGGACGTTCCTGCGGCCGCGCGCGTTCATGTCGAACGCCCTGCGCTGGCTGCCGCAGCTGCGCGAGGGCGACACGGTCCGCGTCCAGTTCCCGGACGTCCCGGTGGCGTGCGTCGACCCGGCCGACATCGCGGCGGTGGCGGCGCTCGCGCTGGCCGGTGGGCACGAAGGGCGGGTGCACGACCTGACCGGGCCGGTGGCGATGCGGCCGGTGGAGCAGGTTTCGGTGCTGGCTTCGGTGCTGGGGCGGGATCTCGAGTTTGTAGGGCTGTCGAACGACGAGACGCGGGCGGAGCTCGAGGCGGGGATGCCACGCGAGTACGTCGACGCGTTCTGGAACTTCTACGTCGAGGGGACCTTGGACGAGGCGACGGTGTACCCGACGGTGCACGAGGTGACCGGGCGGCCGGCGCGGACCTTCGCCCAGTGGGCCGAGGCGCACGCGGGCGCCTTCCGCTGACGCCGGCGCCGCGGCCCGCCCTGGCCCGGCGATCTGCCGGAGCGCATCGAGCTGCCGGGCGCCGAACGGCACTTCGCGGCGCAAACAGCTCGCCCGGCTTCTCGAGACGCGCCGCTACGGCTGAGCGTCTCGCCGATCCCCGGCGCCGCCGTCCGGTGGACGGCCGTTGTGCTCGGCGCTCGGTCCGGGCCAAGGTGGTTCCTGCCTTTCGATGGGAGGAGCGGACTTGAGCGGAGACCGGGCGAGGCCCGATCTGTCCGCCGTGCTCGCCGTGGTGCTGGCCGTCCCCGTCGTCGCCAGCAGCCTGTTCGTGCTCGCCCTCGCCGGGAAACTCGCTTGGCCCGGGTACTTCTGGGTGCTCCCCGCCGGCTGGGTGCTGCTCGGCGGGATCACCTTCGTGCCCGCGTTCGAACACTTCCTGCTGCCGCTGACCTTCGGCATGCGGCAGCCGACCGCGCGGGAACTCGTCCGGCTGACCCCGAGCTGGGAGGCCGTCTGCGCCGCCGCCGGGGTCGATCGCGGGCGCTTCCGGCTGTGGGTCGACCGGTCCCGCGAGCTCAACGCCTTCGCCGCCGGTGGCCGGACCGTCGCCGTCACGCGGACCGCGCTGGAGCTGCCGCCGCCGAGCCTGGAGGCGATCCTGGCGCACGAACTCGGCCACCACCTCGCCGGGCACACCCGGATTTCGCTGTACGTCTGGTGGCTGGAGCTGCCCGCCCGGCTGCTGACCAGGCTGGTCCGGCTGCTCGCGCTGGCCGTTCCCTACCTCGGGCGCGCGTTCGCCGCCTTCGGCCGGTCGGTCGCCGTGCTCGTCACCGTGCTGCTGACGCTGGGCATCCTCACCGCGCTCGCCTTCCTCGACCCGTGGCTGCTGCTCGCGCCCCTGCTCGGTCCGGTGCTGGCCTGGTCGAAGCGGCTCGGCGAGTACCGGGCCGACCTCGTGGCGGCGCGGCTGGGCTACGGGCCGGAGCTGATCACCCTGTTCCGGGAGTGGATCCGGGTGGGCGGTGGCGACGAACGGCGGATGTGGGCGCGGCTGCTGGCCGGGCACCCCGCCCACATCGACCGGATCAAGCGGCTGAAGGACCGCGGCTTCCGGGGATGAGGACGACCTTGCCCGCCGCGCGACCGGCGCGGAGGTGGCCGACCGCGGCGGCGGCGTCGGCGAGGGGATAGGTCCGGTCGAGGGCCGGCGTGAGCCGTCCGGCCTCGAGCAGTTCGCGCAGGGTTTCGAGGTCCGCGGCCCGGACGCGGGCGACCAGCCCGCACAACCGCTGCCGCACGAACGGGTTCAGCAGCGCCGCCCGGAAGACGCGCTGGATGCCGCCGAGCCACTTGCCGCCTTCGCCGCCGACGATCACGAGCGTGCCGCGCGGGGTCAGCGCCCGGCGCAGGTCGGTCAGCGAACGCAGGCCCGCGGTGTCCAGGATCAGGTCGTACCGCCGCGCCGCGAAGTCCTCTCGCGTGTAGTCCACGACGTGCCCGGCGCCGAGCCTGCGGACCAGGTCCGTCTTGGCGGTGCTGCACACCCCCGTGACGTCCGCGCCGAAGGCCTTGGCGAGCTGCACCGCGAAGGACCCGACGCCGCCGGCCGCGCCGATGACCAGGACGCGGTTCCCGGGCCGGACGCGGCCCACGTCGCGCAGGGCCTGCAGGGCGGTACCGCCGGAGACGAGGACCGCCGCGGCCTCCTCGAACGAGACGCGTTCGGGCTTCGGCGCGACGAGCTCCTGCTTGGCGACGGCGTGCTCGGCGAACGCGCCCTCGCAGACGCCGAACACCTCGTCACCCGGCCGGACCCGCGTGACGCCGTCGCCGACCTCCTCGACGGTGCCGGCGAAGTCGAGGCCCCGCACCGGCTGCTTCGGCCGGCGCAGCCCGAAACCCAGGAGTCGCAACAGGTACGGCTGCCCGGTGACCAGGTGCCACACGCCCGCGTCGACGCCGGCCGCGTGCACGCGCACGAGGACCTCGCCGGCCGCGGGCGACGGTCTGCCGGTGTCGCTCAGCGCGAGGACATCCGGGCTGCCGTAACGGTCTTGGACGATGGCTTTCACGACGTCTCCTCCGGGTACTGGAACACTTCTTCGAGCGGAACTCCGAACACGTGGGCGATCTGGAAGGCCATCTCGAGCGAGGGCGAATACCGGCCCTGCTCGATCGCGATGACGGTCTGGCGGGTGACGCCGATCCGGGTGGCGAGGTCGGCCTGGGTCATCTGGCCGTGCGCGAACCGGAGGGCGCGGAGCGAGTTCGTGACGCGGGTCGGCTTCACCACGGCTGGAAACCGCGGCGGTAGGCGAAGATCCGGGCGACCGACCCGAGGATCGCCGAGAGGGTGAACGCCAGGTAGACGGCGTTGGCGATCCAGAAGTGCGGCGCCTCGGCCATCGCGAGCAGCAAGGCGGCGACGGCTCCGATGACGACGAACGAGTGGCCGACGTATTCGCCGAACCGGCCGATCTCGCGGTCGCGCTGGTCCTTCCCGCCGTCCTTCGAAACCATCGCGGCGGCGATGCTCAGCACGATCGTCGCGACGATGGACGCGCCGACCGTCCACAGCAGCGTCGCGACGTAGGGGACTTGGGCCAGCGGCCGCCCGCCGGCCCGGCCGAGGATCAGGACGAGGTATACCGCGTAGCTCGCTACCGCGGCGATCCCGAGGATCCAGGCGCGCTTCTCTTCGTGGGTCACCTCGTCAAGGTAAAACAAACCAGACATCATGTCAAAGTTTCTTGACATGAGAAAATCTCCGGTGAGGGTGTCCAAGGCGGCGTCGGCCGTTCGTTGTCACCGCGTACGGCAACCGAGCCACTGGAGGATCCCGTGAAGTACCTGATGCTGATCAACGCCGCTCTCGACGCCGACGGCGCGCCCACCGGCTGCAGCACGCCCGAGGACTGGATGCTGTTCGACAAGTCCCTCAAGGAGGCCGGCGTCTACGCCGGCGGTGACTCGGTCGCCGACTTCACCACGGCCGCCACGGTCCGCGTCGACGAGCGCGGCGAGCGGCTCGTCACCGACGGCCCGTTCGCCGAATCCCGCGAGGTGCTCGGCGGCTACTTCGTCCTCGACGTGCCGGACCTCGACGTCGCGCTCGACTGGGCGGCGCGCTGTCCGGGCTCCCGCGACGGCGGGTCGATCGTGGTGCGGCCGCTCGCCGGCTACGGAGGCTGACGGCGGTGGCGGGACGGGGGTCTCGCTCCCGGCTGACGCTCGAGGCGGTGTTCCGGGAGGAGCGCGGGCTGCTGCTCGCCGCGCTGGTCCGGCGGTTCGGCGACCTCGACCTGGCCGAGGAGGTGACGTCGGAGGCGATCGAGGCGGCGCTGGTGCACTGGCCGGCCGAGGGCGTGCCGCCGAAGCCGGGCGCCTGGCTGATGACGACGGCCCGGCGCAAGGCGGTCGACCGCCTGCGCCGCGACCAGGCCTACGCGGCCCGCCTCGCGGTGCTGCAGGTCGAGGCCGAGCGCGCGGCGCCCGTCCCGCCCACCGACGGCGGTCTGCCCGACGAGCGGCTCCAGCTGTTCTTCACCTGCGCCCACCCGGCGTTGCCGGCCGAGGACCGCGCGGCACTGACGTTGCGCTGCCTCGCCGGGTTGACGACCGCGGAGGTGGCGCGCGCGTTCCTGGTCCCGAGCGCGACGATGGGCAAGCGGATCGTGCGCGCGAAGAACCGGATCCGCACGCTGCGGATCCCGTTCCGGGTGCCGGACGCGGATGAGCTGCCGGGGCGCCTGCCGGGCGTGCTGCAGGTCGTCTACTCGATCTTCACGGAGGGCTACGCGGCGAGTTCCGGCCCGGACCTGCAGCGCCTCGACCTGGCGGAGGAGGCGATCCGCTTGGCGCGCATCCTGCGCCGGCTGCTGCCGGGTGAGCGTGAGGTGGCGGGCCTGCTGGCGCTGATGCTGCTGATCCACGCCCGCCACAACGCCCGAACAGGGCCGCACGGCGACCTGGTGCTCCTCGACGACCAGGACCGCACCCGCTGGGACCACGCGATGATCTCGGAGGGGGCGGAATTGGTGGTCGCGGCGCTGACGGGCGGCCCCCCGGGCTGGTACGGCGTCCAGGCGGCCATCGCGGCCCTGCACGACGAGGCCCCGGACGTGGCGAGCACGGACTGGCCGCAGATAGTGGCGTTGTACGACGTGCTGCGCGGGCTGGCGCCCTCACCGGTGGTGGAGCTGAACCGAGCGGTGGCGGTCGCGATGCGCGACGGCCCGGCGGCGGGCCTGGCGTTGTTGGACGGCTTGGCGCACGAGCCGAGATTGAGCGGCTACAGCCCGTTCCCGGCGGCGCGGGGGGACTTGCTCAGCCGATTGGGTCGTCACGCCGAGGCGGCGGTGGCGTACCGGGAGGCGCTGGAGCTGGCGGGGACCGAGCCGGAGCGGGTTCATCTGCGTGGCCGGCTGGAGGCGGTGGGGCGGGAGGAGCGGTGACGCTCGCCCAGGGTGCCGGCCGCCCGGTGCGGGCGCGCGGGAGGCATCGGGACAGCCGCTTGTGCCTTTCCGCACTACTTCGCCGCCTCGGTGCCACGTTGCTCGCTCACTGCGCTCCCGAGCCGCGCGCTCCCGAGCCGTGCGCCGCCGGCCCATCCGCGACCACCCGGAACTGTCGGTGGTCCCCGGTAAGCTGGATACCGGGGGCCGGAGGCCTACCCCGCCCGCAACGCCGCCACCGCCGGTGCGAACATCGTCGCCTTGATCGCGCCCAACGTCCCCCGGTCCTTGCCCGCCAACGCCGCTACCCGCTCGCGAGCCACCTTCACCACTTCGCCCTCCGCCGCGACCTCGTCCACCAACCCGATCTCCGCCGCCTCCGAGCCGCCGAACCGGTGCCCGGTCGTCATCGAGGCGATGGCCGCCGCGGGGGTCAGCTTGCCCTGGATCAGGGCCGCCATTCCCGGCGTGAACGGGATGTTGATGTCCGCCTCCGGAAAGCAGAAATAGCCGCGGTCGCTGCGCATCACGCGGAAGTCGTGGGCCATGGCCAGCATGGCGCCCGCGCCGAACGCGTGACCGTTGATCGCCGCGACCGTCGGGACCGGCAGGGTCAGCATCCGCGCGAGCAGCTCCTGGACCTCCGCGACGTACCCGGCTGCCTGGTCGCCGTGGGCCGTCAGCCATTCGAGGTCGAGGCCGTTCGAATAGAACTTGCCGCCGCCGGTGGTCACCAGGGCGTCCTCGACGTTGTCCAAAAAGGAATGGACGCGCTGCAGCCAGTCCGGGGAGAACCGGTTTTCGTCGTCGCCCAAGTCGAGCACGGAAACGGTCACGGTCGGTCCTTTTCTCGAGGGGGCACGGTCAGCACCGCCCGCACCGCGGCGGCCAGCCTTTCCCGCACCAGTGGATCGGTGATGTCACGCCGGAAGAACGCCGTCGGCAGATCGACGACGCACGTCGTGATCACCTCGACCGCCAGGCCGTCGCCGCGGTCCCAGAGCCCGCGGGCGAGCCGGACCAGCAGGCCGACCAGGCGTTTGTCCGCCGCGTGCAGGGCTTCCGCCAGCTCTTCGGGCAGTTCCGGCCCGAAGAGCCGGTCTCCCCGCACCGACAGCAGCATCCGCGCCCCTTCAGGACGCCGGGACGCGAACACCGCGGGCGTGTCCGCCGCCGCGACGACCGCCGCCACCGGCGACGAAGCCTGGTCCACGAGCGAGGTCTGGAGGTCGAGGAACGCCGTCGCCGCGCGCAGCCAGACCCGGGCCCGCAGCGCGCTGAGCGACCCGAACGCGTGGTAGATCGTCCCGTTCGGCACGCCCGCGGCCGCCGCCAGGCCACGCACGGTCACCTCCGCCGAGGAGGCGATGAGCCGCTCGGCGACGTCGAGGAGCGCGTCGAGGTCGTGGACGCGGGGGCGGGGCATGCCGAGACCGTAACAGAGCACGTGCTCCAAAACCAGGGCGGTAAGCTGCCGCCGTGGAGATCTGGATCAACCCGGCGTGCTCGAAGTGCCGGTCCGCGGTGTCGATGCTCGACGAGGCCGGCGCGGAGTACACCGTGCGCCGCTACCTCGAGGACCCGCCGACGGCGGCCGAGCTCGAAGCCGTCCTGGAGCGCCTCGGCCTCGAACCGTGGGACATCACGCGCACCGCCGAGCCCGTCGCGAAGGAACTCGGCCTCAAGTCCTGGGGTCGCCGGCCCGAAGACCGGCCGAAGTGGATCGACGCACTGGCCGGGCACCCGAAGCTGATCCAGCGGCCGATCATCACCGCCGACGACGGCACGGCGGTCGTCGCGCGCGACCCCGAAACGGTGCGCTCGGTCCTTTAAGGAATCGCGTCACCCTTGGCCGGCAGTGGGACGTCCAGCGGCACCGTCTCCGGGTACTTGATCCCGGCGCCGGTGTTGAGCACGACGACGTCTTCGTCGCCCTCGAGCCACCCGGACTCGCGAAGGTGCCGCAGCGCGGCGAAGCACGCGCCGCCCTCCGGGCAGACGAAAGTGCCTTCCCGTGCGGCCAGTTCCCGTTGGGCCGCAAGCAGTTCGTCGTCGGTGACGGCGATCGCGGTGCCGCCGGTCGCGTACACGGCGTCGAGCACGAGGAAGTCGCCCAGCGCCTTGGGCACGGTGATGCCGAAGGCGACCGTCCGGGCGTCCGGGAACGGCGTGCTTTCCCGCTCGCCGCGCGTAAACGCCGAGACGATCGGTGCGCACCCGGTGGCCTGGACAGCGACGAGCCGGGGCAGCGGACCGGAAACCCAGCCCAGCTCCCGCATCTCCAGCAGGGCCTTGTAGATCCCGATGATGCCGACGCCGCCGCCGGTGGGGTAGAGGATGACGTCGGGCAGCCGCCAGCCGAACTGCTCGGCGATCTCGTACCCCATCGTCTTCTTGCCCTCGATGCGGTACGGCTCTTTCAGCGTCGAAACGTCCCGCACTCCGGGACGCCGCGAAACCGCCCCGGCGACGAGCTTGCCCGCGTCGCCGATGAGACCGTCCACCCGGTACAGCTCGGCACCGGCGGCGACGCACTCGCGCATGGTGATCGCCGGGGCGTCGGCCGGCATCGCGACCAGGCTCGACAGCCCCGCGCGCGCCGCGTACAACGCCCAGGCCGCGCCGGCGTTGCCGTTCGTCGGCATCGCGATCCCGCGCACGCCCAGTTCGGCCGCCCGGGAGACGCCGACCGCGGCGCCCCTGGCCTTGAACGTGCCGGTCGGGATCAGGCCTTCGTCCTTCATCCACAGGCGCGACAGCCCCAGCTCGCGGCCGTAGCGCGGCAGCCGCAGCAACGGCGTCATGCCTTCGCCGAGGCTGACGACGTGCTCGGCCGAGCGCACCGGCAGCACCTCGTGGTAGCGCCACAGCGTCGGCTCGCGCCCGGCGATCTCCTTCGGCGTCACGGTTTCGCGGACGCCGTCGAGGTCGTAGCGCGCGAGCAGCGGCGCGCCCGCCGGGGAGAGGCCCTGGACGACGTCGGCGTCCAGGCGTTCGCCGGTCCGGGAACACTCGAGGTGGCTGAGGAAGGAGTACGGCACGGCGCCGATCCTAGGTCCTAAGGTGAGCACATGGACGCGCTGCGGGTGTGCCTGTACGTCTTCGCCGGGGTGACGCTCGGTACCTGGCTGGTGTCGGTGCTGACCAGGGAGTATTCCTGGGTCGACCGGATCTGGTCGATCGTCCCGGTGGCCTACGTGGGGATCTTCGCGGGCGCCGCCGGGTTCGCCGACACCCGGCTCGACGTGATGTTCGCGCTGGTCGCGCTGTGGGGCGCCCGGCTGACGTTCAACTTCGCCCGCAAGGGCGGGTACGCGCCCGGCGGCGAGGACTACCGGTGGGCGGTGCTGCGCGAGCGGATGGCGCCGTGGCAGTTCCAGCTGTTCAACTTCTTCTTCATCTCGCTGTACCAGAACGTGATCCTGCTGCTGATCACGCTCCCCGCGTTGACCGCGCTGGAACACCCCGGCGGCTTCGGGGCGGCGGACGTCGTCGTCGCGGTGGTGTTCGCCGCCTTCCTCGTCGGCGAGACGGTCGCCGACCAGCAGCAGTGGCAGTTCCACCGCGAGAAGCACGCGGGCCGCGCGTCGACGCGGTTCCTGCAGGCCGGGCTGTTCCGCTACTCGCGGCACCCGAACTTCTTCTTCGAGCAGGCGCAGTGGTGGGCGGTCGCCGCGTTCGGCGTCGTGGCCGGCGGTCTGCAGTGGACGGTCGCCGGCGCGGTCTTGCTCACGCTGCTGTTCGTCGGCTCGACGCGGTTCACCGAGAGCATCACGAAGTCCCGGTACCCGGAATACGCGGACTACCAGCGGCGGACGTCGGCCGTGGTCCCGTGGCCGGCGCGCGGATGACGGTCGTCGCCGCGCTGCAGCTCGCGACCGGGGTTCCCTGGAGCGGATCCTCGCGTTCGAGGACGAGATCCGGGGCGCCGACCTGGTGGTGCTGCCGGAGGCGGTGCTCGGCGGATACCCGGGCCGGACGCCGTTCGTCGAGTACTTCCACGCCGCGGTGACGGTGCCCGGTCTCGAGGTGACCGAGCTGGCCGGGCTCGCGGCGCGGACGGGCGCAAGCCTGGTCGTCGGCGTCATCGAGCGCGACGGCTCGACCCTGTACAGCACGGCCGTCTTCCTCGACCCGGAACTGGGGCTGGTGGCCAAGCACCGCAAGCTGGGAGGCGGAGGGCCTGATCACGGCGGAGATCGACCTCGACGAGATCGTCGCGGCCCGGAAGAGCCTCGACGTGTCGGGGCACTACGCGCGGCCGGACGTGTTCTCGCTGACGGTGGACGAGCGGCCGCGGGACGGCGTCACCTTCCTGCGCTGACGCCGTCCCGCGAGGGCTCACACCGCCAGCCGGCCACCGTCCACCGGGAGCACCGCGCCGTGGACGAAGCTCGCGTCGCCCGCCGCCAGGAAGGCGATCGCCGCCGCGATCTCCTCCGGGGCCGCCACCCGGCCGGCCGGGCCGGCCGCCGCCAGCTCGTCCAGGCCGTCGCCGAACGACGCCGTGCCCTCCGTGCGGGTGGGGCCGGGGCTGACCGCGTTGACCCGCACGCCCGACGGACCGAATTCCGCCGCCCACGCCTTCGTCATCAGCTCGATCGCCGCCTTCGACGCGCCGTAGGGCGCCATTCCCGCCATGCCTGCTGACGCGACGATCGTGGACACGTTGACGATCGCGCCGCGGCCGCGCGCGGCCATTTCCGGCGCCAGCTCGGCGACGAGGTAGAACGGCACCTTCACGTTCGTCGTGAAGACCGCGTCGAAGTCCGCCTCCGGGAAGCCCGAAGTCGGTCCGGTCGGGAACACGCCGGCGTTGTTGACCAGCACGTCGATCGGCCCACCGACCTCTCGCGCCCGGGCGGCGAGGGCACGCGCCGACGCGGCGTCCTTGAGGTCCGCCGCGACGAAGTCGGCCTTGCCGCCCGCCGCGCGGATGGTCTCGACGGCCTCGGCGCCGCGCCCGGCGTCCCGGCCGGACAGCACCACGTGCGCGCCGAGCCCGGCCAGCGCGATCGCCGTCGCGCGGCCGATCCCGCTCGTCCCACCGGTCACCAGGGCCGTCGACCCGGACAGTTTTGCAGCTCCTTCGGGGGTCCGGGTGGCGGAGCCCCCGGCCCGGGGCGAAGCCCCGGATGTCACTGCAGTCATGCTCAGCTCCTTCGAAGCCGGGGTGTGTCCCCGGTCCCAGAGTTCAAGCGAGACCGCCCGCAAATCCCTTCCGGGTGCGCCTTCGGCCCTCCTTATGCCCCCGATCCGTTCCGCCGATGGTCTTCCAGCGCCGCGACGAACTCGGCGACGTCCCGGCGCCGCGACGTCGCCGGCCACACGGCCCAGGTCCGCCGGACGATCGGGTTCCCGGCCAGCGGCACCCAGCGCACGGTGTCCGGCAGCGGGTACGGCCACTCGGGCGGGGCGAACGCGTACGCCCCGCCCGCGCTGACCGCCGGGATCTTGAGCTCGACGATCAGCCGCTGCTCCTCCGGCACCTCCGGCCCGACGTCGAGGCCGTGGCTGCGCAGGATCGCGGCCAGCTCGTCGTACCAGGCCGGGCTGCCCGCGCGCGGGAAGGCGAACCACTCCAGGCCGGCCAGGTCCTCCAGCCGGACCGGCGAGCCCAGCTTCTCCGCCAGGTCCGTGGCCAGCAGGACGCCGACGTCCTCGGTGACCACGAGCGCCGCGTCCAGGTCGGGCCCGGCCGGGCGCTGGCGGACCAGCCCGACGTCCAGCTCGCCGGCCCGCAGCGCGGCCACCTGGGCCACCGACGACAGGTGCCGGGCCTGCACCCGCGTGTCCGGCAGCCGCGCGAGCGCCGAGGGCAGCAGGTCGGGCGGCAGTTCCAGGGGCACGCCGACGCGCAGCACGCCGCCGCCGGCCGCGGTGTGCCGGGCCATCGCGGCGAGCGCCTGGTCGAGGCGCGCGAGCACGGCCCGGGCCTCGGCGAGCAGTGTCGTCCCGGCGTCGGTGACCTGCACGCCGGTGCTCGTGCGCACCAGCAGCCGGACGCCGAGCCGCCGTTCGAGCGCGGTGATCGTCTGGGACAGCGCCGGCTGGCTCACGTGCAGCTGCCGGGCCGCCTTCGACATCGCGCCCGCCTCGACGACCGCGACGAACGCCCGCAGCTCCCGGATCTCCATCAGCGGGCCCACCGGATCGGCAGCGACTTGAGGCCGTTCTGGAAGTTCGACCGCAGCCGCACCGGCTCGCCGGCGAGCTCCACGAACCCGAGCCGGTCGAGCACCGCGTCGAACATGGCCCGCAGCTGCACCCGCGCGAGGTGCGCGCCGAGGCAGAAGTGCGGGCCGTGGCCGAAGGTCAGGTGGTCGTTCGGGGTGCGGCCGATGTCGAAGGTGTCCGGGTCGGGAAACACCGCGGGATCCCGGTTGGCCGACGAGAACCAGACCACCACCTTGTCCCCGGCGGAAATGTCCACATCGGACAGCCGGACGTCGGACACCGCCGTGCGCCGGAAGTGCATGACCGGCGTCCACCAGCGCAGCATCTCCTCGACCGCCGACGGCAGCAGCGACCGGTCGGCCAGCAGGCGCCGGTACTCCGCGGGGTGGGAAAGCAGCGCGAGCAGTCCGCCGGGCAGGCCGTTGCGCAGGGTTTCGTTGCCCGCCACGGAAAACAGCCAGAACAGGTTCTCGAACTCGGCGAGCGACACGCGGCCGCCGTCTTCGCCGACGTGCCGCATCAGGTTGCTCATCACGTCGTCACCCGGGTGCTCGCGCTTGTACTCGCCGAGCGCGTTCGCGTACGCGTAGAGATCCGGCATGCCCGCGCGCGTCCGCGGGTCCGGCATCGAGCCGTCCGGCCCCGGCGACGGGCGGACGGCGAGCGCGGCCCGGGCGAGCTCGCTCACCTCGGCAACGGAAACCGTCGCGCTCACCGCGTACTCGGCGTCCTGGTAGCCGATCACCCGGTTGCTCCAGTCGTACATCAGCCGCCGGTCCTGCTCCGGCACGCCGAACACCCCGGCCAGGGTGCGCAGCGGCAGGTCGGCGGCGACCTGCGCGAAGTCGCATTCCCCGCGATCGGCGACCGCCGCGACGAGCTCCCGCGCCCAGCTCTCGATCTGCGAAGTCAGCTTCGCGATCGCGCGCGGGGTGAACGCCTTGGTGAGCAGCCCGCGCAGCCTGCCGTGCTCCGGCGGGTCCATGTTCAGCATCATCCGGCGCACGTAGGCGAGGTCGGCCGCGTCCCGGATCTGCGTTCCGCCGAGCTGCGAGGAGAACACGCCGGGCTCGCGCAGCACCCGCCGCACCTCGGCGTGGCCGAGCACGGCCCAGAAGTCGTCGACGCGCACCACCGGGCCGGCGCGCCGCAGCCGCGCCAGCTCCTCGTACGGGACACCGCGCACATAGGTGTCCGGATCGGTGATCGTCACCAGCCGACCCTAGCCTCGGCCACTAGAATTTTTTCGGGGGCTCGGGTGGCGAAGCCCCCGACCTGGGGCGAAGCCCCAGATGTCACCGACAGTTTGGGAGGCTGCGCGGATGGACACGCTCAACATGCGCACCGGCGGCAAGGGCGAACCGGCCGTCCTCCTCCTGCACGGCCTCGGCGCGACCGGCGCCGTCTGGAACCACTTCGCCGTCCAGCTCGACCGGCGCGTTCTCGTGCCCGACCTGCCCGGACACGGCCCGTCCGCACCGCTGCCGCACTACAGCTTCGCCACGCTGGCGGAGGCGGTCGCGCGAGCACTGCCGGACGGCGGGCCGCTGGTCGTCGCCGGGCACTCGCTGGGCGGGGTGCTCGCGCTGGAGCTGGCGTCCGGCCGCTACGACGTCGAGGTCGCCGGCGTGCTGGCCCTCGGCGTGAAGGTCGAGTGGAGCCAGGACGACCTCAACCGCGCGGCGTCGTTCGCGGCCAAGCCGCCGCGGGTGTTCGCGACCCTGGCGGACGCCGAGCAGGCCTACCTGAAGGTGTCCGGGCTGCTCGGCATCGCGCCGACCGATCCGGCCGGGCTTCGCGAGACCGAGGGAGGTTGGCGCCTCGCGATGGACCCGGCCGCGTTCGGCCTCGGCGCACCGGACATGCCGGCCCTGCTGGCCGGGGCGCGCTGCCCGGTGGTGCTCGCCGCGGGGGAGAACGACCCGATGAGCCGCCCGGAGCAGCTGCGGGCGCTCGACCCCGACGCCGTCACGCTCGCCGGGCTCGGGCACAACGCCCACGTCGAGGACCCGGCCGCCGTGCGGGCCCTGCTCAAGCGCTTCGGCGTCTGAGGAGTCCGGGACGCAGCCGTCGTACCCCATGCGACGGCTGCTCCGCGAACCCCTCGTCACCACCGGACGCGAGAAAGCCTAGGAAAGCGTGGTGGACGAGCGCCTGTACTGCTCCTCCCCGCCGCCGTCACCGTCCGTACCTGCGGAAACGGTTATCTTCGCCGATCGGTGGTACAGCTCGGGCGGCACGATCGTGATGCTGGAGAGGTACGTTCCGCTCGGGGACGCAGGAGAGGACGCCTGTGGACGAAGGCCTGTCGTTCGCCGGATGGCTGCGGGACCGGCGTGCCCTCGCCGGCCTCACCCAGGCCCAGCTCGCCGACCGTGCGGGAGTGAGCCTGCGCGCGGTGCGCAACGCCGAGCTCGGCAGCGTCCGGCGGCCCCGGCCGGAGACGGCCCGCAAGCTGCGGGAAGCGCTGGCCGAAGCCCCGCCGGAGCCCGTGCGGCTCGGCGTCCTCGGCCCGCTGACGGTGACGCGCGGCACCGAGGGCGTGGAGATCGGCGCGGAGAAGCAGCGCCTGCTGCTGGCGCTGCTGGCCCTGCAGCCGAACCGGACCGTCCGGCGCGAGGACCTCGTCGACGTCATCTGGGACGAGCCGCCGCCGTCGTGCCTGGAGCTGCTCCACACCTACGTCGCGCGGCTGCGGCGGGCGCTGCGGCCCGCCGACCTCATCGCCACGGACAAGGGCGGCTACCGGCTGGCCGTCGGTGAGGACGAGCTCGACCTGCTGCGCTTCGAAGCCCTCCTCGCCAAGGACGCGTTGAAAGAGGCCCTGGACCTCTGGCGCGGCCCGGCGCTCGCCGACGTCGAACGGCTGCGCCAGCACCCCGCCCGGCTCGCGCTGGCCATGCGGCGCGCCAAGGCGGTGCTGGCCTACGCCGCGGTCGCCGACCCCGAAGACGCGGCGGTGCAGCTGCGGGTGCTGACCGCCGAGGAGCCGCTGAACGAGTCGGCGCACGCCAAGCTGGTGCTGGCGCTCGCCGCGTCCGGGCGCCAGGCCGCCGCACTGGCCGTCTTCGACGAGGTGCGCCGGCGGCTGGCCGGCGAGCTCGGCCTGGAACCCGGTCCCGAGCTGCGGGCGGCCCAGCGGCAGGTGCTGCGGCAGGACTTCGCCGCGCCGGAGCCGCCGGCCCGGGTGCCGGCACAGCTGCCCGCCGACGTCCCCGGCTTCCGCGGCCGGGCCGCGCAGCTGGCCGAGCTGGACGCGCTGCTGCGGCGCGACGACGGCGACACCGGCGCGCGCATCGCCGTCCTCTCCGGCACCGGTGGGGTCGGCAAGACCGCGCTCGCCGTCCACTGGGCGCAGCGCGTGCCCGCGGAGTTCCCGGACGGCCAGCTCTACCTCGACCTGCACGGCTACGGCACGGTTCGGCCGGTGGACCCGGGCGACGCGCTGTCCGGGTTCCTGCGCGCCCTCGGCGTCCCGGGCGCGGACATCCCCGCCGAGCCGGACGAGCGCGCCGCGAAGTTCCGCACCGCGCTCACCGGGCGGCGGATGCTGCTGGTGCTGGACAACGCCAACGCGGTCGGGCAGGTCCGCCCGCTGCTGCCCGGCTCGCCCACCTGCCTGGTGCTGGTGACCAGCCGGGACGCGCTGCCCGGGCTGGTCGCCCGCCACGGCGCCCGGCGGGTGCTCGTCGACCTGCTCACCGAGGCCGAAGCCCGCGACCTGCTCCGGGCGCTGCTCGGCCCGCGCGTCGACGACGAACCCGAGGCCGCCGCGGCGCTGATCGGGTACGCCGCCCGGCTGCCGCTGGCCCTGCGGCTGGTCGCGGAACTGGCGTTGAGCCGGGAAGGGGAGCGGCTCGCCGCCCTGGCCGCGGAGCTGGCCGACGAGCGGCGGCGCCTCGACCTGCTCGACGGCGGCGGCGACCCGCTGACCGCCATCCGCGCGGTGTTCTCCTGGTCCTACCGCAACCTCGCGCCCGACGCGGCCCGCGTGTTCCGGCTCTGCGGCCTGCACCCGGGCCGCGACCTGACCCCGGCCGCGCTGGCCGCGCTCGCGGGGGTGCCCCTGCTCGAGGCGGAGCGGCTGGCCGGCGCCCTGGTGCGGGCCCACCTCGCGCAGCAGACCGGCGACGACCGCATCCAGCTGCACGACCTGCTGCGCGTCTACGCGGCCGAGCTCGCGGCCGTCGACCCCGCCGAAAGCCGCGAGGCGCAGGAGCGGCTGTTCGACTTCTACGTCTCCTCGGCCGGCCAGGCCATGGACGTCGTCCTGCCGCAGGAACGGCACCTGCGGCCGCGCGTGCCGGACCCGGACGTCAAGGTGCTCGACGCGCAGGCATGGCTGGAGGCCGAGCGCCGCAACCTCCTCGCGGTCGCCGCGCACGCGACGCGGCACGGCTGGCCGGACCACCTGCGGCTGTTGTCCGGGATCCTGTGGCACTACCTCGACGTCGGCGGCTACCACGAGGAAGCGCTGGTCCTGCACACGCACGCGTCGGCGCTGGCCCACCACGCCGGCGACCGGGTGGCCGAGGCCGAGCCGCTGATCCTGATCGCGGTGGGCCACTGGCGGACGGGCCGGTCGCCGGAGGCGCTGCGGTACCTGGAGGAAGCGCTCGTCCTCGCCCGGGAGACCGGGGACTGGCGCACCGAGCTCCACGCCGTCAACACCCTCGGCCTGGTCTGCCGTGCGCTGGGCCGGTTCGCCGAGGGGATCCGGTACTCGACCGAAGCGCTCGCGCTGGCCAGGAAGACCGGCGACCGCACCAGCGAAGGCCTGGTCCTGGTGGTGCTCGGCTGTTCCTGCCGCGGCATCGGCCGGTACGGCGAAGCGATCGGTCACCTCGAAGACGCGCTCGCACTGGCGCGCGACATCGCCGACCGCACGAGCGAGGGCTACGCGCTGGTCAACCTGGGCGACTCGCTGTCGGCGCTGGGCCGGCACGACGAGGCGGTCCGGGTCCTGAACGAGGGGCTGGCGCACCTGCGGGCGATGGGCGTCCGGGTGAGCGAGGGGTACGCGCTGGGCATCCTCGGCGACGTCGAGCACGCGCGGGGCCGGTACGCCGAAGCCGCGGCGCACCTGGAGCGGGCCTTGGAAATCGCGCAGGAGACGGGAAGCCCGCCGAATCGCAGCGTCGCGCTGAAGCACCTGGGCGATGTCCGGCTGGCCGAGGGCCGGCCCGAGGAAGCGGCCCAGCACCTCGAAGAGGCGCTGAGCCTGGCCCGCGAATGCGGTGACCGCGGCGTCGAATCCCGCGTGCTCAACAGCCTGGGCAGCCTGTCCGCCGCGCGCGGAGCCCCCTCGGAGGCGCTGCGGTACCACCGCGAAGCCCTGGCCGTGGCGAAGGAAACCGGCTGCCGTCCCGAACAGGGCCGGGCCCACTGCGGGCTCGGTGAAGTCCACAGTGGACTAGCTGACCCGGAGGCCGCGCGCGAGCACTGGGAACGCGCGCTGGCCTGCTACGCCGGGGAATGCGTGCCCGGCGCGATCCGGGTCCGGAACCACTTGACGGCCCTGGAGTGCGTCACGAGGTGACCGGGATCGAGGGCGGCGAGGTCGCTTTCGAGCCGTTCGAGGTCCCGGTCGACGACGTCGGTGCTGCCCGCCAGGCGCGGCCGGGGGCGCCGGGCGATCACGGCCGGCTCCCGGTGGCCTTGAAGAACGCGTAGTGGAAAGTGCCGTCTTCGCGGGCGGTCCGGTGCAGGTCCGCGACCCCGTGGTCCCAGCGGTCCTGTGTGATCAGCCCGCGGGCGACGGCGGTCTCGCCGACGCCTTCGACCATCGCGGTGAAGGTGTCGCGGGTGAACCCGGCGACCAGCCCGGGGCGCGACGCATCGACGTAGACCGTCCGCGGCTCCACGGTGACGTCGCCGAACCCGGCGCCGGTCAGCAGCGGGTGGAGGCGCCGCCCGATGAGCCCGTCGCCGCCGGCGTCGGCCTGCAGCCGGACCAGGCAGTCGATCGCGGCCTGCGCGTGCTCGCTGCGCGGGTGGAAGAACGCCGAACCGTGGTCGCCTTCGATGACGGTGATCGTGCCGCCCGGCCGCAGCAGGGTCTTCAGGTGCGCGAGGGCTTTCCCCGGCTCCGTCAGGTGTTCCAGCACGAAGCAGACGAAGACGTGGTCGTACTCGCCGTCCAGGTCGAACAGGTCGGCTTGGCGGAAGTCGACGCCGCGCACTTGCTTTCGTGCCTGGGCGAGGGACGCGGCGGAGACGTCGACCGCGGTCAGGTGCGCGCCCGGGCTGCGGGCCACGAGGTGGACGGTCTGGGCGCCGACGCCGCAGCCGGCCTCCAGCACCCGGCTCCCGGCGGGGTAGGCCGTTCCGGCGTGCAGGAGTTCGGCGAGGGTGTCGGCCTGGTCGCCCAGGCGGCGGGTCTCGGGGTCGGTGTACCCGTGCACGTAAGCGGTGTCCATGAGCCCAGCGTGCTGCGACAATGGCTCGATGGACAGAGCCAAAACCGCGCGCTCCGAGTGGTCCATAGGGTCGGACTTCCTCCAGCTGGACGTCCGCGAGGCGCCGCCGGGAGGCCTGGCGGACTGGCTCGCCGGGCAGCTGCGTTCGGCGGTCGCCGACGGCCGGCTCCCGGTCGGCGGCCGACTGCCCGCGTCCCGGGTGCTGGCCGCCGAGCTGCGCGTGTCGCGGGGCGTGGTCACCGAGGCCTACCAGCGGCTGATCGACGACGGCCACGCCGCGGGCCGCGGCCGCGCGGGCACGGTCGTCGTCGCCGCGCCCGTGCTGCCGCCGGACCCGTCGCCGGACCGGCCTTTTCCCGAGGTCATCACGGCGTCGCCGGGGGTGGAGGTCTTCGACGCGGTCCGCGCGGCCCCGGCCCGGATCGACCTCACCCCCGGCGTCCCGGACCTGACGGCGTTCCCGCGCGCGGCGTGGCTGCGTGCCGAGCGGGCGGTGCTGGACGAGCTGGAGCCGTCCCACTTCGGCTACGGCGACCCACGCGGCGCGCCTTCGATGCGGCTGGCGGTTTCGCGCTGGCTGGCGCGCAACCGCGGCATCCGCGCCGATCCCGGCGAGATCATCGTGGTGGCCGGGGTGGCGCAGGCGTTGACGCTGGTGGGCGACGTGTTGCGGCAGCACGGTGTGTCCGCGATCGCGGTGGAGGACCCGAGTTCGCTGGGCGCGCGCCAGCACCTGCACCACTGCGGTTTGGCGACGCCGCCGGTCCCGGTGGACGAGGACGGGCTGCGGGTTTCTTCGTTGACGGCTCCGGCCGTGTTGCTGACCCCGGCCCACCAGTTCCCGATGGGCGTGGTGCTGGGCGGCGAGCGCCGCCGCGAGCTGATGCGCTGGGTGGCCGAGGGCGGCATCGTCGTCGAGGACGACTACGACGCGGAGCACCGCTACGACCGCGCACCGGTGCCGGCGGTCCGGTCGATGGTGCCGGAGGTTTGTTACACGGGAAGCGTTTCGAAGCTGCTGGCCCCGGCCCTGCGCGTCGGCTGGCTGCTGGCGCCGCCGCGCTTCCGCGACGACCTCGTGGCGGCGAAGCGGTTCGCGGACCTGGGCAACCCGGTGCTGGCCCAGCTGGTCCTGGCGCGCTTGATGGAGACCGGCGAGCTGGAGCGCCAGCTCCGGGTGGTCCGCGCCCGGCACCGCCGCCGCCGCGACGCGATGATCCGCGCGGTCGCTGCCGATTTGCCGGGCGCGGTGGTCCACGGCGCGGCGGCGGGCCTGCACCTGACGGTGACGTTCGACGCCGAGGTGGACGACGTCGCGGTGGCGGCGGCCGCGCTGGCGGAGGGGGTGAAGGTGCAGCCGCTGTCCTGGCACCGGCAACGCCCGGGACGGCCGGGGCTGGTGCTGGGGTACGCGGCCCGGACGGCGACGGAGATCGCCGAGGGCGTGGCCCTGCTCGGGCGGCTGATCAGGCCCTCGCCGTGAGGGGGACCCCCGGTTTCAACGTTACCGGGAGCCACCGACAGTTCCCGTCCGTGCGCCCCGAGTTGTCCACAGACCGGCTCTGCGCGCTCGAGTTGTTGACAGCCATCCGCGGCAATACCGGGCGCGGCATCTTCGCCCGCACTGGTGGTGCCGGAGAGACCTACCTCCGCACTGCCCCCACCCACTGTCAGCACACACGCCGACGCCCCGGGGGACCCCCCGGTTTCAACGTTACCGGGAGCCACCGACAGTTCCCGTCCGTGCGCCCCGAGTTGTCCACAGACCGGCCCTGCATGCCCGACTTGTCCACACCCGACCCCTGCGCGCCCGAAGCCGTTCACCACCACCCCGCGTAAAGCGTCCTCAAAGGACAGTCAAGCGGCTGTGATCATGCTCTCCCCGGCAATTCCCGCTGTTGGTTGCCATACGCAAGCAAGTTGCTTAGCCTAGCTAAGGGACTTTGCGAGCAGAAGGGTTGCACAGTGGCGGAACGCCGGACGTATTCGATCGCGGAACTGGGGCCGCGGTACAAGTGGATCGCGCTGTCCAACACGACGCTGGGCATGCTGATCGCCACGATCAACTCCTCGATCGTGCTGATCGCGCTGCCCGACATCTTCAAGGGCATCGGCATCAACCCCCTGGAACCGGCCAACACGAGCTACCTGCTGTGGATGATCATGGGCTTCCTCGTGGTCACCGCGGTGCTGGTGGTGAGCTTCGGGCGGCTCGGCGACATGTACGGCCGGGCGCGGATGTACAACCTCGGCTTCGCCGTCTTCACCGTTTCCTCCATCATGCTGGCCGTCACCTGGTTCGACGGTGACGCCGCCGCGCTGTGGCTGATCGGCTGGCGGATCGTGCAGGGCGTCGGCGGTGCCTTCCTGATGGCGAACTCCTCGGCGATCCTCACCGACGCCTTCCCGGCCAACCAGCGCGGCCTCGCGCTCGGCATGAACGGTGTCGCGGCCATCGCCGGCTCGTTCCTCGGCCTGGTCGTGGGCGGGGTGCTCGCGCCGATCGACTGGAACCTGATCTTCCTCGTGTCGGTGCCGTTCGGCGTGATCGGCACGATCTGGGCGTACCTCAAGCTGCACGACACCGGCATCCGCAAGCACGCGCGGATGGACTGGTGGGGCAACATCACCTTCGCCGTCGGCCTGATCGCGGTGCTGATCGGCATCACCTACGGCATCCAGCCCTACGACTCGTCGCCGACCGGCTGGGGCAGCCCGTTCGTGCTCAGCTGCCTGATCGGCGGGTTCGCCGTGCTGGTGGCGTTCGTGATCATCGAGTCGAAGGTGGACAACCCGCTGTTCCGCCTGTCGCTGTTCCGGATCCGCTCGTTCACCTGGGGCAACGTCGCGAACCTGACGGCCTCCCTCGGCCGCGGCGGGCTGCAGTTCATCCTGATCATCTGGCTGCAGGGCATCTGGCTGCCGCAGCACGGCTACACGTTCGAGCAGACGCCGCTGTGGGCGGGCATCTACATGCTGCCGATGACGGTCGGCTTCCTGCTGGCCGCGCCGACGTCGGGCATCCTCGCCGACCGCATCGGCAGCCGCCTGCTCGCCTCGACCGGCCTGCTCATCACGGCGATCACGTTCCTGCTGCTGATCATCCTGCCGGTGAACTTCGACTACTGGGCGTTCGCGGCGATCCTGCTGATCAACGGCATCGGTATGGGCATGTTCTCCTCGCCCAACCGCGCCGAGGTGATGAACAGCCTGCCGGCGGACGCCCGGGGCTCCGGCGCGGGCATGATGACGACCTTCCAGAACGCGGCGATGGTCCTGTCGATCGGCTTCTTCTTCAGCTTGATCATCGCGGGCCTGTCGAGCAGCCTCCCGTCGACGATGAGCCAGGGCCTGACCGAGCACGGCGTCCCGGCGGCCGCGGCGGCCCAGATCGCCAACCTCCCGGCGGTGGCGGTGCTGTTCGCGGCCTTCCTGGGCTACAACCCGATCCAGCAGCTCCTGGGCGGCCAGCTGTCGTCGCTGCCGCCGGAGCAGGCTTCGTTCCTGACGGGCCGCAGCTTCTTCCCGAACCTGATCTCGGGCCCGTTCCAGTCGGGGTTGGCGGTGGCGTTCGGCTTCGCGATCGTCGTGTGCCTGATCGGCGCGGTGGCGTCGTTGCTGACGAAGGACGCTCGCCCGGCGGATCGCGAGTCGGTGGGCGAAGAGCTGGCCGCCGTCGCCGGGGAATCGAGCGGCGGGCCGAGCGAATTGGTGGCGCCGTCGACCGAACGCTGAAGGTGACGCAGGGAAGCCGGGTGCCGGGTGGCACCCGGCTTTTCCGTCGCTACCAGCCGACCGTGGCGCGCTGGATCTTCACCGGGTGGGCCGGCGCCCCGTCCAGCGGCCCGTTCGGATCGGCCGGGATGATCCCGTCGGCCACCATCCGGTCGAGCGCGGACATCCCCCGGATCACCCGCCCCATGACCGAATAGTTCGCCGGGATGTGCGCGAACGAGTGCACGATGAAGAACTCCGACCCGTTCGTCCCGGGCCCCTGGTTCCCCATCGCGATCGTCCCGCGCGGGTACGTCTCGGCGCCCGAAACCTCGTCCGGGAACTTGTACCCCGGTCCGCCCTTCTCGACCTCGTAGATGTCCCCGCACTGAAGGACACCGAGGCGAGCGGAATTCGACAACCGCCAGCACTGGGACCGGTCGTAGAACCGCTGCAGAACCAGCGAAACCAGGTTGTGCACCGCGCACGGAGCCGCCCCCGCGCGGTCCAGCCGCACGGTCACCGGCCCGTAGTTGAACCGGAACGTGACGTCCACGGTCCCGCGGGTCGACGCCACCGGCAACGGGCGCACCACCGGGCGCGCCGCCGGGTTCGACGGTGTCGGGGTGAACGTGCACCGGACCAACGGCACCGAAGCCGACGCCGGAGCGGCAGGCACCACCAAGGCACCCAGAACAGCGAGCAGAGCCAGTCCCCAGCGCAGCTTCATGCCGGGGACGTTAGCGAATGACGAACTACTTGCGCCAGGCCGTGCGCTGCTTGCGGATGTCCAGCACCAGCAGCAGGACGAGGAACAGCGCCAAGCCGACCAGCCACACGTTCTCGGTGTTGTTCTCGTGGTTGCCCTTGATCATCACCAGCAGGATGATCGCGCTGACCCAGCCGGCGATGCGGGTGGCCTTCGGGAACGAGCCGTGCCAGCCCCAGGCCGCGGACGGCTCGTCGCGCGGGTCGACCTCGGGCCGCCTCTTCTCGACCGCCTTGCCTGCCACGATGAACTCCTCAAACCCCGTGAACCTCGGACCCGCCGATGATCCCACACCTCCGGGTGCGCCGCGGAGACGCCCCGCGCGACAATGACCGGCGATGACTACCTCGCGAAGCGTTCTCGTGCTCGGCTCGACCGGGTCCATCGGCGTGCAGGCCCTCGACGTCGCCGCGCGCAACCCGCACCTGTTCCGGGTGGCCGGGATCGCCGCGGGCGGCGCCGATCCGGCCGCGCTCGCCGCGCAGGCGATCGCCCACGGCGTCGAGGCCGTCGCCGTGACGAGGGCCACGGCCGCCGAAGACGTCCAGCTCGCGCTGTACGCCGAAGCGCAGCAGCGCGGGTACGCCCGGGGCGAGTTCAAGCTCCCGCGGCTCTTCGCGGGCTCCGACGCCGTCACCGAGCTGATCGACGCGGTCAAGGTCGACACCGTGCTCAACGCGCTCCCGGGCTCCCGCGGCCTCGAGCCGACCCTCAAAGCGCTCGCCACCGGCGCCACCCTCGCGCTGGCCAACAAGGAGTCCCTGATCGCCGGCGGGCCGCTGGTGCTCGCCGCGGCCAAGCCCGGGCAGCTCGTGCCCGTCGACTCCGAGCACTCCGCCATCGCCCAGGCCCTGCGCGCCGGGCACCGCAGCGAGGTCGCCCGGCTCGTCCTCACCGCCTCCGGCGGCCCGTTCCGCGGCCGCAAGCGCGCGGAGCTGGCCGGCGTCACCGTCGAGCAGGCGATGGCGCACCCGACCTGGTCGATGGGCCCGCTCATCACGATCAACTCCGCCACCCTGGTCAACAAGGGCCTGGAGCTGATCGAGGCGGCGCTGCTGTTCGACGTCGAGCCCGCGAAGATCGACGTCACCGTGCACCCGCAGTCGATCGTGCACTCGATGGTGACCTTCGCCGACGGCTCGACGATCGCCCAGGCCAGCCCGCCCGACATGCGGCTGCCCATCGCGCTTGCGCTGCACTGGCCCGACCGGGTCCCCGACGCCGCCCCCGCGTGCACCTGGGACCAGGCCGCGACCTGGACGTTCGAGCCGCTGGACGACGAGGCCTTCCCGGCCGTCGAGCTGGCCCGG
Organism: Amycolatopsis mediterranei; assembly: GCF_026017845.1. NCBI lineage: Bacteria > Bacillati > Actinomycetota > Actinomycetes > Pseudonocardiales > Pseudonocardiaceae > Amycolatopsis > Amycolatopsis mediterranei. The sequence continues at coordinate 2,275,215 of NZ_CP100416.1, forward strand.
CACTGCGGCACCGCGGGCGGCTGCCTGCCCGCCGTCTACAACGCCGCGAACGAGGAGCTCGTGTCCGCTTTCCTGGCGCAGAACACCAGCTTCACGTCGATAGTGGACACTGTTTCCGAGGTGGTGGGAGCCGCCGACGAATGGCGTCGCGAACCACGCGACGTCGAGGACGTTCTCGCGGCCGAGCGGTGGGCTCGTGCGCGGGCCGGTTCGATCATCGAGGGGAAGTAGCGGGTGCTCGCCTACATCATCGGTGTGGTGCTCTTCGCGCTGGGGATCTGCGTCTCAGTCGCACTGCATGAGGCCGGCCACATGGTCACCGCGAAGGCCTTCGGCATGAAGGTCCGCCGGTACTTCGTGGGCTTCGGCCCCACGGTGTTCTCCTGGCGCCGCGGCGAGACCGAGTACGGCCTGAAGTGGATCCCGCTGGGCGGCTTCTGCGACATCGCCGGCATGACCGCGCTCGACGAGGTCACCCCGGACGAGGCGCCGCGCGCGATGTGGCGGTTCAAGACCTGGAAGCGCACCGTCGTGATGTCGGCCGGGTCGATCACCCACTTCATCCTGGGCTTCGTGGTCCTCTATCTGATGGCCGTGACCATGGGCCTGCCGAACCCCAACGCCGCTCCCCCCGCCCCGGTGGTGGACTCGACCTCCTGCGCCCGCCCGGCCACGTCGAAGGCGCAGGCCGAGGCCCAGGTCAACGCCCCCTGCCCGCAGGACGCGCTGACCCCGGCGGCCACGGCGGGGCTGCGGCGCGGCGACCGGGTGCTCGCCGTCGGCGGCAAGCCGGTCGCGACCTGGGACGAGATGCTCACCGCCGTGCAGGCCACCAGCGGCCGGACGGTGTTCGAGGTGCAGCGCGGCAACCAGCAGCTGTGGCTCGTCGTCGACGTGCCGAAGGTGCCGCGCTGGAACGGCAAGGACGTCAAGGAAGTCGGCATGGTCGGCGTCTCGCCCAAGCAGGATTCGCTGACCGTCCAGTACGGCCCGGTCGCCGCGGTCGGCGCCACGTTCCGCTTCACCGGCTCGATGTTCGCCGAGACGGCGCAGCGGCTCGTCCAGTTCCCCCAGCGCATCCCCGCCGTGGTGACCGCGATCTTCGGCGGCGTGCGCGACGCGAACACCCCGGTCAGCGTCGTCGGCGCGAGCCGGATCGGCGGCGAAGCGGTCGAACGCGGCATCTGGGTGCTGTTCTTCCTCCTGCTGGCCAGCCTGAACTTCTTCATCGGCGTGTTCAACCTGCTGCCGCTGCTGCCGCTGGACGGCGGGCACATCGCGGTGGTCTGGTACGAGCGCGTCCGCGACTGGCTCCGCGCCCGGCGGGGCAAGGCGGCCGGGGGTCCCGTCGACTACACGAGGCTCTCCGGGATCACGATGGTGCTCGTGCTGCTCGGCGGGGCGGTGACGCTGCTCACGGTGACGGCCGACATCGTCAACCCCATCCGGCTCAGCCCGTGAGTTCCCCGGCGGGGTGACGGCCCTCCGCGGGCCGCTCACCCCGCCGTAACGTTGCTCACCGTCACGGTTGACATGGTGAAGGTGGCCCAGTAGGGGTGGGTACGCTGGAAGCCGTGACCGTCGCACTCGGTATGCCCGCCCTGCCCCCGCCCGTCCTGTCCGAGCGCCGCAAGACTCGCCAGCTCCAGGTGGGTTCGGTCGGCGTCGGCAGCGACCACCCGATCTCCGTCCAGTCGATGACGACGACCCTCACCTCCGACGTCAACGCCACCCTGCAGCAGATCGCCGAGCTGACCGCCGCGGGCTGCGACATCGTCCGCGTGGCGTGCCCGTCGGCCGACGACGCCGAGGCGCTGCCGGCGATCGCGAAGAAGTCGCAGATCCCGGTGATCGCCGACATCCACTTCCAGCCCAAGTACGTCTTCGCGGCGATCGAGGCCGGCTGCGCCGCCGTGCGCGTGAACCCGGGCAACATCCGGAAGTTCGACGACCAGGTCAAGGAGATCGCGCAGGCCGCGAAGGACCACGGCACGCCGATCCGGATCGGCGTCAACGCGGGTTCGCTCGACAAGCGGATCATGGACAAGTACGGCAAGGCGACGCCGGAGGCGCTGGCCGAGTCGGCGCTGTGGGAGGCGTCGCTGTTCGCCGAGCACGACTTCCACGACATCAAGATCTCGGTGAAGCACAACGACCCGGTGGTCATGGTGCGCGCCTACGAGCTGCTCGCCGAGCAGTGCGACTACCCGCTGCACCTCGGCGTCACCGAGGCCGGGCCGGCGTTCCAGGGCACGATCAAGTCGGCCGTCGCGTTCGGCGCGCTGCTGCGCCAGGGCATCGGCGACACGATCCGCGTCTCGCTGTCCGCGCCGCCGGTCGAAGAGGTCAAGGTCGGCATCCAGATCCTGCAGTCGCTGAACCTCAAGCAGCGCAAGCTGGAAATCGTGTCGTGCCCGTCGTGCGGGCGCGCGCAGGTGGACGTCTACACGCTGGCCGAGCAGGTCACGGCCGGGCTCGAGGGCATGGAGATCCCGCTGCGCGTCGCCGTCATGGGCTGCGTCGTGAACGGCCCGGGTGAGGCCCGCGAGGCCGACCTGGGTGTGGCGTCGGGCAACGGCAAGGGCCAGATCTTCGTCAAGGGCGAGGTCATCAAGACCGTGCCGGAGCACGCGATCGTCGAGACGCTCATCGAAGAGGCCATGCGCATCGCCGAAGAGGCGGGCGAGTCCTTGGGTGAGGGCGCGCCGGTGGTCACCGCTGGCTGAGGCTTTTCGGCGGGTCCGGGTGGCGAAGCCCCCGGCTCGGGGCGAAGCCCCGGTTGTCACAGCGCTGTTGACGGACGACGCTCTCGAGGCGTCGTCCGTGGTGGCCAACCGCGCGATGAACCGCGAGCGCCGGTTGGCCGGCCGCGACGGCTATTCGCGCGTCCTCGGCTTCGACATCCTGAGCTTGCCGTCCGGTGCGCGCTGGCTCGATCTCTGCTGCGGCAGCGGGCGCGCGCTCCTGGACGCGGCCGAGGCCCGGCCGGATCTGGACGTCACGGGCGTCGACCTCGTCGGGTACTTCGCCGCGGCCGGGCCCGTGCGGTTCGAGACGGCGTCGATCACGGCGTGGCAGCCCGCGGGCCGGTTCGACCTCGTCACCTGCGTGCACGGCCTCCACTACGTCGGCGACAAGCTGGGCGCGCTGCGGCGGGCGGCGTCCTGGCTGGGCGACGGCGGCGTGTTCGTGGCGAACTTCGACGTCGCGGGAATCGAGGCGCCGGGCGGGGCGCGCCGGGTGCTGCGCGCGCTGCGCGAAGCGGGTTTCACGTACGACTCGCGAGCACACCGGATCCGGCGGGACGGCCCCTTCGCCGGCTCGCTGCCCTTCCGCTACCTCGGCGCGGACGACCGGGCCGGCCCGAACTACACGGGCCGGCCCGCCGTCCGCTCGTGCTACGGATCAGCCTTGTAGGTGGTGCTGGGCGGCGTCGCGGATCTGCAGGCGGACGTTCTCGAGCGCGGCCGCGACCTCGTCGATCTGCTGGGACGCGAGCTGGATGGCGCCCTGGATCGAGGTCGCGGAAGACGTCTCCCCGAGCAGGCCGAGCACCTGGGCCTGGAGGTCTTCGAGGTCGCTCTTCGTGGCGAGCGCGATGCCGGTCGGCACCTGGTCGGCGAGCAGCTCCAGCTGCTGCGCCTGCTCCTGGATCGTCATCGGGGGATTTCCTTCCGCGGTGGGGACGCACTGTCCGTGTTAGCAGACGCGGAACTGGCAGTGACACCTAGGGCTTCGTCCCAGGTCGGGGGCTCCGCCACCCGAGCCCCGAAAAATGTCGGTGGTGACGATTACGCTCGCATTCGTGAGCGTGACCTGGGCCATTCACGAGCCGCACCCGGTGGTGCGGCCCCTGGTCACGCGCTATGTCGGGTACGCGCAGGACGAGGTCACGCTGGCCGTCCACCGCGGGCTGCCCTCCCGGCATGTGACGCTCGTCATCAGCCTCGCCGGGCCGGTGCGGATGGCGGGGCAGAGCCTGCAGGCGCTGGTCGGCGGGCTGCACACGCGCGCGGTGCTGATCCGGCAAGACCGCGTGCAGGAGGGGGTGCAGCTGGAGCTCGACCCGCTGGGGGTGCGGACGCTGTTCGGGGTGACGGCGGCCGAGCTGAGCGGCGAGGTGGCCGACCTCGCCGACTTCGGTCTCGGCTGGTTGCCGGAGCAGCTGCGCTCGCTGTCGACCTGGCGCGAGCGGTTCGCGCTGCTGGATGACGTCCTGGCCGCCCGGGCCGTCGAGCCGGTGGTGCCGCCGCCCGAGCTGGGGGAGGCGTGGCGCCGGCTGCGCGGTGCGGACGGGCGGGTGCGCGTCGCGGACCTGGCGGACGAGGTCGGCTGGAGCCGTCGCCACCTGGGCGAGCGCTTCCGCACGGAGCTGGGGCTGGCGCCGAAGCAGGCGGCGCGGGTGCTGCGGTTCGAGCGGGCCGGGCGCCTGCTGCGGCGCGGGCGGACGGACCTGGCGGCGCTGGCGGCGGAGTGCGGGTTCTACGACCAGGCGCACCTGACGAACGAGTGGCGCGCGCTGGCGGGGTGCACGCCGGGGACGTGGATCGCCGAGGAGCTCCCGTTCCTCCAAGACCAGGAGGCGGAGGTGGCGCGAAGCTGAAGGCATGACTCCTGAACCGAACGTCTGGCCCGCCCTCCGCTACGACGACGCCCCGGCCGCGGTCCGCTTCCTCGTCGACGTCCTCGGCTTCACCGAGGCGCTGGTGGTGCCCGAGGGAGAGCTGATCGCGCACGCCGAGCTGCGCTGGCCCGAGGGCGGCGCGGTGATGCTGGGCAGCGTCCACCCACCGGACGGAATCCACGACGCGATGAAGCCGGGAACGGCCGCGGTGTACGTGGTGTCGGACCGGGTGGACGAGGTGTACGCACGGGTACAGGCCGCGGGAGCGCAGATAACGGCGGAGCTGACGGACACCGAGTACGGCTCGCACACGTTCAGCCTGCGCGACCCGGAGGGCAACGCCTGGACCCTCGGCACCTACCGCGGCGCGGCTTGACCGGGTCGCTCGAGCCGCCGGAGTGACGTCGGCTCGCCGGCCGATCAGCCGCGGCCACGGCCGCAGCCGCAGCCACGGCCGCAGCCGCAGCCACGGCCGCAGCCGCGGCTGCTCGGCTTGCCGGGTAGGGGTGCGGCTCGCGCTGGTGCAAGGGGGCGGCTTGCCGGGCCCGGAGTGCGGATCGCTGGCTCGATCCACCCGGGCCGCCCGGCGGCGGGGCCACCCCCGGCTGCCCCGCCCCCGCTACTGCACCGGCCGCTCGAACGTCACCAGCAACCCGTCCACCCCACCCGGCCCGACCCGGCCCTTCACCTCCGCCGAGGTGATGGCCTTGAGCTGCCACCCGTCCTCGGCGTGGTCGTTCAGCAGTTTCTCCAGCTTGTCGCCCGACATCTTGCCGCCGAGCAGCTTCTCGCGGACCTCGACGACCTTGTACGTATAACGCTGCATGCTTCCGATACTGCCCGGAATGCCCGGTCACGGGTGTTCATCTCACCGTGTCGGGAGGCTTGCGTTCCGTTCAGCAGTCGAATCTGGCACCCTGGAGCCCGTGTTGCGGCTTGCAGGTGCCCGGCTGCTCGATGACCGGGACTATCCGGCGGTCCGAGCCGCGCTGGCCGCCGACCCCGTGGGCAGCTGCATGGTCAGCGCCCGGGTCGAAGCCGCGGGCCTCGACCCGTGGCGGCTCGGTGGTGAGCTCTGGGCTGCCGACAGCCGTCCGGTCCGGGCCGGGCGGCTCCAAGGGCTGTGCTTTTCCGGGCCCAACCTCATCCCGCTGCGCGGCAACGCGCCCGCGTTGCGCTCCTTCGCCGACCGCGCGCTGAGAAGGCAACGCACCTGCTCCTCGCTCGTCGGCCCGGCCGAGCAGGTCCTCGGCCTGTGGGACGAGCTCGAAGGCGAGTGGGGCCCGGCCCGCGAGGTCCGGGGCGACCAGCCGCTGATGGCGCTGGACGCCACGCCGCTCGTCGCCGCCGATCCGCTGGTCCGGCCCGTCCGGCCGGACGAGCTCGAGCGTTACCTGCCCGCGGCCGTCTCCATGTTCATCGAGGAGGTCGGTGTCGATCCGCGCAGCGGTGACGGCGGCGCCAGCTACCGCGCCCGGGTCACCGAGCTGATCGGTGCCGGCCGCGCCTTCGCCCGTTTCGAGGACGGCGAAGTCGTCTTCAAGGCCGAGATCGGCGCCATGTCGGCCACCGTCGGGCAGATCCAGGGTGTCTGGGTGCACCCCGACCGCCGGGGCAGCGGGCTCGGCACCGCCGGCACCGCCGCGGTCGTGAACCGGCTCGTCCGCGGCCTCGGCCGCACCGCCAGCCTCTACGTCAACGCCTTCAACACCCCCGCCCTCGCGGCCTACCGCAAGATCGGGTTCGAGCAGGTCGGCCAGTACGCGACGGTGCTGTTCTAACCACTCTTCCGTGGCGGTGTTTCGAAGCCGCCGCAACGCTCTGACCAGGCATCATCCGGCCATGAGTGCACGTCGAAACCGTGCCCTCGCGGTGCTGCTGCTCGTCGCCGCGACCACGGCCGGGTGCTCGGGCGACAGTCCCGAAGACGCCCTCTCCGCCTTCCTGGACGCCGTCGCGTCCGGGGACGTCGCCGGCGCGGCGGCGAACACCGACTCACCCGAAGCCGCGAAGACCGTCCTGAGCCAGGTCCGCGGCGTGCTCGACCCCGAGGCCCTCGACGTCGACGACGAAGAGGTGAAACAGCCGGACGGCGAAGTCGTGACCGCCGGCTACCGGCTCACCTGGCACCTGCCGCACGGGCGCACCTGGTCCTACCGCGCCGACGCCCAGCTGCGGGCGGCCGAGAACGGCTGGCAGGTGCACTGGCAGCCGACGGTCGTGCATCCCCAGCTGGCCGTCGGGCAGACCCTCGGCATGCTGCCGCAGCTGCCGGAAACGGCCCCGGTCCTCGACCGCGACGGCGTGCCGCTGATGCGCCCGCAGACGGTGATCGGCGTGGTCGTCGATCCGCAGAAGGCCGGCAACGCGAGTGCCGTCGCCGGGACGCTGGCCAAGGCGCTGCACCGGTACGAGCCCTCGGTCACCGGCCGGTCCGTGCTGGACGGGATGAGCAAGACCAAGCCCGGTGACGCCTACCCGGTGATCACCCTGCGCGCCGGCGACTACCAGCGCGTCAAGCCGGCGATCTACGACCTGCCCGGCGTCCGCTTCGCCAGCCAGGAGCGGCTGCTGCCGGTGACCCACGGGTCGGGGCAGCAGGTCCTGCCCGCCATCCGCGCGCTGGTCGAACAGCAGCTGGCCGGGGCGGCGGGCTGGCGGATCGTCACCCGCGACGTCACCGGCGGCGAGGCCGCCGAGCTCAAGGCCGAGCCGCCGCAGCCGGCGCCCGCTGTCACCAGCACGCTCAGCGCGAAGATCCAGGCCGCCGCCGAGAAGGCGCTCGCCACCGAGCCGTACTCCGCCGCGCTGGTCGCGATCCAGCCCTCGAGCGGGGACATCCTCGCCGTGGCGCAGAACGCCGCCGCCGACGAGGAAGGCTCGCTGGCCCTGTCCGGGCGCTACCCGCCGGGTTCGACGTTCAAGATCGTCACGGCGGCGGCCGCGCTGTCGGCGGGGGAGGTGGAGGCGGGCAGCCCGGTCGACTGCCCCGGGACGACGACGATCGAAAACCGCGTCGTGCCGAACGAAGGCCGGTTCGACCTGGGCCGGGTGCCGCTGAAGACGGCGTTCGCGCGGTCCTGCAACACGACGTTCGCCCGGCTCGCCGCCGGTCTCGCCGGCTCGTCGCTCACCGACACCGCGCGCTCCCTCGGCCTCGGCGCCGACTTCGTCGTCCCCGGCCTGACCACGGTCACCGGTGATGTCCCGGCCAGCGACTCCGCCGTCCAGCGGGCGGAAAACGGCTTCGGCCAGGGCCGGGTGCTGGCCAGCCCGTTCGGCATGGCGCTGGTCGCGGCCACCGTGCAGGCCGGGAAGGTGCCGTCGCCGTCGATCGTCAAGGGCATGCCGGCGGCCACGAAGAACGTCGGCGATCCGCCGTCGCAGGAGGTCCTCGACGCGCTGCGCGGGATGATGCGGGAAGTCGTCACGGCGGGCACCGCGACCGGGCTGCGGGACATTCCCGACGTCGCGGGCAAGACCGGCACCGCCCAGTTCGGCGACGGCTCTCACTCACACGGGTGGTTCGTCGGCTACCGCGGCGACCTCGCGTTCGCCGTGCTCCTGACCGACGCCGGGTCGTCCAAACCGGCGGTCCAGGCCGCGCACCGGTTCCTGGCGGGGATCGGCTGAGCGGACCGTCGTAAGGTGGAGGCATGTCCGTTCGTGCCGCGCTCGTTCCCGGCGTCCAGACGCCGCGCCGTGACGTCCCCAGTTCCATCGCCCGTCCCGAGTACGTGGACAAGCCGGCGCCGAAGCGGGACACCGGCAGCGGCGTGCGCACGCCCGAGGTGATCGAGGCGATGCGGGTCGCGAGCCGCATCGCGGCCCAGGCGCTGGAGGAGGGCGGCAAGGCCGTCAAGCCGGGCGCCACCACGGACGACATCGACAAGGTGGTGCACGAGTTCCTGCTCGACCACCACGCCTACCCCTCGACGCTGGGCTACCGCCGCTTCCCGAAGTCGTGCTGCACCTCGCTCAACGAGGTGATCTGCCACGGCATCCCGGACTCGACGGTGATCGAGGACGGCGACATCTGCAACATCGACGTCACCGCCTACATCGGCGGCGTCCACGGCGACACGAACGCGACCTTCCTGGCCGGCGACGTCTCCGAGGAGGCCCGTCTGCTGGTGGAGCGCACCCGCGAGGCGACGATGCGGGCGATCAAGGCGGTCCGCCCGGGCCGGCAGCTCAACGTGATCGGCCGGGTCATCGAGGCCTACGCCAAGCGCTTCGGCTACGGCGTGGTCCGCGACTTCACCGGCCACGGCGTCGGCCCGGCGTTCCACACGCCCCCGACGGTCCTGCACTACGAAGAGCCCTCCGTCGACACGATCATCGAGGAGGGCATGACCTTCACGATCGAGCCGATGATCACCCTGGGCACCATCGACTACGACATCTGGCCCGACGACTGGACCGTCACCACGAAGGACAAGAAGTGGACGGCCCAGTTCGAGCACACCCTCGTGGTGACGGCCGACGGCAGCGAGATCCTCACGCTGCCCTGAGTCGTCAGCTGCTGGTCGCCTTCTGGTAGCAGCGCACCGAAAGCGGCACGAAGACCACCAGCAGCACCGCGATCCACAGCACCGATGCCAGGAGCGCGTGCTGCATCGGCCAGACGTCGCGCGGCGGGAGGGCCGCGCTCGTGTTGCCGAACAGCTCCCGCGCCGCCTGGGTGACCGCCGAGACCGGGTTCCAGTCCGCGATCACGCGCAGCGGGCCCGGCAGGCGTCCGCTGTCGACGAACGTGTTGGCCAGGAACGTCAGCGGGAAGACGACCACCATCGAGACGTTGTTGAACACCTCGGGCTTGCGCACGGCCAGGCCGAGCGCGCCCATCACCCACGACAGCGCGTAGGAGAACGCCAGCAGCAGGACGATCCCGCCCAGCGCCTCGAGCACGCCGGTGTGGATGCGCCAGCCGACCAGCAGGCCGACCAGGCCCATGATGAGCAGGCTCGCCGTGCTGAGGATGAGGTCGGCGGTGGTGCGCCCGATCAGCACCGCGGCCGGGGACATGGGCAGCGAGCGGAACCGGTCGATGATGCCCTTCTGCAGGTCGTCGGTCAGCCCGTAGCCGGTGACGATGCCGCCCATCGCCACCGCCAGGGTGAAGATGCCCGGCAGCATGAACTCGCGGTAGGACAGGCCGGGGATGTCGATCACGCTGCCGAACACATATCCGAAGAGCAGCACGAACATCACCGGCGTGAACACGAGGGACCCGAGCAGGTCCAGCGACCGGAAGATCTTGATCGAGTTGCGCTTGGCGACCGTCACGCCGTCGGTCACGGCCATCTGCACCGCGTTCATCACACGGCCTCCTTCGCGAGTTCGGTGGGCTCGGCCGTTTCGCGGCCGGTCAGGGTGAGGAAAACGTCGTCGAGGGTGGGGCGGCGGACGCCGACGTCACGGACGTCGACGCCGTCGAGAGCCAGCAGCGCCAGCGCTTCGGTAAGCGCTTTCGCGCCGTGGGACACGGGCACGGTGAGCCGGAAGCCCTCGGCCTGCGGCTCGCCGCTGGCCAGCCGGGCCAGCGCCCGCTGCGCGACGGCGACGTCGTCGTGCGTGCCGACGGTCAGCTCGATCCGCTCCCCGCCGACGAGGTCCTTGAGCTCGTCGGCCGTGCCGCGGGCGATCACGCGCCCGTGGTCGACGACGGCGATGCTGTCGGCCAGCCGGTCGGCCTCCTCCAGGTACTGCGTGGTCAGCAGCAGCGTGGTGCCGCCCGCGACCAGCTCGGTGATGACGTCCCACAGCTCGGTGCGGGCCCGCGGGTCGAGCCCGGTGGTGGGCTCGTCGAGGAACAGCACCGGCGGGTTGGCCACCAGCGCGCCGGCCAGGTCGAGGCGGCGTCGCATGCCGCCGGAGTAGCCCTTGACCGGGCGGTCGGCGGCGTCGGCCAGGCTGAACCGGGCCAGCAGCTCCCGGCCGCGGGCCTTGGCCCGCTTGGTGCCCAGGTGGTAGAGCCTGCCGACCATCTCGAGGTTCTCGGCCCCGGTCAGTTCCTGGTCGACGGCGGCGTACTGGCCCGAGGCGCCGATGTGCGAACGCAGCTCGTGCGCGTCCTGCACGACGTCGAAGCCGGCGACCGTGGCCCGGCCCGCGTCCGGCTTCTGCAGCGTCGTGAGGATCTGGACGGTGGTGGTCTTCCCGGCGCCGTTCGGCCCGAGCACGCCGAGCACCGTGCCTTCGGGCACCGACAAGCTCATCCCGTCGAGCGCGGTGATCTTCCCGTACTTCTTGACCAGTCCTTCGGCCACGATGGCGTCTGTCATCGATCTTCCCCTTCGCGTGGAGTCTTCAGGCCCGGCGGATGACGATGTCGCCGGTGTAGGTGTGGGCTTTGACCTCGACCGTGTCGCTGGTCCCGCCCGGTCCTTCGGACGGCGTGAGCGAGTTGCGCACCGAGCCGGTCAGGGAGTTGAGCTCGAGCCACGCGGCGCTGCCTTCGCGGATGCCGACCTCGATCTCGCCGACGGCCGTGTCGAGGACGACCCGGTCGCGCATGACCTCGCCGAGCCGGATGTCGCCGGCGGCGGTCTTCGCGTTGACGCCGGCGTGGGCGACGTCGACCAGGATGTCGCCGTTGGCCGTGCTGACGCGCAGGTCGCCGGTCACTTCGCCGACGCGGGTCTCGCCGTTGGAGTTCTTCAGCACCGCGGTGCCGTCGATCTGGCGGATCCGCAGCTCGCCGGAGCCGGTGCCGATCTCGGCGTGCCCGGTGGCCCGGTCGACGAAGACGTCGCCGGTCGCGGTGTTCGCTTCGAGCCGCGAGGTCTCGTCGAGGTGGATGTTGCCCACGGACGTCTTGACCCGGCTGTCGCCGAGGCGGCCGGTGACGTGGTAATCGCCCATCGCGGAGGTCGCCTTGAGGCGGGAGCCGGCCGGTAGCTCGACCGTGACGTGCAGTGCGCCGCCCTTGCCCCACAGTTTGGTGGTGTACTTCGGGCCCTTGACCAGCAGCTCGCCGTCGGCGAACTCGACGCGGGTCTTGGCAGCGGCCTTGACGTCCTCGGTGTCGCCGGGATCGGCCGGCCGGACCTCGACGGTGGTTTCGGGGTGGTCGCCGGCGACGATCCGGATGTCGGCCACGCTGACGTCGAGCGTGGCCGTGATCGGCTCGGGGGTGGCGAAAACTGGCATGGCTGCGCCCTCCTGGGGTGCGGTGAGAGTGTTTGTGCTGGTCAGAGCGGACGGGTCAGTGAACCCAGCCGGTGTACTTCTCGCCGTAGGCGGACCGGCGGTGCGTGGGCCGGCTCGCGTCCGCGCCGAGTGCGGTGTTCGCGGCCCGGACGAGCCAGGCGTTGATGGACAGCCGGTCGCGGCTCGCGGCCTCCTCGACCCGCTGCTTCAGCTGGTCGGGGAGCCGCAGGTTGATCCGGGAGACGGCGCCGTCGTCGGCCTCGGGCGGCGGCGGGACCTCCGCCGGCGCCGGTTCGGGCGCCGTGGGCAGGGAAACCGCGAACTCCGGTTCGCGGCGGCGAAGGCGTACTTCGACGGAGCCGGGAGCGAGGTCGCGGGTGATTTCGTCGGCCGCGGCCGACAGCGCGTCGAGCAGGGTGAGCCGGATGGCGGACTCCAGCGGGGAGGCCAGCCGTCCGGCCAGGGTGACAGCGTCCTCGCCGGCCGCCTCGGCGGCGACCGCGAACTCGCGGCGGAGGCTGTCCACGAAGGGCGTCAGGTCCATGGCACTACGGTGGCACCGCGGTGGTGCCACGACAACCCTGAAATGGCACCCTTAGGGGTCATTGATCGATAAATCCGCAGGTCACGCGCGTTCGATGCGCTCCAGGAGCTCGTCGAGGAACCCGCAGGCCTCGGCGGCGGCGCGGTCCGGATTCCGGTCGGCGATGGCCCGGGCGAGTCCTTCGTGGCCGATCTCCGGCGAGTGGTCCGCGCCCGGCGCGATGCCGGCCGTCGTGGCGATGCTGGCCGCGATGACCTCCGTCAGCCCGCGGTAGAGCTCGGTCAGCAGCCGGTTGTGGCCGGCGCCGACGACCGCGCAGTGGAACTCGGCGTCCGTGCGGGCGAAGTCCTGCCAGCGTCCTTCGCGCAGCTCGACCTCGCGGCGGCCGAGCAGCGACCACAGCGCGGCGACCTCTTCCTCGGTCCGCTCGACGGCGGCCAGCCGCGCGCCTTCGACCTCGAGGGTGCGCCGGACCTGCAGGACTTCCCGCAGTTCCGAGCCGCAGAGCCGCCGGATCGCGCCGGAGACCTCGCTCGTGGCGCGGACGTAGGTGCCGTCGCCCTGCCGGACCTCCAGGAGCCCGGTGTGCGCGAGCGCGCGGACGGCTTCGCGGACGGTGTTGCGCCCGACGCCGAGCTGCCCGACGAGCTCGGCCTCGGTGGGGATGCGTTCGCCGATCGGCCATTCGCCCTGCGTGACCGCGGTCCGCAGCTGGTCGATGACCTGGTCGACGAGGCCTGCTCGGCGCGTGGTGGCCAGAGGCACAGGATTATCCCTTCATCCAATCATCCTACGTATGCGATAGTAGCGGGCATGCCCGTCGAACACCGTGAACCCGAACTGGCCGGCGCCGTCGAGGTCCGGACCCCCGGCGTGATCGCCGCCGGGGTGCTGCTCGCGGTCGCGGTGGTCCTCACCGCCCTCAACCTGCGTCCGGCCATCACCGGCGTCGGGCCGATGCTCGCCGAAATGCGCTCCGACCTGGGCGCTTCCGTCGTCTGGGCCGGGGTGCTCACGACGTTGCCGACGCTCTGCTTCGCCGGAGCGGGGCTGGCCGCGCCGCTGCTCGCGCGCCGGGCCGGGATCGGCGCCGCCATCGCGGTGGCGCTGGCCGCTCTCGCCGGCGGGCTGGTGCTGCGCGTGCTCGACGGACCGGCCGTGGTGCTCGGCGGGACGCTGGTCGCCACCGCCGGGATCGCCCTGATCAACGTGCTCATCCCGGTCGTCATCAAGGACTCCTTCCCGGCTCGCATCGGCCTGCTGACCGGCGTCTACACCGCCGCGCTGCAGGGCGGCGGCGCCCTCGGGTCGGCGGTGACGCCCCGGCTCGGCGACGCCCTCGGCGGCTGGCGCCCGGCGCTGGGCGGCTGGGCGGTGCTGGCCGTCGTCGCCCTGCTGGCCTGGATCCTCGCAGCCCGCGGCACCGGGCGGGCACCGCGGCCCGCCGACGGCGCCGAGGGCGGCCGCTCGCTGCTGCGCAACCGGCTGGCCTGGATCGTCACGGCCTTCTTCGGCCTGCAGGCGTTCTACGCCTACGCGGCGATGGGCTGGTTCCCGCAGGTGCTGATGGACGCGGGCGTCCGGCGCGACGACGCCGGGCTGTTGTTCGGCCTCGTTTCGCTGATCGCCGTGCCGATCAGCCTCTTCGTGGCGCCGATGGCGGCGCGGCAGCGCGGGCAGAGCCGGTGGATCGTCGGGCTGGGTCTGTTCGGCGTCGCCGGGACCGCCGGGCTGATGCTCGCGCCGTCGTGGTCGCCGCTGCTCTGGAGCATCCTCGTCGGGCTCGGGATGAGCACGTTCTCGCTGGCCTTGACCGTGATCGCGTTGCGCGCGCGGACCGGCGCGGACACCGCCCGGCTGTCCGGGATGGCGCAGGGCTTCGGCTACCTGTTCGCCGCGCTCGGGCCGTTCCTCTTCGGCCTGCTGCACGACCTCGCGGGCGGCTGGACCGTGCCGCTGGCCATGCTGCTCGGCCTGCTCGCCGTCCAGCTGACCTTCGGCGCCCTCGCCGGCCGCCACCGCTTCGTCTGAGTCCGACTCTGACCCCGGGTCAGTCCAGGGGCAGGTTGAGCAGCGCGTTCTCGATCAGCTCCGGCATCGCCGGGTGGATCCAGTACTGGCCGCGGGCCATGCTCCGCGCGTCGAGGCCGAAGCTCATCGCCTGGATGAGCGGCTGGATCACCGACGACGCCTGCGGGCCGATGATGTGCGCGCCGAGCAGCTGCCCGGTCGCCGGGTCGGCCAGAAGCTTCGCGAAGCCCGTGGTGTCCTCCATCGCCCAGCCGTAGGCGATCCCGGCGTAGTCCTGCTTCGAGACCACATAGGACACCCCGAGGTCGCGGGCCTTCCGCTCGGTGAGGCCGACCGAGGCCACCTGCGGGTGGGTGAAGACGGCGTGCGGCACGAACCGGTGGTCGGCGGTGATCCGCGCGTCCGGGTGCAGGAGGTTGTGCTGCACCACGCGGGCTTCGTGGTTCGCGACGTGCTTGAGCTCGTGCGGCGACGAGAGGTCGCCGAGCGCGTAGATGCCCTCGACCGCGGTCTGCTGGTAGGCGTCGACCACGACGTGCCCACTGTCCATTGTGGTCACTCCGGTGGCGGCGACGTCGAGGAGGTCGGAGTTCGGCTTCCGGCCGGTGGCGATCAGCAGCACGCCGCCCTCGACGGTCTCGGCGCCCTGCGGTCCTTCGAGGTCCAGCGCGACGCCGTGCTCGGTCTTGCGTGCCCGCACGGTCTTGCGGTCGAGGCGGACGTCGAACCGCTGGGCGGCCAGTTCGGTGAAGCGGGCGCTGACGTCCTCGTCCTCGGAGCGCAGCAGCCGCCCGGAACGGTTGACCAGGGTGACCTGGACGCCGAAGGAGGCGAAGACGTGCGCGAATTCGGCCGCGATGTACCCGCCGCCCAGGATGACGATCCGCTCGGGCAGCTCATCGAGCCGCATGACGGTGTCGGAGGTGTGGTAGCCGACGCCGTCCAGGCCCGGGATGTCCGGGATGACCGGACGGCCGCCCGCGGCGAGCACGAACCGGTCGGCGGTCAGCACCTCGTCGGGGCGTCCGTCGGCGAAGCCGACCCGCAGCTCCTTGTGCCCGGTGAAGCGGCCCGTGCCCTCGTAGACGTCGACGTTCGCGTTGTCCTCGTGGCTGCGGCGGTACTCCGCGCCGCCCGCGGCGATCGGGTCGATCCGGCCGAAGACGCGGTCGCGGATGTCGCGCCAGCGCACGCCCTTCAGCTCTTCGTCGACGCCGTACTTGGCGCTGTGCGAAGGCGTGTACGCGACGTCGGCGGCGTACACGAACATCTTCGTGGGGATGCAGCCGACGTTGAGGCAGGTGCCGCCGAAGGTGCCCTTCTCCACGATCGCCGTCTTCTTGCCGGCGAAGTCCGGGCCGAGGATGGAGTTCCCCGATCCCGTCCCGACGATCACCAGGTCGTAGTGGGGCACTGCATCCTCCGCGGGGTCGGCACCGATCGATTCACCCTAGTCAACCGGCTCCGGGGAGCTGGTGTTCCGGGTTGTGCTTGACGTCGTATTACGTGGTCAGTGGCCGGTGGCGGTGAAGTGCATCCGGTCGATCGGGCTGTGCCAGTTCCCGCCCCAGCTCCACCCGATCGCCGCGAACGCGCGCACGGTCGCGTCGCCGGCCTGGACCATGCCGGGCCGCCGGCGCGAGCGGTCGACGTAGGCCGAGGCGAGCTCGGGCAGCACGAGATCGCCCTGGGTGTAGGGGTTGCAGAACGGGTTGACGTCCACGGCGAGGCCGTAGGCGTGCGCCGACCACGTCGTCTGCCCGCGGGCCGGGCGGCAGACGAACGCGCTGGTCGAGTTGCCGTCCCCGGTCGGCGGCGCGGTGAGCTCGGCCGGGCCGGTCACGCGCAGCTCTTCGAGCGGGAAGTGCGCGGCGAACAGCTGCCCGAAGACCTTCGTGATGCCGGCCGCGCCGGTGGCGTTCACCAGCATTTCGCCGGTGTGCGCGCGGCCGTCGAAGCCCCAGAAGGACATCGTCAGGTAGCGCAGGTCGGCCGCCTTGACGGGGCACGCGGGTTGCCAGGTGCTGCGCGCGAGGACGTCCGCGGGCACGGCGCTGATCGTCGACGCGTACGCGTTCCCGGAAGGTGGGGGAAGCACGTCTTTTGTCGGAAGTGCCCGGTTCACCAGTTCGGGTGGCGTCGGTTCGACCTCGCCGAAGCCGTCGGTGCGGCGGGGGAGCGGCCGGGCGCCCACCTGCCAGGCGACGGCGGGTGTGCTCGACGCCGTCGCCGGCGGCGCCGCGGTGCTCGCCGCGCTCGTCGTCGACGCAGGTGCCGCCGGTGCGGGCGGCGGCGCTTCCGGCGAGCACGCGCTCAGGGTGAGGGCGAGTGCCGCCCCCGCCGCCGCTTTCCGCCACATCCGGCCAGCTTGGCAGAAGCGGTCCCCGGCGGAGACCACCCGTTCCAGTGACACCGTTTTGGGCCCCCTCGGCTTAGGGTATTGAGCGAACGTCGTTCACGCACCGGAGTCGTCCGGGTGCCGAGCGCTCCGCTCCGTGCTGCTCGAAAAAGCGCCGCGTCGAAAAGGGGAAGACCCATGTCCGTGAAGTCCCGCCGATCCCTGCTGTTCGCCAGCGGCGCGCTCCTCGCGGTCGCCGCGGTCGCCGTCCCGGTCGTGGTGGGCACGGCGGCGGCGGACCCGGGCGCCGCCGGGTCCGGGAACCAGGCGCGGATCGTCGGCGGCAACCAGGCTTCCCTGGCCGACCACCCGTACGCGGTGTACTTGACCGACGCGGGCGGAAACCAGTTCTGCGGCGCGGTGATCGTCAGCTCCACTTCGGTCGCGACGGCGGCGCACTGCGCCAAGGCGGTGGCGAAGCAGGACATCCGCGTGGTGGCCGGCCGCGAGGACAAGCGCACGAGCGAGGGCCAGGTCCTGGGCGTCTCCAAGGTCTGGGTCGGCCAGGGCTACACCGACCCGACGCAGGGGGCCGACGTCGCGGTGCTGACCGTGCGCGGCCAGTTCGACTACCGGCCCGCGAAGCTGCCCGACAGCGGGGATGCGGGGCTGTACGCCAAGGGCACCCAGGCGACCGTGCTCGGCTGGGGCCGCATCGCCGACGGCGGCGCCCGCTCCGACTACCTGCGCAGTGGCGAGGTCCCGGTGGTCTCCGACAGCGAATGCCACTCCGCCTACACGGTCTACGACCAGAAGACCATGGTGTGCGCGGGCTACGCCGAGGGCGGCGTCGACGCCTGCCAGGGCGACTCCGGCGGCCCGCTCGTGGTGGGCGACACGCTGATCGGCATCGTGTCCTTCGGCGACGGCTGCGCGAAGGCGGGCAAGCCGGGCGTCTACACGCGCGTCTCCACGTACGCCAAGGACATCGAGGCCCAGGCCAAGCCCCGCCTCCTCGGCTGAGCGTGCTAAGCAGGGGTATGCCGACCCTGCACGACGCGACCGGTCCCGAGCTGACCGCCGCCCAGCTGCACGACATCCTCCGCCTGCGCGTCGACGTGTTCGTCGTGGAGCAGAAGGCCGCGTACCCGGAGCTCGACGGCCGCGACCTGCGCCCGGACACCCGCCACCTGTGGTTCGAGGACGACGGCGCGGTACTGGCGTACCTGCGGGTCCTGCTCGACCCGGGCGGCATCCGCCGCATCGGCCGCGTGGTCACGGCGGCCCCCGCCCGCGGCGCCGGCCTGGCCGGCCGCCTGATGGACGCGGCCCTGACGATCCCGGGCGAGTACGTCCTCGACGCCCAAACGTACGTCCAAGGCTTCTACGCCCGCTACGGCTTCGTCCCGGAAGGCCCGGAATACACCGACGACGACGGAATCCCCCACATCAAAATGCGCCGCCGCCCGTGATGCCCGCCCGATCACGCATGATGCCCCGCCAATCACGCGAGATACCCGCCCAATCACGCGAACCGACCGAGCAGGTACGCGTGTCGTCCATCCAGGTACGCGTGTCGTCCGCTCAGGTACGCGTGTCGTCCGTCTGGGTACGCGAACCGACCCTTCCGGTACGGCTCAGGCGATCGCGCCCCGCGGGGCCGTCGCGGTGATGACCTTCACCGCGCGGTCCACATCGGACTCCGTGAGGTCGGCTCGTGCGGTCAGCCGCAGCCGCGAGATCCCGTCCGGCACGGACGGCGGCCGGAAGCACCCGACGCGGATGCCCTGCTCGGCGCACGCCGCGGCCCACGCCACCGCCGTCTCCGCGGACGGCGCCTGAACCGAAATCACGGCGGCGTCCGGCACGCTCGCCTTCAGCCCGGCCGCCTTCAACGACATCGCCAGGTTGCCCGCGTTCTCGAGCACCTTCCCCGCCAGCCCCGGCTCTTCCTTCAGCGCGTGCAACGCCGACAACGCGGCCGCGACGCTCGCCGGCGCCAACGCGGTGTCGAAGATGAAGCTGCGCGCCGTATCGATGAGGTGCTTGATCACCCGGCGCGGCCCCACCACCGCACCACCCTGGGCGCCGAGGGACTTCGACAGCGTCAACGTCGTGACGACGTCGGGCGCGCCCGACAGCCCGGCCGCGTGGACCGCGCCGCGGCCGCCTTCGCCCAGGACGCCGAAGCCGTGCGCGTCGTCCACCAGCAGCGCCGCGCCGTGGGACCGGCAGATCCCGGCCAGCTCGTCGAGCGGGGCGAGGTCGCCGTCGACCGAGAACACCGAGTCCGTCACCACCAGCGCCCGCGGCTTGCGGCGGGTCGCCAGCGCGTGCTTGATCGCCGACGGCGTCGAATGCGCGACCGCGGCGACGTCGGCCCGCGACAGCCGGCAGCCCTCGATCAGCGACGCGTGGATGTACTTGTCGGTGACGATCGCGGACTCGGACCCGGACAGTGCCGTGACCGCGCCGAGGTTCGCGGCGAAGCCGGAGGAGAACACGAGCGCCGCCTGCGCGCCGCAGAACCGGGCGAGCTCCAGCTCCAGCTCGGTGTGCAGCTCGGTCGATCCGGTGACCAGCCGGGACCCGGTCGACCCGGCACCCCAGCGCAGCGCGGCGGCCGCGGACGCTCCGGCGACGCGCTTGTCGCGGGCCAGCCCGAGGTAGTCGTTGCCCGCCAGGTCCAGCTCGTCGGCCCGCGCGGGACGCGGTCGCAGCTGCCGCACCAGTCCCGCGCTCGCCCGCTTCTCCGCTTCGACGTCGAGCCAGTCGAAAACCTCGTCGGGCGGGGGCGTCGGCGGCGTAGTCACGTCCCGCAGTCTCCCACCCGGGCCTCGAAGCTCCGCCAAGCGGCCCCGGAAACGCCGGAAGCCCCGGACCGCGAGGTCCGGGGCTTCCGAAGGAAAGGATCAGCTGTCGTAGCCGCGACGCGGGCCACGGCTCGGACGGCCGTAGCCACCGCCGTTGCCCGAGCGGGGCTGACGGC
The DNA here is from genome assembly GCF_026017845.1 of Amycolatopsis mediterranei. Lineage (NCBI taxonomy): Bacteria > Bacillati > Actinomycetota > Actinomycetes > Pseudonocardiales > Pseudonocardiaceae > Amycolatopsis > Amycolatopsis mediterranei. The sequence goes on from NZ_CP100416.1 coordinate 2,294,896, forward strand.
TGCGGCCGCCGAAGCCGCCGGGACGGCCTTCGCGGTCGCCGCCGCGGTAACCACCACGGTCGCCGCCGCGCTCGCCACCGCGGTCACGGTCGCCGCCGGTGTGGCTGCGCTCGCCACCACGGCTGTAGCCGCCGCCGCGCTCGCCGCCACGGTTCGCGCCGCCGCCGAAGCCGCGGTCGCCGCGGTAACCGCCACCGCCGCCGCGACGCGGGCTCTCGCGCCGCCGCTCGATGACGGGCTCGCCGCTGGGCTCCTTGGCGCCGGTGATGCGGGTCAGCTCGGCGTCGCCCGGGCGGACCGTGGTCGACTCGGCGCGCACGCCGGCGCGGTCGGTCAGCCGGCGGACCATCCGGCGCTGGTCGTGCGTGGCCACCGTGACGACGACGCCGGACGCCCCGGCGCGCGCCGTGCGGCCCGCGCGGTGCAGGTAGTCCTTGTGGTCGGCCGCCGGATCGACGTGCAGCACCAGCGAGATGTCGTCGACGTGGATGCCGCGCGCGGCGACGTCCGTGGCGACCAGCACCGGGGTGTGGCCTTCCTTGAAGTCGGCGAGGACGCGGTTGCGCTGCCCCTGCGTCTTGCCGCCGTGCAGCGCCGCCGCGTTGACGCCCTGCTCGCGCAGCCGCTCGGCCAGGCGGTCGACGTGGTGCTTGGTGCGCACGAACATGATCGTGCGGCCGTCGCGGGCGCCGATCTGGGTGATGACGTCCTGCTTGTCCTGGTGCGAGACCTGGAGCACGTGGTGGTCCATGGTCGTCACGCTCGCGGTCGACGGCGCGACCGAGTGCGTGACCGGGTCGCTCAGGTACTGCTTGACCAGGCGGTTGACGTCACCGTCGAGGGTCGCGGAGAACAGCAGCCGCTGACCACCCTGCGGGGTGAGGTCCATGATCTCGCGGACCTGCGGCATGAAGCCCATGTCCGCCATCTGGTCGGCCTCGTCGAGGGCGATGAAGTTGCAGTCGCCCAGGTGGGCGGTGCCCTGGCGGACGTGGTCCGACAGCCGGCCGGGGGTGGCGATGAGCAGGTCGACACCGCGGGAGAGGGCGTCCGCCTGGCGGGCGAAGGCCATGCCGCCGACGGCCGTGCGGCACCACAGGCCGAGCGACTTGGCCAGCGGGGTCAGCGAGTCGGCGACCTGCATGGCCAGCTCGCGGGTCGGGACCAGGATCAGCGCGCGGGGGCGCTTCGGGCGGGCCTTGCCGTCGGCGAGCCGGGCCAGCATGGCCAGGCCGAAGGCGAGGGTCTTGCCGGAGCCGGTCTGGGCGCGGCCCAGCACGTCCCGGCCGGCCAGCGCGTCCGGGATGGTCGCGGACTGGATCGGGAAGGGGCTGTTGATGCCCGCCTCGCTGAGCGCGCGGAGCAGCGGCTCCGGCAGGCCCAGCTCGGCGAAGGTCTTGGTGGCCACGAGCTCGACCGCGTCGTCGCGCAGCATGTCGCCGCCGGCCGGGCGGGTGCGCGGCTTGCGGTCGGGACGGCCCGCGTGCGCGGACGTCGAGGAAGGGCCGGAGTTGAACGTGACGGTCACAAATGCCTCTCGGACGTGGTTCGTCGCAAGGGAGGCCCGGGCAGCCCGCGCGCAGGCAGGGCAAGATGGTGTGCGATGGGCGTTCACAGGGACGGACCCGGCACACCGTGTCATCGCTTGCCGACACTGCGCGCCGCTTGGGTTACGGATCACCGCGAGCCATTCGGTGGCTCTGGAGGCGACGGACACCAACTCATCCACGCCGCCGGTTGCGGTCTGTACTTACTGTACCCGAACCGGAGCCAGGACTACTCATCGAGGTCACCGGTTGTGGGCGGCGTCGCAGTCGTGGTCTGCACCACGGCCGCGACGCCGCCCCGGAATTACGCCAGCCCGGCGGCGGAAACGAGCTCCACCAGCAGTTCTTCGGTTCTCGTCACCTGCTCGCCCAGTCCCCGGCCGTGGAACCAGCCGGCCAGGTTGCGCACGTCCCGCGCCAGGAATTCGACGCCGCCGGGGTTGGCCACGACGTCGACGACCTGGGGCAGGTCGATCACCACCACCCGGCCCCGGTGCACCAGCAGGTTGTACGCCGAGAGGTCGCCGTGCGCGAGCCCCTCGGAGGCGAGCAGCTCGAGCGCGGCGGTGGCCTGGAACCACAGGTCCGTCAGTTCGTCCGGGTCCGGGCGGAGCTGGGCCAGCCGGGGCGCGGCGGTGCCGTCGTCCTCGCCGAGGAACTCGAGCAGCAGTTCGGTGCCCTCGCGCTGCACCGGGTAGGGCACCGGCGCACCGAGCGTCCACAGGCGACTCAGCGCGGCGAACTCCGCCACCGCCCACTGTTCGGCGATGAGGTTGCGGCCGAACGCGCTGCGGTGCGCCATCGCCCGGTTTTCCCGGGACCGGCGCATCCGCCGCCCTTCCAGGTAGCCCGCGTCGCGGTGGAACAGCTTGTGTTCGTCGCTGCGGTAGCGCTTCGCCGCGAGCAGCGTGCCCGGCGTACCGGGCAACCCGCGCCGCAGGAGGTGGACGTCGGCCTCCTTGCCGGTCTTGAGGACGCCGAGATCGGTGTCGACCGCGGCGAGCTCGGTGACGACCCAGTCCGGCCGGGGGAGCGGGCCGTGCTCGGCGTCGTCCCAGGTGGACCAGCGGTCGGCCCCGTCGGGCAGCCGGTTTTCGGTGTAGGCGTCGTCGCGCAGTTTCGTGAGGCGGACGCGTTCGGCTTCGGTCAGCCGGCCGCCGCGGGTGGGTTCGGGTTCGCCGGACCGCCCGCGCCGCCGCGACCGCACCTGGCGGGTGGGCTGGTCGTCGGACAGGTCGAAGTCTTCGAAGTCGTGCTGGCGCACTGGTGGGTTTCTCCTTGTTCAGGGATGCCCCACCGGGCGCGTGATCAGCCTCGGGGGGCGGGTGGGTGAGGGCGCGAAAGGGCCCGGACAGTCATCACGACAGGCACCTCCCGTTCTCAGCCACCGGCTCCCTGCCGGTTGCGCCCAGGATGCCGGAGCGATCCGGCGCCACGCAACCGGATTTCGCCGAGGGCCGCGAAAGGAGTATTTGTGACATTTCCTTGAATTCGGCCCCGCGGCGTGGTCACGATGAAAGGGCAGGCCGAACTAGGAGGGGCGGCGGATGAACAGCTACGACGTGGTGATTGTCGGCGGCGGGCACAACGGCCTGGTGGCGGCCGCGTACCTGGCGCGGGCGGGCCGGTCGGTGCTCGTGCTCGAACGGCGGGAGGAGACCGGTGGCGCCGCCGTCTCGTTCCGCACGTTCGAGGGCGTGGACGTCCGGCTTTCGCGCTACTCGTACCTGGTCAGCCTGCTGCCGAAGAAGATCGTGGCCGACCTCGGCCTCGACGTGGAGCTGCGACGGCGCCGGATGTCGTCCTACACCCCGTCGGGCGGCTCCGGTCTCCTTGTCGACAACGACGACGCCGTCCGGACGGCGTCGTCGTTCCGGGCGGTCACCGGGTCCACATCGGACTTCTCGGCCTGGCAGCGGTTCTACGAGCTGACCGAGCGTGTCGCCGGGCGCGCGTTCGGAACGCTCACCGAACCACTTCTGTCCGAAGTGGACTTCCGCGAACGCGTCGGCGACGCCGAGGCGTGGTCCTTGCTGTTCGAACGGCCGATCGGCGAAGCGCTCACGTCGTGGTTCGGCCACGACACGGTGCGCGGCGTGGTGCTCACCGACGCGCTGATCGGCACGTTCGCCCCGGCGGACGGCGAGGACCTGCGGCAGAACCGGTGCCTGCTCTACCACGTGATCGGCAACGGCACCGGCGACTGGGACGTCCCGGTCGGCGGCATGGGCGCGGTCACCCACTCGCTCGCGGCTTCGGCATCCGCGGCGGGCGCGCGCCTGATCACCGGTGCGGAAGTGCTCTCGGTCGACCCGGACGGCGAGGTGCGCTACCGGCGTGACGACACCGAGTTCGCCGTCCGGGGCGGGCACGTCCTGGCGAACGTCGCGCCGGCGACGCTCGCGCGGCTGCTGGGCGAGGAACCGGCGGAGCGCCCGGAAGGCGCGCAGCTGAAGGTGAACATGGTGCTGACGCGGCTGCCGAGGCTGCGTGACCCCGACGTCGATCCGGCCGAGGCGTTCGGGGGCACCTTCCACGTCAACGAGACCTTCACACAGCTGGAGGCGGCGTACCGCGAGGCGGCGGCGGGCGGGATCCCCACGCTCCCGCCCTGCGAAATCTATTGCCACTCGTTGACGGATCCCTCGATCCTCGGCCCGGCCGAACGCTCGGCAGGCACGCACACCCTCACCCTGTTCGGCCTGCACATGCCGGCCCGCCTCTTCGCGGGGCGCAACGAAGAGGCTCGCGAAACGGCGTTGCGCGCGACGCTGGCTTCGCTGAACAGCGTGCTGGCCGAGCCGATCGAGGACTGCCTGCTGACCGCGCCGGACGGCAGGCCCTGTGTGGAGGCGAAGACCCCGCTGGACCTGGAAGCCGAGCTGGGGCTTCCGGCGGGGCACATCTTCCACCGGGACCTGTCGTGGCCGTACGCGGAGGATCCGGCCCGTGCGGGCAGCTGGGGCGTCGAGACCGCCCACGAACGCATCCTGTTGTGCGGCGCGGGTGCCGCGAGGGGAGGTGGTGTCAGCGGCATCCCCGGCCACAACGCGGCAATGGCGGTGCTCGGCGTCCCCGGTACGTGACCGGAATCGGTGATCGTGAATTGCCCGCCCTCCATATCCGGTGAACAAGACACCGTTTCCGCCGAATCGGCGCTGCCCCATGCAGGTGCATCGCGCGGGGTGGCGTTGACACCCGGATCCGCCGGTGCTCCCATGAAAAGGCCAGCGGCGGTGGGGCGCGGGAGGGGTCACGATGGACGAACGAGCGGCATTCACGGATTTCCCGATCGAGATCAGAAGGCGCGCGGCGAGCTACCTCGGCGTGACTTCCCGGGCCGAAATTCCCGAAGTGTCACGGATCGGGTCCGAGGGCACCGAGAGTTCCGAAAACACCGAGAGTTCCGAAGGAAAGGAAGGCACCGAAGGGAGCGAGAGCACCGAGCGTTCCGAGATGACGGAAACCAGCGAAAACACCGAGACCAGCGAATCGGCGGAGCGGTATGCCGGCCGCTTCCGCTGAAGGTGACGGCGGGACCGTAGCGGCCGGCGAACCGTTCATCCCGGCCGAAGCGCGGCCTCCGGTGGTCGACGAGCTGGCGAGAGTCGCCTGGCAGGTCGCGGCGGCCCTCGAGGTCTGGGAAACCAGCGGGCGATGACGCTGCTGGTCATCGCCCCGGACGCGGACGAGACGGCGGCCCGGTTCGCCGGCTTCGCGGCCGGGCAAGGGATTCCGGCGGTCGTCGCGCACGGGTTCGGCCGGGTCGGCGTCTCGGTGCGGGCGACCCGGGAGCGGGTGTGCCGCGCGCGGCTGACGTTCGACGGTGCCGAGGTCGGCGGGATCCTCAACCGCGGGACCGGCGGCTGGGGTGACGAGCCGGACCCGGACCGCGCGTTCGCCGCGGCCGAGACCTGCGCGGCGTTCTGGTCGGCGGCGGCGTTGTGGCCGGGGCCGGTGGTCAACCGGCCGTCGGAACACGGCTTCCTCGCGCGCCTGGACCCGGTGGAACTCGCCGGCACCGGGGCCGTCGAGCCGCCGCGCACGGTGATCCTCAACGACGGTTCGGCGCCGGGACGGGAGGTGTACCGCATTCCCGAGTGGACAGTGGTGGATCCCGGCGCGCCGCGCAGCCGGTTCGACGTCGTCCAGATCGCCGACCCCGGCCGCGCGCGCCGGTTCGTCGTCGCCGGAGCCGGCGTCTTCGAGGTGGGTGGCGCCGGAGGACGGCTCGACCGGGAAACGGCGAACCGGGTGGCCCCGATCGTCGGCCGGCTCCGCGCGCGGGGCCCGGTGTTCGCCGACTTCCGGGCGGAACTGGGGGCCGGTGTCCCGCGGCTGGCCGACGTCTCGTGCTGGCCGGGGCACCAGCTGTTCCCGGACCTCGAGGACGAGGTCTACGCGGCACTGCTGGCCGGGCTCACCCCGTGATCCTCTGCCTCGGCGTCGCGGCCGACCCGACCTTCACGGCCGGGCTGCGGGCCCTGCGCCGGGCCGGGATCGCGTTCCGGCCGGTCGACCTGCCCTCGCTGGCGATGCGCGGCCGCATCCGGATTCCCCTGGAGTGCCCGGCCGACACCGTGGTGTCGCTGGACGGCGAGAGCCACCGGGCCGGGGACTTCGCCGCCGTCTGGTGCCGGCTCGTGGCGGTCGCTTCCGCCGCGCCCACCGACGAACTCGCGGCGGCCTCGGCGGGCCAGACCGAGGCGCTGGCGCGGATCCTCGAATTCGTGCCCGGCAAGGTGATGACCCCGCCGCTGCGCGAAGCCTCGGGATTCACCAAGCTGCTGCATTCGGTGGCCCTCGGCGAAGTCGGCGGCTGGCGCATTCCGGAAACCTGCCTCACCTCGGACCCGCAGGAGGCACAGGACTTCGTCCGCGGCTGCCGCGCCGGGGCGATCTTCAAGGGCGCCAGCGCGACGAAGACGTGGGCGACGGTCTTCGAACCGCACCACGAGTCCCGGCTGCCGCGGCTCGTTCACCTGCCGGTGCTGTTCCAGGAGCGGATCGTCGGGCCCGACGTGCGGGTCCACGTCGTGGGCGGCCGGTCGTTCGGCGAGCTGATCGACTCGCCGGTGCTCGACTACCGGACCGTCCGCGGGACCAACGACTACCGCCCGCTCGTCCCGCCCCCGGAAATCGCCGAAGGCTGTGCGCGGCTGACCGAGCACTGCGGCGTCCCCTTGCTGGGCGTCGACTTCAAGATCGACCGTGCCACCGACGAGTGGTTCTTCCTGGAGGCCAACTCGATGCCGTGCTTCGAGGGCTACGACGAGCGAGCCGGCGGCGCCATCTCGCGGGCGATCGTCGAGTGGCTCGTCACGCCGTGACGCCGTGTTCCGCGCAGAGGCACCCGATGCCCGGCTCGATCCACTCCCGGCCCGCCCACTCCGGGTGGCGCTCGACGAGCACCGCCCGGACCTCCGCGACGAGCTGGTCGGAGTCCATCGCCGAGTCCCGGCGCCGCCAGGTCTCGTCGCGCAGCTCGCGCAGGTAGTCGCGGACGTCGGTGAGCACCGGCAGGCCGCCGATGTCGCCGTGGCCGGGGACGACCACGCGAGGAGCCGCCGCCACCAGCCGGTCCAGGACGGCGAGCCAGCCGACGCCCGAGACGTCCGTGTCGTGCGGCGGGAACCACGGGAAGATGGCGAACTGCCCGGTCTCGGCCAGGTCGCCGGTGAACAGGACGCCGGCGTCCGGGACTTCGACGACCTGGTCGCCGGCGGTGTGACCGCGTCCGGTCGGGCGCAGCCGGACGATGCGGCCGCCGAGGTCGAGGTCCCGCGAGCCGTCGTGGACCTCGTCGGGCGCCGGCACGTGGACGCCGTCGAGGCGGCGGGCGATCGTCTCGCCCAGGCCGCGGAACATCGCCAGGTAGCCGGGGCCCCGGGTGGCGAGGTCCTCGGCCTGGCCGCGGTTGACCAGGTACGTGGCCTCGCCGGCGAAGACCTGCGCGCCGAACGCGTGCTCGGGGTGGAAGTGCGTCGTGGTCAGGTACAGGCGCCGGCCCTTCGCCACTTCGCGGGCGAAGGCGAGCACCTGCGCCGCGTTGGCGGTGCCGATGCCCGTGTCGACGACCAGGACGGCCTCGGTGCCGCCGACGACGCCGATGTTGGGCACCAGGTCGACGTGGTCGTTCGGGATCACCAGCAGGTCGGGGGCGATCTCCCGGGCGCCGGAGACGCGCACGGCGGGATCGGTCAGTTCGGTCATGCCCCGATTCCACCGCCGCCCGGGCACCGGCGTCCAAGACCGGTTCGGTGGTGCCGATACCGGGCGAATATCGTCGCCGGTCATGGAGCTGCGCACGCTGCGGTACTTCGTCGCGGTCGCCGAGGAACTCCACTTCGGCCGGGCCGCGGCGCGGCTGCACATGAGCCAGCCGCCGCTGAGCCGGGCGATCAAGCAGCTGGAGACCGACGTCGGGGCCGTCCTGCTGCTGCGGTCCGCCGCGGGCGTCACGCTCACCCCGGCCGGGACGGCGCTCCTGGCCGAGGCGCGGGCGCTGCTCGACCAGGCCGATCAGGCCCGCGTGCGCGTCGCCTCGGCGGCGGGCGCGCCGACCCTCACCGTCGGCATCCTCGGCGACGGCGCCGACCCGGCCGCGAACCGGCTCGCCGACGCGTACCGGCGGCAGCACCCGGACGTCGAGGTCCGCGTCCGCGACGCCGACCTCACCGATCCGACGTGCGGGCTGCGTGCCGGACTGGTCGACGTCGCGCTGACCCGCGGGCCCTTCGACGAGACCGGCCTGGCGGTGCACGTGCTGCGCGCCGACCCGGTGGGTGCGGTGCTGCGCGCCGACGACCCGCTGGCCGGACGTGCCCGCGTCACGCTCGCCGACCTGGCCGGACGGCGCTGGTTCCGGTTCCCCGACGGCACGGACCCGGTCTGGCAGGCCTACTGGCACGGCGGCGAACCCCGCGAAGGGCCGGTGGTGCGGGCCGTCCAGGAGTGCCTCCAGGCCGTGCTCTGGAACGGAACCGTCGGGCTGATGCCGCTCGGGCACCGGCCGCCGGGGGAGCTGGTCGTGGTGCCGCTGACCGGCCTGGCCCCGAACCCGGTGGTGGTCGCGTGGCAGGACGGCGACGCGAACCCGCTGATCCGCTCGTTCGCCCGGATCGCGGCGGCCGCCTACCGGTGAGGTTCAGACCACCGGGGGGCGGCGGACGTCGTAGAGGTCCCAGTCCAGCTGCCAGAACGCGTCGATGCCGTGCTCGCGGATGTACTTGCGCTCGGTGTCGTGCACGGGGTAGCAGCCCGCGATGCTGATCGGCGGGCCGCCGATGTCGATCAGCGTGTACTGGTGCGCGTCGAGGCCCGCCGGCGCCGAAATGGCGAACGCCGTCATCGAGGACTCGGGGGCGATCGGCTGGCCGAAGTCGATGGTGTCGCCGTAGACGAACGGGCACCGGCCGCGCAGCTGCTCGGCCAGGTAGCCGATGGCCAGCGCCCAGGTCGGGTCGTCGGACCGGACGCTGATCCACAGCTCCGGCCGCACGCCGTGCCAGTCGGGGTGGTCGGCCAGGGAAAGGCCGTAGGTCGCGCCGGTCAGGTAGCGCGGTTCGGGCTCGTCGGCGTAGACGAACGCGATGACGTCGTCGAGCCCGGGCTGCGTCGAGGGGATGGGCTGCAGCCGGGGCGCGGCGGACCCCGTCAGGGTGTCGAGATGGGCGAAATACCGCTCGGCACGGCTCGGCATGGCGCGCAGCATACGACCGGCCGGGCATCGCCGTGGGTTATCCCGTTGGCCCGGGCGCGGCAAAATCGGGCAGGGTGGGGACCATGCGAGTGCTCGTGATCGGCAGCGGAATCGGCGGCGCGGCGACGGCCTGGCACCTCGGCCGCCTCGGCGCGGAAGTGATCTTGGCGGACGCGGCGCGCCCGGGGACGGCGACCGAAGCCGGCGCCGGCATCGTCAGTCCCTGGACGTCGCGCTGGAACGACGCGCTGTACCCGCTCGCGGCGGCCGCCGGCCGGTACTACCGGGAGTTCACCGCGGAGCTCGAAGGTTCGTCGTTCGAGGTGGTCGGCGGCATGGTGGTGTCGGCCGACGACGCGGAGCTGGCGCAAGCGCACGAGCGCCTGACGTCGCGGGCGGCGGACGCCCCCGAGATCGGCGAGGTCCGGCGCCTCGACCCGGCGCAGGCGCGCGAGCTGTTCCCGGCGCTGGCGCCCGGGCTGGCCGCCGTGCACCTGGCGGGCGCCGGCCGCGTCGACGGGCATCAGCTGCGCCGCGCCCTGCTGGCGGCCGTCGAGCGCCGGGGCGCGAAGTTCGTCGAAGGCGAGGTCGCCTTCCGTGGCGACGGCACGGTGGCGAGCCCGGAGGGCCCGATCGAGGCGGACAGCGTCGTGGTGGCGGCCGGTGCGTGGAGCCGGGAACTACTGGCGCCGCTGGGGATCGACCTGCCGGTGACGCCGCACCGCGGCCAGATCAGCCACTTCGACCTGCCGGGCACGGACACCGCCGCGTGGCCGGTGGTCCTGCCCGGCAGCAGCCACTACCTGCTGGCGTTCGGCGGCGGCCGGGTGGTGGCGGGCGCGACGCGCGAGGCGGAGGCGGGCTTCGACTACCGCGTCACGGCGGCCGGGCAGCACGAGGTGCTGGAGAACGCGCTGGCCGTGGCGCCGGGGCTCGCGGACGCGACCCTCGCGGAGACCCGGGTCGGCTTCCGCCCGGGCACGCCGGACGGGCTCCCGGTGCTGGGCCTGCTCCGCCCGGGCCTGGTGGTGTCGACGGGCTTCGGTGCGGGCGGGCTGACGAACGCACCGTTCGCGGGAAAGCTGGTGGCGGCGGTGGCGGTGGGCGAGGACCCCGGCTTCGACTTGAGCCCGTTCGCCCCCGAGCGGTTTCGAGGGCCGTCGCCCGAAGCGGCCGTCAGCCCTCGGTGACCAGCTCCAGCGCGTGCTCGCCGGTGCGCTCGACCACCAGCCCGGCCTTGGCGATCACCTTCACCAGCTGGTCCACAGTGGACGGATCGGCGCGGGTGGCCGCCAGCACGTGGGCCAGGCGGCCCTTGTACGCCTTGTTGAAGTGGCTCACCGTCACGCGCTCGCCGCGGGCGTTCTCCGTCACCACGCGGACCGTGACCGCGTCCGGACGCAGCTTCGCGAACGCCGAGTACGTCCCCGAGCGCAGGTCCACCACCAGGCCCTCGACCTCGCGCAGCACCGGCTCGAGGACCGGCTTCCACAGGCCCCGGACGGTGCCCAGCGCCGGCAGCGAGTTGCCGCCCGAGAGGCGGTACGCCGGGATCGGGTCGGTGGCCGACACCACGCCGAACAGCGACGACGTCACCGCCAGCCGCCGGTGCGCCTTCTCCAGCCCCGCCTTCGTGAAGCTCTTCACGTCCAGTGCGTCGTACAGCACGCCGGTGTAGCGGCGCAGCGCCGGCATCGTCGGGGACGTCCACAGCTGCGCGTTGCGCGCCACCTCGCCCGCCTGCCGCTCGGTGAGGCCCAGGGCCGCGATGCTGGCCGGGACGTCGGCGGCCAGCTCGGCCAGCGCGTCGGCGAGCTTCGCGCGCGTCGGGTTCAGCTCGGGGAACGACAGCGCGCCGAGGTCGAGCGGGCCGCCGCGGCCGCCGTCGGCCTTGGTCTCGGAAGGGGGGAGGAGCACCAGCACGCCCCGAGCGTACTTTGCCGATCGCGCCGGCCCGGCCGGCCGCCACGGCGGACCCGGGTGCCGGGTGAGCGGCCCGGCCCGGCTGCTTCCGGCCGGGTGCGGTAATCGGGGTGCACGGACGCCGCCGCCCGGCCTAGCCTCCCGGCATGGACCTGAGCCGGCGCCCGTTGACCCTCGACGACGCTCCCGCCCTCGCCCGGCTGTACGCGGCGGCCGAGGAAATCGACCGGACGGGTGACCACTTCAGCGCGGACGACCTCCGCGACGAGCTGGACGCGCCCAACGTCGACCTGCTCCGCGCCACCGTCGGCGCCTGGGCGGGCGACCGGCTCGTGGGCTACGGCCTGGTCCGCCGCCGTGACGCCGCCGATCCCGTGCACATGATCCGGCTCCAGTCGGTCGTGCACCCGCAGCACCGCACCGACGCCGTCGGCACTCACCTGGTCGAGTGGTTCGCGCGCACGAGCCGCGAGGTCCACGAGCGCGCCTTCCCGGGCGCGCCCCTCGAACTGCACCACGGCAGTCACCAGAACGAGCGCTGGATCGCCGGGGTCCTCACCCGCGCGGGCTACACGCACGGCCGGACGATGGTCAACATGCGCGTCGGCCTCGCCGACCTGCCGCCGCAGCCGCCGCTGCCGGACGGTTTCGAGGCGGTGCCGTTCGCCTTCGAGCACGACCTCGCCGCGCTCGACGCCCGCAACGACACCTTTGCCGGCCACTGGGGCAGCACGGCCTACGAGCCGGACGCCTGGCGCCACCTGGTCACCGGCTCGAAGGACTTCCGCCCGGACCTGTCGTTCCTCGTCCTGGACGGCGACGACGGCGACAAGGTGCTGGCCTTCGTGCTGAGCCACCACTACGCGTCCGAAACCGCGGCGACGGGCATCCGCGAGCACTACGCCACCTGGGTGGGAACCCGGGCGGCGCTGCGCGGCCGCGGCGTCGCGTCCGGGTTGCTGGGCCACACGCTCCGGGCGGCGAAGGACGCCGGATTCGACCGGTCCGCCCTCAACGTCGACGTCGACAATGCGCACCGCGCGCTGGGCGTTTACGAACGGTGCGGATATCGCGTCGACGACGAATGGCACGTGTACGTGCTGTCCTGAAATCGGGACGCCCCACCGCCGATCGGGGAATGGACGGCATTCGTACCATCACGACATGAAGCCGACTTCCACCTCGCCCGGTTCGAGGGCATTGGCCGCTTCGCTGCGCGAAGTGCGGGTAGCGCGGGGAAAGGGACTGCGCGAACTCGCCCGGATGGTCCGGATTCTGCCGCAGTTGCTGTCGGCGTGGGAAAAGGGACAGCGGGTGCCGCAGCCGGAGGACGTGGCGCGGTTGCTGGGCGCGCTGCGGGTCGACGACGTGACCTACGACCGCATGATGCGCCTGGCCAGGCACGCCCGCGACGACAACTGGCTGGACTCGAACCCGTCCGATCTGCCGCCCGCGCTGAGCGGGATCGTGGAGTACGAGCGCACCGCCACCCGCATCACGAACTGGGAGCTCGCCATCGTGCCGGGCCTCCTGCAGACCCCGGACTACGCGCGGGCGATCCTGACCAATTCGGAGATCGAGCTGCCGCAAGCCGACACCAGACTGGTCGCGCGGTTGAACCGGCAAGGGATTCTCACGAGGCCGGATCCCGTCCGGCTCACCGCTTTGGTGGGCGAAATCGCGATCCGCGAAGAAATCGGCAGTGCCGACGTGATGTCGGACCAGATGGATCATCTGCTGAAGATGACTGGGCGGCCGAACATCTCGCTGCGGATCGTGCCCGCGAACATCGGCTATCACCCAGGGATGAATGGCTCGTTCATCCTGTACGAGTTCGCTGGCTTGTCGCCGATCGTGCACTTGGAGAACTCGCATGCCACCGCGTTCCTGCACGAAGATCAGGTAGTCGGCAGCTACCGGAAACAGGCTAAGATCCTGGCTGGCAAGGCACTGAGTGAAGACGACACCCGAGCCATGCTTCGGGAGGTCGCGCGATAGCCCGGGAGGCCTCGGCGTGGAGAACATGGTCTGGCACAAGTCGAGTTACAGCGGTGGTCAGTCCAACTGCGTCGAGGTGAAGCTCGACCGCTCGGTCGGCATCCGGGACACGAAGGCCCGGGAGCACGGCGAGCTGACCGTCTCGCGCGCCGCGTGGGCCGCCGCCGTCACTGCACTACGAGGTTGAGCAGCTCCTCACCCTGCGCGTACCTCCGCAGCTGCTCGCCCGCGAGCTTCTTCGCGCGCGGGTAGAACGACGCCGACCCGCCCGCGATGTGCGGCGTGATGACCACCCCCGGCACCGTCCACAGTGGATGGTCCGCGGGCAGCGGTTCCGGGTCGACGACGTCGAGACCGGCGCGGAGGCGTCCGGTGCGGGTCTCGGCGAGGAGTGCGTCGGTGTCGATCGCCGTGCCGCGGCCGACGTTGATCACCAGGGCGTCGTCGGGGAGGGCGGCGAGCTCGGCGGGGCCGATGAGGCCGCGCGTCGCGGGGGTGTCCGGCAGGACCAGCACGACGATGTCGGCCTCGGGTAGCAGCGCGGGCAGTTCGGCGACGCCGTGCACACCCTCGTCGGGACGGGGGCGGCTCGCCACCCGCGTCACCACGGCCTCGGCGGCGACGAGCTGGCGTTCGACGGCCTGCCCGATCGAGCCGTACCCGACGAGGAGCACCCGGCTGTCGGCCAGTGACCGTGTGTGTTCGCGGCTCCACTCGCCGCGCGTCTGCTGCGCGAACCAGCGCGGCAGGTCCCGCTGCGCCGCGTGGATGAGCGCGAGGGCGTGCTCGGCGACGCTCAGGTCGTGCAGCCCACGCCCGTTCGCGAGGCGCACGCCCTCGGGCAGCAGCGGCACGAGCGTCTCGACCCCGGCCGACAGCGACTGCACCACCCGCAGCGACGGCAGCTCCTTGATCAGCTTCGGCGGCTCCGGCCCGCGGTCGTAGGGCAGGACGTAGAACTCGACGTCGCCGAGATCGGCCGGAGGGACGCCGCCGTCGTAATAGGCGGCGCCGAGCCCTTCCGGCACGTCGATGTCGGTCCACGGCAGCAGTACGCGAGCGCTCATGCCGCCTTTCTACCCGCTCCCGGGTGCCGCGGCCCCGTGGGGAGGCGGTCCTCACCCTGGCGCCGGTGGATGACGAATCCGTGCAATTCTTTCCTTATTCGGCATGAATTCGAGGCGTACCGCCGGTGATTTCAGAGTATCCGCCGGAAACGGAAAAAGGTGATACGCGACGGGGGCGCGGAACGATATCGGGTGCGTGCGAGTCCGCGGACACGCACGCAGCGTTGTCGGCGGTTGGTCGGGAGGGCCTGTGACCGTTTCTCAGTTTCGCTTGTTCGCCAGGGTGGCTCCGTGGCTGCTGGTGGCACTGGCCGCCGGGACGGCGGTCCGGATCGGGCTGTCGGTCGACCAAGGGCTCGCCGCCCTTTCCGACACCCGGATCTACCACGCCGGCGTGCTCGCGTGGCTGGACGGAAAAGACTTCTACAACATCGTGCTTTCGAGCGAGGCGCACCCGGGGACCTACACGTATCCGCCGTTTTCCCTGCTGCCGTTCGGGCTGGTGCTGGGCTGGTACCAGCTCGGCGCGTTCGTGTTCACCGCGGGCAGCGTCGCGGCGCTGTTCCACATCCTCGTGCTCGTCCTGGCCCGGGCGTGGCCGGTGTTGCCGCACCGGCCCCTGATCGCCGCCGCCGGCACCGTCTGCGCGGTGCAGCTCGAGCCGCTGATCCACACGTTCTACTGGGGCCAGGTCAACGTCTTCCTGCTGTGGCTGGTCGCGCTCGACTGCCTGCACCGCAATCCCCGCTGGCCGCGTGGCGTGCTCGTCGGCGTCGCGGCCGCGATCAAGCTGACGCCGCTGGTGTTCGTGCTGTTCTTCCTGCTCGGCAGGCAGGTCCGCCCCGCGCTGGTCGCCGTCGCCGGCTTCGCCGCCTGCACCGGCTTGGCCTGGGCGATCGCGCCGCACGAATCGACGTTCTACTGGACGCGGGCGGTGTGGGACCCGGCCCGGATCGGCAACGTGGCCCTGCCCGGGAACCAGTCGTTGCGCGGTTTCGCCGCCCGGCTGGTCCCGCCGCCGGACGCGATGCTGCTCTGGGCGGCACTGGCGGCGACGGCGGCCGCCCTCGCCGCGGTGGTCATCGTCCGCTTCCGCCGCGACGGCGGCGACGTGCCGGCCTGGCTGGCGACGGCCGCGCTCGGCACGCTCGTTTCGCCGGTGTCGTGGACGCACCACTGGGTGTGGTTCGCCCCGCTGCTCCTGGTCACGGCGGTGTGGGCGGGCCGGGCACCGCGCCTGGCGGTGCCGGCGCTGGTCGTCGTCGGCGCGGTGGCCGTGTTCGCCCCGGCCGAGCTGTTCCCGGCAAGCCCGGGCGCGCCGTGGTGGACGCACCTGCTCGGGGAGAGCTACGTGGTCGCCGGGTTCCTGATGCTCGTGGGGTTGGCGGTGCTGCCGCGCAGGCTGCTGCCGTCCGGGCAGCGGGTGCCGGACACCCCGGAGTGGTGGACGGACCCCGGCGACCGGACGCGCGCCGAGCCGGTCCCGGCCGGGCGCGACGGAACCTGACCGCTCCGGCCGGCGCAGGAGGGCCCGGGCGTGGTGCCCTTCCCGCCGCCGGGGCTGGGTGGCCTGCTTGGCTGGGCGCCCGATTCGGGCTGGATGGCCCGTTCGAGCCCGGGCGACCTACCTGCGCCGACGGCCCGTGTGACCCGACCGACCACGCTCGGCTGGGCAGCTCGCCTGCCCCGGGCGCCCTCGCCCGGCTTGGGGACCGGCCCGTCCCCGGCGTAGCTCCTCTCAGTGCACCCCGGTCAGCTCACCCTCTCCGACACGCAGAACTCGTTGCCCTCCGGATCGACCAGCACCGTCCACGCCAGTCCCGGGACCTCGTGCTCCGCCACCTCCTTCGCGCCCAGCCCGACCAGCCGCTCCACCTCGGCCGCACGGTCGTCACCTCCGAAATCCACGTGCACCCGGTTCTTGCCCGCCCGGGCCTCCGGCACCCGCTGCAGCCCCACCGCCAGCCCGCCTCCCGGCGGTGGGGCCAGCACCACGAATTCGCCGTAGTCCTGCGCCACCTGCGTGCCCAGCGCCGCCGTCCAGAACTCCGCCAGCCGCCGGGGCTCCGCGCAGTCGATCGTGATCATGCCCATGTGGATCGCCATGCCCTCGAAGCTAGCGGCCACCACCGACAAAAACGGGCCGCCGAATAACCCGTTGGAGTCACGGCCGGGTGGTTGACTACCCTGAGCGGGACTTTCACACCCGCCCGGAGCAGGGAGCCCCCCAGTGATCACCAGGACTTCGTCGTTGTTCCTTCGCACGTTGCGCGAGGATCCGGCGGACGCCGAGGTACCGAGCCACCGGCTCCTGGTACGCGCCGGCTACGTCCGCCGGGTCGCCCCGGGCGGGTACTCCTGGCTGCCCCTCGGCCTGCGCGTGCTGCGCCGCATCGAGGCCGTCGTGCGCGAGGAAATGAACGCCATGGGCGCGCAGGAGATCCAGTTCCCCGCGCTGCTGCCGAGGGAGCCCTACGAGACCACCGGCCGCTGGACCGAGTACGGCGACGGCCTCTTCCGCCTCAAGGACCGCAAGGGCGCCGACTACCTCCTCGGCCCGACGCACGAGGAGCTCTTCGCCCTCACCGTCAAGGGCGAGTACAGCTCGTACCGCGACTACCCCGTCACGCTCTACCAGATCCAGACGAAGTACCGCGACGAAGCCCGCCCCCGGGCCGGCATCCTGCGCGGCCGCGAGTTCGTCATGAAGGACTCCTACTCCTTCGACCTCGACGACGAGGGTCTCGCGCGCTCCTACCAGGCCCACCGCGACGCCTACGTGAAGCTGTTCGACCGGCTCGGCCTCGAGTACGTCGTCGTGAAGGCGACGTCGGGCGCCATGGGCGGCTCGGCGTCCGAGGAGTTCCTCGCCGTCGCCGAGACGGGTGAGGACACCTACGTCCGCAGCACCGAGTCCGGTTATGCGGCGAACGTCGAAGCCGTCGTCACGCCTGCGCCCGCCGCGCAGCCCATCGAGGGCCGCCCCGAGGCGCAGGTGCACCACACGCCGAACACGCCGACCATCGAGTCGCTGGTCAACTTCCTCAACGACGCCGGCCTGGGCCGCACCTTCACCGCCGCGGACACGCTGAAGAACGTCATGCTCAAGACGCGTCAGCCGGGCTCGGCCGAGTGGGAGCTCGTCTGCGTCGCCGTCCCGGGCGACCGCGAAGTGGACATGAAGCGCCTCGAAGCGTCGCTGGAGCCGGCCGAGGTCGCGCTGCTCGACGAGGCCGACTTCGCGAAGAACCCGTTCCTCGTCAAGGGCTACATCGGCCCGAAGGCGCTGCAGGACAACGGCGTGCGCTACCTCGCCGACCCGCGGATCGTCCCCGGCACCGCCTGGGTCACCGGGGCCGACAAGGTCGACCACCACGTCGTCGACCTGCTGGCCGGGCGCGACTTCACCCCGGACGGCACGATCGAGGCCGCCGAGGTCCGCGAGGGCGACGCGTCGCCGGACGGCCACGGCACCCTGGTCGCCGCGCGCGGCATCGAGATCGGGCACATCTTCCAGCTCGGCCGCAAGTACACCGACGCCTTCGAGGTCGACGCGCTCGGCCCCGACTCGAAGCCGATCCGGATCACCATGGGTTCCTACGGCGTCGGCGTCTCGCGGCTGGTCGGCGTGCTCGCCGAGCAGAACCACGACGACCTCGGCCTGATCTGGCCGCGGGTGGCCTCGCCGTTCGACGTGCACATCGTCATCGCGGGCAAGGACGAGACGATCGCGGCCGGCGCCGAGAAGATCGCCGCCGAGCTGGACGCGGCCGGGGTCGAGGTCATCCTCGACGACCGCAAGGCGACTCCCGGTGTCAAGTTCGCGGACGCCGAGCTGGTCGGCGTGCCGACCATCCTGGTCGTCGGGCGCGGGCTGGCCAACGGCGTCGTCGAGGTCAAGGACCGGCGTTCGGGCGAACGCGAGGAGATCGCGGTCGAGGCCGTCGTCGAGCACTTGGTCAAGCTCGTCCGTTCCTGATGGGGCGGTTCTCGCGGCGGCCCGAAGACGGGCCGGGCTACGAGGACAACGCGGCGCTTCGCGGGTTCGGCGGTTACGAACCCGCGGACGCGCCGCGCGCGCAGCCGAAGCGGATCCGCCCGCGGCCGAAGCCGCTGAAGTGGCGGCGGGCGCCGTGGTTCGGGCTGGCGTTCATCGCCCTGGTGGCCGGCGTGCTGAACGCGCTGGGCGTCGGCAAGCAGCACCCGGCGTCGTCCTCGCCGCCGCCTGCGCCGCTGGTAGCGACGCCTTCGCCGCGCGCTGCGGTCCCGGCCGTGGTCGCGGGCTGGCAGTCCGTGGCGGGTCGTGACGGCTCGTACGCCTACGACGTCCCACCGGACTGGCAGCCGGCACCCGGTACCCAGCACGGCTGGGCCGGGGTCAGGCTCATCACGAGCGCGTTCCTGGGCAAATGCGGCCAGGCGACGCTGGGTGGCGCGGGCGTCACCACGGAACCCCTGGCCGACGTCGACGCGGCGGCGCGCAAGGCCGCCACGGACCTCGCGACGGCCGCGTACGGCGCGGCGCCCCAAGTGGACCCGGGGGCGGACGCGCAGGTTTCCCGAGCCGACGGCACGGCGGTCCCCGCCCGGGTCGTGGTCGCTTCGGTGACCCCGGCGCAGACGGGGGAGTGCGCGACCCGGCACGCGCTGGTGGCGGCGCTGGCGTTCGGCGGGGATTCGGGGACGTCCGGCGTGGTGGTGGCGTACGCGGACAGCGACCGGTCGGGGCCTTCCTCGCGGCAGGACCTGGAACGGATCGTGCGGAGTTACCGGTTCGTCCCGGCAGCCGACCGCAGGACGACAACGCCGCCGCCGACCACGTACCGCTAGCCAGGACGCCTTCCGCCGAGCGCCGGGATTCGGCAGGCTGCGGGGCATGAGCGGGGATGAGGCGAGACGGCTCGGCCGCGTCCGGGCCGTCGCGTTCGGGGTGCTGGCCGTTTCCGGGGTGCTGCTGCTGTTCGGGCCGTTGCTGGCCAAGGCCTGGATCTGGCTCGTCAAGCCGCGCGATCCGAACTGGTGGGGTGCCTCCGGGCAGTGGGTCGGGGGCATCGGCACGATCGGCGCCGTCGTGGTGGCGTTGTGGATCGCCATCCGCGACGGCCGGCTCGCGCAGGCTGACCGGCGGGAACGCGACCTGCGCGAGCGGCAGGAGCAGGCCGCGAAGGTGACCGCGTGGATCGAGTACACCGGCGTCCACGGCTACATGGTCGTCTCCAACGCGAACGCCGAAGCGGTCAACCACGTCGTGGTCTCGTTCGACCTCGTGCACCACCTGCCGATGACCGGCTCCACGCTGCACCGCGGGCCGGACATCGAGGACGACGAGTACCTCTACGCCATCCTGCCGCCCGGGAAGTGGCGGATGCCGATCCGCGAGGAATGGCAGCGCCCGAACCTGACCCCGGGAGTGATGCTCGCCTTCACCGACTCGCGCAACGGCCACTGGCTCCGCCTGACCGACGGACGGCTGATCCCGAAGGACCAGAACGTCGTGACCAGGCGGAAGATCCGGTTCCCGCAGCGGATCAGCGTGCCCGAGAGCTACTGACCAGCTTCGCCAGCTGCCGCAGGCGGACGTCCGGCAGGTAGGCCCGGCTCAGCGCCAGCCCGACGCGCGGCAGATCGGCTTCGTCGCGGAACGCCAGGTACAGCGGGACGTGCCGCGGCTGGAACTTCGCCTTGAACGCGTGCAGGGAACGGAATCCGTAGTACGGCTCCATCACCCGGCCCAGCGACTCCAGCGCCCGGTCCACCGGACGCGCCGGCCCGGAGCTGCTGCGGGCCAGCGGCGCCCCCGAGAGCGAGACGAACCGCGCGCCTTCGTCGCGGAAGGCCAGACAGGCCGAGGCGATGAGGAACTCCATCACCGGGCGGAAGCCGTGGGCGCTGCGGCGCATGACGTCCAGCGTCCAGCCGCCGATCTTGCCGGCGCCCGTGTGGACCGGCAGCCACGACGTGACGCCGTGGACCGTGCCCTCCGCGTCGACCGCCAGCCCGACCCGGGTGGCCGGGTCCATCGCCTCGTCGAGGCCGCCGAGGGTGAAGCCCATCTCCGGCATGGCCTTGCCGGACATCCACTCCTCCGACAGCGCCCGGACCTGGGCCAGGATCGGCTCGGGCTGATCGGCCAGGCGGACCAGCCGGAACTCGATCTCCTGCTTGGCCGCCTTGTTCAGCGCCGAGCGGACGTCTTGCCAGGCCTTGCCGCGGAACTCGAGGCCGTCGAGGTCGAGCACGTTGTCCTCGGCCACCTGGACGTGCTGCCAGCCCAGCTCGCGCGTCGCCGCGACGGTGGCTTCCGTCGCCGAGAACACGCACGGCACCAGCCCGGAGTTCTCGCACATCGCGGCGAACTCGGTGACCGTGGCGGCCGCCGTGCCGTCCGGCGCGATCGGGTCGCCGAGCGCGACCGCGACCCCCGCGTGACGGCGGTAGGCGAGGTACGAGCGGCCGTCCGCGCGGACGAAGTAGGTGTTGCGCGGCCACGTCGTCATCCACGACAGCGTGCTGCCGCCGTGGTGCCCCAGCAGGGTGCGGGCCAGCGCCGGTCCCGGGCCCTGCGCGTGGCGCCGCAGCCGGCGTCGCGAAGGCACCCGGAAGGCGTGCCGCGCGGCGATCAGGACGCCCAGCTCGACCGTCCACAAGAGATTGTCCACGAAGAACAGCGGCAGGCCCGCGGTGTCGTAGTCGCCGCCGAAGATGTCGGCCACCCCGAGGAGCGTCGCGACGGCGAGCCCTTGCAGCGTCACGAACGCCGAGAGCGCGACGGCCCAGCGCCACGCGACGCGGCTGCCCTTGCGCAGCCCGTTGAGCATCGGCACCACCAGCAGGACCAGCACGCCGAGCTCCGGTGCCGACAGCGAAACGCCGTCGTCCGAGCCGAACGGGCCGTCGCCGGGCACCAGGAACATGACGATCTCGGCGATGGTGAGCAGCAGCAGGCCGGCCACGGCCAGCACCCGCCACTCCCGCAGGTTCGGCGTCGCCACCTCGCCCGCCTGCCGCGAGCCCACCAGGCGCTTGCCGAGCGGGAGCGCCAGCAGCAGCGCGAAGAAGTGCACGAGGTCGGCCAGCGTGCCGACGTAGACGATCGCGACCCCGGCGTACACGCACAGGCCGGCCCGCAGCCGCAGGGCCCACGGCGGCCGCAGCGTCGCGCTGGCGATCGCCACCGCGGCGAGTGCGCCGCCGGAGAACCCGACGTCGAGGCTGCCCGCGACCCGCTCGGCCCACAGCCAGCCGGAGTTGCGGGACAGCGCGAGGAACTGGGTCGCGACGAGCACCGAGACCAGCTGGCCGCCGATGGTCACGGCCATCGTGCGCCGCGTCCCCAGCTTCCACTCGGCGAAGCCGGCGAAGAGCGCGAAGCTGCCGACCATCGGAAGGTAGTACCACGGGATGACGGCGAAGAACGGCCCGGTGAGCATCGTCCACCACCGGCCCGCCTCCAGCGACGGCAGCCCGTAGGCGACGAACGGGTAGGCCGCACGGTCTTCGGCGGCGTTCCACAGTGCCCCGGTCGCGACGGCCAGCACCAGCATCGCGAGCGTGACATTGCTGGTGAACGGCAGCCGCTGTCTCAGCACCGCAACCGTGCTCCGGATGCGACCCCCTTCGGCGGGCAGCGCCGCCCCTGCGTCAGTCATGGGGAAGAGTCTGTCGAGTCCCCGTCGCCGCGGACATCGGGCAGGGGGACGAGATTTCCCCTAGGGGTGTCGTCCTTTCGGCTGAGGGATGTCCCCCTCTCGAGGAGGATGTGCCTGGTCACCGGCCGGTTGGTCCTGACCGTGGCCGAGGTGGGTGGGACTCGGACCCGAGCTCCACCCACCTCGGCCGGCCTCAGGCTATTTCCCGGGGCGGACGGCTATCCATCCCATCAGCACCATGAGGGCAAGCCCGATCACCGCGGCCAGGATGCCGACCCACCACATCGGAGGATCCGAGAGGGTGTAGGAGAAGCCGACTGCCGCCACCAGGATCAAGAGGACGGCGATCATCCAGTTCTTCTTGTTCTTGCTCACGGTGCCTTCCATCGATGCGGTTCCTGCCTGCCTACTTCCTGTTGTCAGTTGTACGGCGGGCGTAGTGCAACACGAAGCAGCAGGCCGGTCGCGACGAACCCGAGCGCCGCCAGAATGACGACCGCAATCCAGTTCGTTGGTGTTCTGATGACAAAGAACATCATGGCGACCGCAATTGCGAAGACCAGGAGAGAGTGCCACAAGACACGTTTCTGCTTGGCGGTAATTTCGGGACTTTTTGCCACAACGCTCCTTAATACAACCACCTGCTGGCCCGCAGGTAGGCGGGCCAGCAGGCTCCACTTCATCAGCGACTGATGAACCTCTTCAGGAGCTTCCACCCCCCGCCGCCAAGGGCACCCAAGCCGCCGCCGATTGCGCCACTGATGAAACCGTCACGAACCTTGCCCGAGTCGCCTCCTCCGATCAAAGCGCCGGCACCGCCGCCGACGCCCCCGAAGATCACACCGGCACTGACGGCGCCGATCAGGCAACCGGCTCCCGCGGTGCCGGCGCAGATCGCAGCCCCGAGCGCGACTCCCATAGCTCCTCCGGCGTAGCTGCCGATGTCCTGGCCGAGGTCGGCGAAGCCGTAGTCGCCGTTGGGGTCACTGTGGTTGATCGGGTCGCCCTTGCCGTAGGCGTAGGCGTTGTTTTCCTGGCCGGTGGGGTCGGGCTGGGTGAAGCGGGCGTAAGCGGGGTTGTAGTGGCGGTAACCGGTCAAGTATTCGCTGCTGGCGAGCTGGTAGCTGCCCAGCCACCGCAGCCGGTTGGCCGAGCCCGCCGGGCCGGTGATGCCGGTGTTGAACCCATACGGCGTGTAGGTGTAGGTGGCGGTCACCACGCCGGTGTCGTCAACCAGGGCGAGGACGCTGCCCTGGTAGTCGGTGATGGCGTTGTGGTGCTTGCCCGCCGCGTCGACCAACCCGGTCAGGTTGCCGTCGACGTCGTGGGCGTAGGTGGTCGCGGCGCCGTTGTCCACGGTCCGCGAAATACCCAGTGCGGTGCGGGTGAAAACGTGCGTGACGTCGCCCGACCCGACCCGCTCGGTGATCGAAGCGGCCTGCGTCTGGTCGAGGGTGTCGTAAGACCCGCTGAACAGCGTGCCCGAGCTGGACGTGACCGAGGTCAGCTGGTTGGTGTCGCTGTAGTGCGCGTCGCCGCCGGGGTTGGTGGTGGTGAGGTTGCCGGCGCCGTCGTAGCCGGCCGTGATGGTGTCGATCTTGGTCATCTGGTCGGCGTCGTTGACGGTGTAGGTCCGGCCGTCGCCTGCGGTGATGTTGCCGGCGTTGTCGTAGGCGTAGGTGCGGCCGCCGGCCTTGGTGAGGCGGCCGAAGCCGTCGTAGGTGTTGTCGGCGGTGCCGGTGGAGTCGGTGCGGGACTGCACCTGGCCGGTGTCGGTGCCGTCGGGCTTGGTGTAGCGGTAGCTGGTCGACAGCAGCGTCGAGCCCGCGGAGTTCTTGACCGTGATCCCGGTCTGCCGGCCGGACTTGTCGACCCCGATCGTTTCGGTGCTGCCACCGGGCAGGGTGGCCGAGGTGCGGTGGTCGGAGTTGTCGTAGCCGTAGGTGGTGGTCGTGTTCGCCTGGTCCTTGACCGAGGTCAGCCGGTCGGCGGCGTCGTAGCCGTAGTAGATCCAGCCGGTCGGGTCGTCGACCGCGGTGACGTTCCCGGCCTGGTCGTAGTGGTAGGTCGCCGTCTGCGAGCCGGTGCCGGCGGTGCGCACGACCCGGGTGAGCAGGCGTCGTTCGTAGCTGTTGGTGAGCGTGGCCCCGGCGGTGGTGGCGACGGTGCGGTTTCCGGTCTGGTCGTAGGTGTAGGCGGCCAGCCCGGTGCCGTCGGCTTTGGCGACGGAGACGACGTGGTCGAGCTTGTCGTAGCCGTAGACCAGCTTGACGCCGTTGCCGTCGGTCACGCTGGTGACGCGGGAGAGCGAGTCGTAGGTGTAGGTGGTGGGCTTGAGCGGCAGCGGCGGGGTCACCGTGGTGAGGTTCCCGGCGGTGTCGTAGCCGTAGGTGGTGGCGTGCCCGTTGCCGTCGGTCGATTTCGTCACCAGGCCGGTGCTGTACTCGTAGCTCGCGACGTCGGCGTTGAGCGCGTCGGAATGCACCTTGGTGACGTTGCCGGCCTTGTCGTAGGTGCTGTTCACCTTGTTGCCGGAGAAGTCCGCGACCTGCGTGGGCAGGTGCGGGTGGGCGGTGTCGGTGTAGCCGGCGCTCATCGTCGCGCCGGTGGGGAGCTTGCCGCCCTTGAGGTTATTGAGCGGGTCGTAGTCGTAGGTGACCGAGTTGCCGGTCGCATCCGTCAGCGAGTTCACGTCACCGTGCGCCGACCAGCCCTGGTTCCGGGAGTGCCCGAGCGCGTCGGTGGCCTTGGTCTGCCGCCCGCCGTCGTCGAAGGTGTAGGTGCTCTTGTGCCCGTTGGGGTCGGTGACCGTCGTCGTGCCGGAGCCGTAGGCGTACCCGGTGACACTGGCGACGCCGCCGTAATTCGGCTCGGTCACCTGGGTCACGCGGCCACCGGCGTCGTAGGACAGCGTGTAGGACCGCCCCAGCGTGGTGGTCAGCGTCGTGATCCGGCCGTTGGCGTCCAGCCCGAAGTTCATGCTGTCGCCGTTGCGGTTGGTGATCTTCGTGAGGTGCCCGTTGCCGTCGTAGCCGTAGGCGCCGGCCGTCACCCCCGCCGGATCGGTCACCGCGGTGATGCGGCTGTTGCCGTACGTGGTGGTCGTGACCCGGCCCTGAGTGTCGGTGATCGAGGCGAGGGTGCCGTCGGAAGCGTTGTAGCGGTAGGTGATCGTGTGCCCGTTGCGGTCGGCCTGCGAGAACAACCGCCCGTCACCGGTGAACAGCTTCGTTTCGCCCGAGCTGTCCTGCGAGAGCGCGTACTTGCCGTCCGGCAGCTTGGTCAACGTGGCGTGCATACCGGACGGCGTGGCGTAGCTGCCGTCGTCGTTCTTGGTGAACTCCGCGCAATACCCGGTCGGGTCGTAGAGCACGATCCGCCGGTCGGGGTCGGGGTAGATCACGAGCTTCACGTCCGGGCCGCCGGACACCGTCCAGAACGTCCCGAATGCTCCGCCGCGGGTGAGGTTGGCGCTGTTGTAGACGGCGTCGACCGACATGTTCAGGCCGGTGCCCTTGACCGTCAGCGCCCGGTCGGTGATGACCGCATTGCCGCTGTAGCGGTTGACCAGCAACTCCGTGCGGTCCGAGATCGCGTACCGGTCCATCGCGAACCACGGCTGGGTGCCCGACTGAGTCGTGTCGCACACCAGCGACTGGACGGACGCACCCGATCTCGGCGCCGGTCTCACCGGTACCTGGTCGGCCAGGACACCGGTCGGCGTGCGGTTCACCTGCGCCGGCGGCGTCCACGACACCGGCAGCGGCACGCCGTCCTGGCCGGAGCGCGGGGCGGCCGACGCGGTCGCCGGAACGGCGGCGATCAGCGCCCCCGCGGAAACGAACGTGATTGTGCGCAGCACAAAGTGCCGCAACGATTTCCGTTGCATAGTAAGGTGAATCTCCCCTCGGGACCGGTGGCCCACCCCCCGGCGACACGATGTCGCCAGACCTTGCGAATTTATGACCAACGATCACCGGGTCGCGAGCGCGAAAGATCCGGACCACTCGAACGTTCTAACGCGGACCACACAGATTGCTCCGATCGGCACATCGGATGCCTGCGCGCGCAGGCAGGCCGGAAACCCGGCCCGGGCGGCCTTTCGGCGGTTGCGGCTCAGCCGAGGACCGCGCGCCGGACCGCGTCGGTGTCGGTCAGGTCGGGCAGCACGGTGTGCGCGCCCTCCGCCCGCAGTTCCCCGGCGGAATAGTGCCCGGTGGCCACGGCGACGGAGATCGCGCCGTTGTCGACCGCGGCCCGGACGTCGTTCGGCGTGTCGCCGATGACGACCACCGCGTCGGCGCCGAATTCGGTGCCGTGCTTGGCCGCCGCCAGCCCCACCGCGTGCGGGACGAGGTCCGGGCGGTGCACCGACAGCGTCCCGTAGCCGCCGATCTCCAGGTCGAGGTGCTCGTCCAGGCCGAAGGGGACGAGCTTGTGGCGCGAGATCTCCGGCAGGTTGCCGGTGACGAGCGTCTGCACGACGTCCCCGCCGGCGGCGAACGCGGTCAGCGCCTCGGCCGCGCCCGGCAGCGGGCGGGCCGTCTCCGCGAAGGTGTGCCGGTGGCGTTCCGACTCCGCCACCAGTGCTTTGAACAGCGCCTGGATCGTCTCTTCCGAGGCCTCGAAGCCGTTCGCGGTGAGCAGGTCGGTCGTCGTCGCGCGTTCCGTGCGGCCGCCGAACACCGGGCGCACGCGCAGGGTCGCCCCGGTCGCGGCGGTGAACGCGGTCCCGTACCAGGCCGCGCCCAGTTCGGAGAAGTCCACGAGCGTGTGGTCGATGTCCCAGAGCACCAGCCGCTTCTTCGTCACGGCTCCGAGGCTACCGGGGACGTTATTCAACGCGCGTTGACTTTTGCCGGGCCGGGTCGTACCTTGAGCCGTAATTCAACACGCGAAGAATAAGTGGAGGCAGTGATGACCCGTCCCGCAGGGGTGCTCGCCCTGGTCGCCGCCGTGGCCGGCGCGCTGGTGGCGGTGGTGCTCGGATTCCTCACCTTCGGCGCGCAGGCGACCCTCGCGCCCGACGGTGTTCCGGTCGCGGTCGCCGCCCCGCCGGAGATCGCGCAGCGCATCGCCGCGCACGGCGGCGGCCAGCTCGCCTGGACCGTCGCGACCCCGGCCGAAGCGCGGCAGCTCTTGGAAGACAAGAAGGTCTACGGCGTGCTCGAACTCGCCCCGGGACCGGCCGCGACGGTCGTGACTTCGGGGGCGGTCAACCCGGCCGGCACCCAGGTCGCCCAGCAGGCGCTGACCGGCGCCGCGACCGCGCTGGCCGGCGCGCCGAAGCAGGAGGTCCTGCACCCGGCAGGCGCCGCGGGCCGGGTCGCGCCGCTGGCCGCGAGCGCGCTGGCGTGGATCGGCGCGCTCATCGCCGGGCTCGCGCTGACGCAGCTCGCGAAGCGGACCGGCCGCCCGATCGGGGCCGGGGCGCGGTTCCTGCAGGTGACCGGGGCCGGCGTGCTGATCACGGCGGTCGTGGCCGGCTTCTTCGCGCTGTGGGATTCGGCGTTGCCGCTGACCCCGGACGTCCTCGGCTTCGTCTTCCTCGCCGCGACGGCTTTCGCGGCCCTGCAGGCCGGGCTGCTGCGCGTGCTGGGCCTGCGCGCGATGGCCGTCCTCGCGCCGCTGTACCTGGTCGCGCCCGCGGTGGCCGGGCAGGTGCCGGAGCTGCTGAACCCGGCCTACCGCGCGCTGCTGTGGTCGTGGACGCCGTTCCGGTTCTCCGCCGAAGGCCTGCGCAGCCTGCTGCAGGGCGTGCCGGACGCGCCGGACGTGACGACCGCGCTGTGGGTGCTCGGCGCCCTGCTGGCCGTGGGCCTGCTGGTGACGCTGTGGCCGGGCCGGTCAGCCCGCCAGGAGGCTGAACCGCACCTTGCGGACGGGGTTGTCGAGGTTGGTGTCCACTAGGCAGATCGACTGCCAGGTGCCCAGCGCCAGGACGCCGCCGAGCACCGGGACCGTCGCGTAGGGCGGCACCAGCGCCGGGAGCACGTGGTCACGGCCGTGACCCGGGCTCCCGTGCCGGTGCCGCCAGCGGCCGTCTCGGGGGAGCAACTCGTCGAGCGCGGTCAGCAGGTCCTCGTCGCTGCCGGCGCCGGTTTCCAGGATGGCCAGCCCGGCGGTGGCGTGCGGGACCCAGACGTGCAGCAGCCCGTCGGTGGCGTCGGCGTCGCGCAGGAAGGCCTCGGCTTCGTGGGTGAGGTCGTGGACGACGGCTTCGGAGCCGGTGCGGACCTCGATCTCGGTGGAGTACATGCGGCCCAGCCTAAGGAGCCGCGGGCTTCTTCGCGGGTTCGGCGGTCATGGTGGGTCCAGCTGCTCGAGCACTACGCCGGGCAGCTGCCGCGGCCCGGGCTGCCGGACGGTCCGCGGAAAGCCGGACGGGGACCGGCCCCGCTACCGCGACCAGGTGTTCGCTCAGGAATCCAGGTAGCGCAGCACCGCGAGCACCCGGCGGTTGTCCCCTTCGGACGGTGGCAGGCCGAGCTTGCCGAAGATCGACGTCACGTACTTCTCCACCGAGCCGGGCGAAAGGAACAGCTTCGCCGCGATCGCGGAGTTCGACCGGCCTTCCGCCATCAGGCCCAGCACATCGCGTTCCCGCGGGGTGAGCGCGCCGAGCGCGTCCGTCCGGCGCGTCGCCGAGAACAGCTGGCTGACGACTTCGGAGTCGAGGACCGTTTCGCCGTCCGCCACCCGGCGCAGCGCGTCGAGGAAGTCCGAGACCTCGGCCACGCGGTCTTTGAGCAGGTAGCCGACGCCGCCCGCGCGGTCGGCCAGCAGCTGGGCCGCGTACTTCGTCTCGACGTACTGGGAAAACAGCAGGATCGCGCAGCCCGGGAGCTCGCGGCGCAGCGCGATCGCCGCCCGCAGGCCTTCGTCGGTGTGCGTCGGCGGCATCCTGATGTCCACAATGGACACGTCGGGTGCGTGGGTGCCGACCGCTTCGCGCAGCGCGTCGGCGTCCTTCACCGCGGCGACGACTTGGTGGCCGCGGAAGGTCAGCAGCTCGACGAGGCCGTGGCGCAGGATGGTGGAGTCCTCCGCGATGACGATCCGCATGCCGCGACCCTAGCGGGGCAGCGGCACCCGTGCGGACACTTCGGTCGGACCGCCTTGCGGGCTGCTGACGGTCAGTTCGCCGTCGACCGTGCGCAGCCGCTCGGCGACGCCGGCCAGGCCGCCGCCCGGCACGATCCGCGCGCCGCCGGAGCCGCTGTCGCGGACACGCAGCCGCAGGACGTCGCGCTCCTCGGTGACTTCGACCAGCGTCGTCCCGCCGTGTTTCGCGGCGTTCGTGAGCAGCTCGGCGGCGCTGAAGTAGAGGATCGTCTCCAGCGAGGGCGGTGGACGGCGCGGCAGGTCCACGGCGACCCGCGCGTCGATCCCGGACGTCGCGACGAGCGTGGCGAGGGCGACGTCGAGGCCGGCGTCCAGCGCGGCCGGGTGGATGCCGCGGGCGAGGTCGCGCAGCTCGGTCAGCGCCTGCTTGGCGTTGGCGTGCGCGGCGGTGACCAGCTCGTTGACCTGCGGGAGGCCGGCGTCCGCCAGTTCGTCCTTGGCCAGTCCGAGCTTCATGGCCAGCGCGACGAGCTGGGCCTGCGCGCCGTCGTGGAGGTCGCGTTCGATGCGGCGCAGCCGCAGGGCGGCGTCCTCGACCGCGGTCGCGCGGCTCGCTTCGAGGTCACGCACCCGTTCGGTCAGCTCACGCGCGCCGAGCAGCCCGACGACCAGCAGCCGGTCGAGGGCGGCGAAGGCGTGCGTCACCCGCGGCAGCGCGACCAGCACGAGCAGCCCCGACGCCGACCAGACCAGCGCACCGGCCCAGCTTTCGGCGTGGATGGCGAAGACCGGCAGCCGGCGTTCGCCCAGCGGGAACCAGAGGAAGGAGTAGGTGGTGGCGGCGACGCTGTAGACGGTCGCGACGAAGACGGTGAAGAGGCCGGCCAGCGTGAGCGGCAGCCGCAGGAGCAGGTAACCGGCGGCCCGCCAGCCCGCCGGATCGCCGACGCGCGCTTTGACCCAGCTCCACAGCCCGGGCTTGAGTTCGGGCCGCCGCGGCGCGGGGACGCTGACGCCGAGCAGGCGTTTCGCGAGGCCGCGGTGGGCGGCGCCGAGGCCGCGGGCGTAGAAGACGGCGCCGGCCAGGACGAGGAAGCCGAGCAGGACCGGGGTGAGCCAGAGGCCGAGCGCGACGACGACGAGGAAGCTGACCAGCGAGAAGACGGTGAGCGGGGCGGCGAGCGACAACCAGAGGTACTCGGCCCGGAAGTCCCGCGAGGCGAGGGGGCCGAAGACGCGGCGCAGGGGGTGGTGGGGTGGGTCGAGGGTGGTCACGGATTCAGTTTCACCCGGCGCGGCGGCCGGGCCCATCCGGTTTTCCCCCGGTCCACGCCCCGGAAAGGTCCAGTGTGGTGCCGGGCGCTGCCGATCCGGGTTTCCCCGGTGTGCCCTCAGGCGGCCCGGGGGCGCCCCCCGAATTCCACGCTACCGGAGACCACCGACAATTCCGTCACGCAAAGAGCCGGCTCGAGGACCTTCGTCCCCAAGCCGGCCTTTGTGAAGAGGACTCACAGCGTGTCCGGGTCGTCCTCCTGGGCCCGCTGCGCGGCTTCCCGCATCTCGATGACGTCGGTGAGCCAGTCGCCCGTCTCGCGGGCGATGTCGCGGATCGCGCCGGTGATGATCGAAGCTATGTTGCCGACGTGCGTCGCCGCTGATTCGGTGATCACCTGCAGGGTGTCCTTCTCCCGTTCGAACTGACCCACCATGTCACCCTCACGCTGCTCGGAGCTGCCGGTCGGGTTCCACCGTAACCGGCGACGGCCCACTCTGCGGGAGAGCCAGCTTCACGATCTTCTTCGCCACCGACCAGAGCTGCTTGCGCAGCGGGCCCGTGTGGTACGGCAGCCCGTACTTCTCGCAGATCGCGCGCACCTCGCCGGCGATCTGCGGGTACCGGCGCGCCGGGATGTCGGGGAACAGGTGGTGTTCGATCTGGTGCGACAGGTTGCCGCTCAGGATGTGGAACAGCGGGCCGCCGGTGATGTTCGCCGATCCCAGGATCTGGCGCAGGTACCACTGCCCGCGCGACTCCGAAGCCGTCTCCTCCTCGGTGAAGCTCTCGACGTCCGCCGGGAAGTGGCCGCAGAAGATGATCGCGAACGCCCAGAGGTTGCGGGTCAGGTTCGCCGTCGCGTTGCCGAGGAAGGTCAGCGGCGCCAGCGGGCCGGTCAGCAGCGGGAACAGGACGTAGTCCTTCCCGATCTGCCGCGACGCCTTCCGCACGATCCGGCGGAGTACCGGAACGTTCTCGGTCCAGGTCCGCGAGCCCTTGACGACGTTCTCGACTTCGAGGTCGTGCAGCATGACGCCCCACTGGAAGAAGATCGCCAGCAGCGTCGCGTACACCGGGTTGCCCAGGTAGTAGGGATGCCACTTCTGGGCGGTGTCCATCCGCAGGATCCCGTAGCCGACGTCGCGGTCCTTGTCGACGATGTTCGTGTACGTGTGGTGGATGTAGTTGTGCGAGTGCCGCCAGTTCTCCGCCGGCGCCACGGTGTCCCACTCGAACCGCTGCGAGCTCAGCGCCGGGTCGCGCGTCCAGTCGTACTGGCCGTGCATGACGTTGTGGCCGATCTCCATGTTGTCGAGGATCTTGGCCAGCGACAGCGCGCCGACGCCGGCGAGCCACGCCGGCGGGAAGAACCCGGCGAACAGCAGCGCCCGCCCGGCGACCTCCAGGCCGCGCTGTTTCTTGATGATGTCGTGGATGTAGTCGACGTCTTCCTGGCCCAGGTCGTCGACGATCCGCTGCCGCAGCGCGTCGAGCTCGCGGCCGAACTCCTCGACCTGTTCCGGGGTCAGGCGGTCCTGCAGACCGGTCATGGCTGTCTCCCTAAGCGTCGATCTCGACGTCCCCGACGGGGACGGAGATGCAGAGCTGGATTTCTTCGTCTTCTTCGCCGGAGATCTCGCCCGTCTTGGCGTTGCGGACACGTCCGGCCGTCTTGAGCTGGGTGCACGAGAAGCAGATGCCCATCCGGCAGCCGTGCTCCGGCGAGAGCCCGGCCTCTTCGGCCTGCTCCAGCAACGGCTTCCCCGAGTTCGCGCACTCGCGCCCGCTGCGCTTGAAGCGCACCTGGCCCTCGGCGTTCTCCGTGTCGAAGGTCAGCGCCGGCGGCGTGAACTCTTCGGTGTGCACCCGTTCACCGAGCTCCTCACGCACGGCGTCCATCAAAGGCTTCGGGCCGCAGACGAACGCGTCGGCGTCGCGGAACCACGGGGCGACCCGCTCGAGGTGCTCGGGCGAGAAGAACCCGGTCAGGTCCCCGCCTTCCGAGTGGGTGTAGGCGTGCACGACCCGCAGCCCGGGGTGCCGGGCGGCGAGCTCGGCCAGTTCGGTGCGGTAGAGCGCGTCGGCCGGGCCGTTCGAGTACTGCACGAACACGATCTCGCCGGCGTGGCCCTCGTCGGCCAGCGTGCGGGCCATGGCGAGCACCGGCGTGATGCCACTGCCGCCGGCGATCAGCAGCACGCGGTCCGGCCGCTCGGCGGGCAAGGTGAAGCCACCGTCCGGAGTGGACAGATTGACCACCGAGCCGACGCCGATCGTGCGGTTCAGGTGCCCGGAGACCAGGCCCTGCTCCTTGACCGTGAACTCCAGTTCGCCGTCGTACTGCGAACCGCACGGCGAATAGCAGCGCGTGCGCCGGACGCCGTCGATCTCCACCTGCAGGCGGACGTACTGGCCGGCGGTGAAGCCCGGCCACGCGCGGCTGGGCCGCACGGTGAGCGTGACGCTGTCGGGCGTCTGCTTGCGCACCGCCGTGACCAGCCCGCGGATCTCGCGGCGGACCAGCATCGGGTCGACGAGCTCCAGGTACCGGTCCATCCCGTGCGGCGTCAGCAGCGCCTCGGCCAGCGAGGCGAGGCCGCGCACCCGCCGGGGGATGAGCGCCGTCATCGGGAACCTCCTCGATTACAGTGAACGGCTGTACACTCAACAGTGCACTGCAGGAGTGGACGCCCTGTCAACGCGAGACCCCGAGGATGTGACGTGAGCAACGCGGTGGACACCCGTACGCTGGACTTCGTGTCCGAACCCCTGACGCCGGTGAGCCGCCAAGAGCGCAAACTGCGCACCCGGCAGACGTTGCTGGACACCGCGCTCGAACTGCTGGCCGACCGGCCGTTCGCCACGCTCTCGCTGCGCGAGGTCGCCAAGGGCGCCGGCATCGTCCCGACGGCCTTCTACCGGCACTTCGCCTCGATGGAGGACCTGGGCGTCGCGCTCGTCGAAGAGGCGACGCGCACGCTGCGCGGCATGATCCGCTCCGCGCGCACGGATCCGGACACCTACCAGGGGATGATCAGCGCGTCGGTGACGACGCTGCACCAATTCGTCCGGGCGAACGAGGACCATTTCCGGTTCCTCACCCGCGAGCGGTACGCCGGCGGCTCGCTCGCCGAGGCGATCGGCGTCGAACTGCGCCTGTTCTCCGGCGACCTCGCGATCGATCTCGCCCGGTTCCCGAAGCTGCGCGAGTGGAGCACCGAAGACCTCCACATGCTGGCCGACTTGATCGTTTCCGTGATGCTGACGACCATTGTCGAACTGCTGGAAGCCCGCCCTGGTGAAGACGAGAAAATCACCGGAACGGCGGAAAAACGGCTGCGTCTGGTCCTGCTGGGCGTCCCGCACTGGAAATCCGCCTGAACGTTTCCTGCCAGACCTTCGTATCTTCTGGCACAACCCGGAGACTTGCGACCCACGTCACTGGGGACTGTCGGTCCGGCGTGGTACAACCCTCGGATCGTGCCTCGCCGATGAGGAGGTCGTGTGACGGACAGCGAACAGAGCCAGCAGCTCACCGTGGGTGTGGTGGCCGAATCACGCCCCGGGGAGCGGCGGGTGGCCATGGTGCCCAAGCTCGTCGGGCGGCTCGTGCAGCGCGGGCTGCGCGTCGTCGTCGAGCCGGGTGCCGGGTCCGGTGCGCACCTGAGTGACGACGCGTACACCCAGGCGGGCGCCGAACTCGGCGACGCCTGGGGAGCGCCGATCGTCGTGAAGGTCAACCCGCCTTCGCCCGCGGAAGTCGGGAAACTGAGCCGGGGCGCCGTGCTCGTCGGTTTCCTCGATCCGCGTGGCAACCCGGACGGGCTCGCGAAGCTCGAAGAAGCGGGGTTACGCGCCTTCGCGATGGAGGCGGTCCCGCGGATTTCCCGGGCGCAGGCGATGGACGCGCTGTCGTCGCAGGCCAGCATCGGCGGCTACCGCGCGGTGCTGCTCGCCGCGCAGAAGCTCCCGCGGTTCTTCCCGATGCTCACCACCGCGGCCGGCACCGTCCCGCCGGCCAAGGTGCTGGTGCTCGGCGCCGGCGTCGCCGGGCTGCAGGCGCTGGCCACCGCGAAACGGCTCGGCGCGCAGACCACCGGCTACGACGTGCGGCCCGAGGTCGCCGAACAGGTCAAGTCGCTCGGCGCGCAGTTCCTCGACCTCGGCATCGAGGCGGTCGGCGAAGGCGGGTACGCCCGCGAGCTGACGGCCGAGGAGCGCGACGAGCAGCAGCGGCGGCTCACCGAGGCCATCACGAAGTTCGACGTCGTCATCACCACGGCGCTGGTCCCGGGCCGCAAGGCACCGACCCTGGTCACCGCGGACGCCGTCAAGGGCATGCCCGCCGGGTCGGTCGTCGTCGACCTCGCCGGCGAAACCGGCGGCAACTGCGAGCTGACCAAGCCGGGCGAGGACGTCGTGGAGCACGACGTCACCATCTCGTCCCCGCTGAACCTGCCCGCCGAAATGCCTTCGCACGCCAGCGAGCTGTACGCGCGCAACGTCACCGAGCTGCTGGAGCTGCTGGTGACGAAGGAAGGCGCGCTCGAGCTGAACTTCGAGGACGAGATCGTCGCCGGTGCCTGCGTGGCCGGGCGCGAAGGGAGCGCGTCGTGAGTCCTTTGGTGCAGAACCTGGCGGTGCTGGTGCTCGCCGGGTTCGTCGGCTTCGCCGTCATCTCCAAGGTGCCCAACACCCTGCACACGCCGCTGATGTCCGGCACCAACGCCATCCACGGCATCGTGCTGCTCGGCGGGCTGGTCGTGCTCGGCCTCGGCGTCGACGGGGTGTTCAACAAGATCCTGCTGGTGATCGCCATCGCCTTCGGCACCATCAACGTCGTCGGCGGGTTCCTCGTCACCGACCGGATGCTGTCGATGTTCAAGGCCAAGAAACCCGCCGCCGGTGAGGAGGACGAGAAGTGACCGACTTCATCGCGATCCTCTACATCATCGCGTTCGCCCTCTTCATCTACGGCCTGATGGGCCTGACCGGCCCGCGCACCGCGGTCCGCGGCAACTGGATCGCCGCGGTCGGCATGGGCATCGCCGTGCTCGCCACGCTGCTCACCCCCGGGATGGGCAACTGGGTGCTCATCGCCCTCGGCGTCGGGATCGGCGTGGTCGTCGGCGTCCCGTCGGCGCGCAAGGTCAAGATGACCGCGATGCCGCAGATGGTGGCGCTGTTCAACGGCGTCGGCGGCGGTGCGGTCGCGCTCATCGCGTGGGTCGAGTTCAACTCGACCGACGGCTACGCGCACGAACCGGCGTACATCGCGATCGCGTCCCTGTTCGCGGCGATCATCGGGTCGATCTCCTTCTGGGGCTCGAACGTCGCGTTCGGCAAGCTGCAGGAGCTGATCAGCGGCCGCCCGATCACCATGGGCAAGCTGCAGCAGCCGGTCAACGCGCTGCTCCTGCTGATCGCGGTCGTCTGCGCGGTGCTCATCATCACCGGCGGCGACAGCGAACTGCTGATCATCGGGCTGCTGGTCGCGGCGGGCATCCTCGGCCTCACCGTGGTGCTGCCGATCGGCGGCGCGGACATGCCCGTCGTGATCTCCCTGCTCAACGCCTTCACCGGGCTCTCGGCCGCGGCGATGGGCCTGGCGCTGGACAACACGGCGCTGATCGTGGCCGGCATGATCGTCGGCGCGTCCGGCTCGATCCTGACCAACCTGATGGCCAAGGCGATGAACCGGTCCATCCCGGCGATCGTCGCGGGCGGCTTCGGCGGCGGCCCGGCGGTCGCGGCCGCCGGCGGCGCGAAGGAAGCCCGTCCGGTGCGCTCGACGAGCGCGGCCGACACCGCGATCCAGATGGCGTACGCGAGCAAGGTCGTCGTGGTTCCGGGCTACGGCATGGCCGTGGCCCAGGCGCAGCACACCGTCCGCGAGATGGCGAAGCTGCTGGAGAAGAAGGGCATCACGGTCGCCTACGCGATCCACCCGGTGGCCGGCCGGATGCCCGGGCACATGAACGTGCTGCTCGCCGAGGCCGACGTGCCGTACGAGCAGCTCAAGGAGATGGACGAGATCAACTCCGAGTTCGCCCAGACCGACGTCGCGCTGGTGATCGGCGCGAACGACGTCACGAACCCGGCCGCGCAGACCGACCCCAGCTCGCCGATCTACGGGATGCCGATCCTCAAGGTCAACGAGAGCCGGTCCGTGATCGTCTTGAAACGCGGGATGAGCTCGGGGTTCGCCGGGATCGACAACGACCTGTTCTACGATCCGAAGACCAGCATGCTCTTCGGGGACGCCAAGTCGTCGGTGGGCGAGATCGTGGAGGAACTCAAGGCGCTATGACGACCGGGTCGGATGTTCGTGCGGCGTTCACGGATCCGGCCGAGAATCTCGCTTTCGACGAAGCGCTCCTCCGGGTTGCGCCCGAGTCACCGGTGCTGTGGCTCTGGCGCAACCCGGTGTGCGTCGTCGTGGGCCGCGGGCAGCGGATCGCGCGCGAGGTGCGGATCGACGAGTGCGTCCGCGACGGTGTCCCGGTGCTGCGCCGGGCCAGCGGCGGCGGCACGGTGTTCCACGACCCCGGCAACCTGAACGTGACGCTGGTCCTGCCCGGACCGGCGGACCGGCCCCTGGAGGCGCTCGGCCAGGTGATGAGCGCCGCGGTCGACCAGCTCGGCCTGGTGCCGCGGATCGGCGACCGCGGGCTGTTCGTCGGCGACGCGAAGCTGTGCGGGTTCGCCGTGTTCCGCACCAAGACCGGCCTGCTGGCCCACTCGACGCTGCTGGTCGAGACGTCGGCGGGGCTCGTCGGCCGCTACCTGACCGGCGCGCCGCCGGACCCGCGCCCGCTCGACTCGCACCGCAGCCCGGTGGCGTCGCTGGCCGAGCACGGCCTGCGGCCCGGGTTCCCGGCGGTCGAGGCGGCGGTGCGGGCGGCGGCGTCGCAGCTGCTCGGGACGTTCGTGCCCCGGCCGCCGTCGGCGGCCGAGCTGGCGCGGCAGCGGGCGTTGCTGCACACCCGTTACCGCTACCCGTCCTGGCACGCCGACGGCGCCCAGCGCGCCGCCTGAGCCGTCTACTGTGGACTTACTCGGCCGCCGAGAACGTGACGGTCGGCACCTTGCGCGCGGCGGCCCGGGTGGTGGCCTTCGGCTCCGCGGTCTTCGGGGGTTCGGCCTTCGCGCGGGTCGTCTTCGCCGGCGCGGGCTTGGTCGCGGCGGCCTTCGTCGATGCGGTCTTGGTCGATGCGGCCTTGGCCGAGGTGCCTTCGGCGGACGCGGGCTTGGCGGGCGCGGCCTTCCCGGCGGCGGACGTGGCCTTCGTTCGCCCGGGCGTGGCTTTGGCGGGCGCGGCCTTCGCGGCGGGCGGCGTGGCTTTCGCTCTCCCGGGTGTGGCCGCGGCCTTTGCGACGGCCGTCTTCGGCGCGGTCTTCTCGGCGCCCGGGACAGTCCGGGGCCGGTTCTTGCGGCCACCGGTGCGGCGGCCGGCGTCGGCGTACCGCTGCAGGAGCCCGCGCAACGCCTCGGCGTTGGCGAAGGAGAGGTCGATGTCGTAGTCGATGCCGTCCAGCCCGAAGCCGACGGTCTCCACCGCGGGCTCACCGGTCAGATCATCCAGCACCCGCACAGCCGTGTTCCTGGCCACGACAAACCTCCCGTGCTCGAACGTGTGATGTGTTCGCGCGCACCGGGTCCGACGGCACCCGGGGCCGCCGACTGAGTCATCGTCACCGATCCGACCGGCAGCCACGGCGGAACAGGTGCCGGTGAGCGGGTTGGCTCGCCGACCGTGTCCGCCTGCTTTCGGCCGGATCGGTGACTTGCAGCTTCCCGACGGAGGATAGCCGCTGGCTTGCGTGATCCCGCGTAGTGGTGTGACCTGAAGCCATGGCTGCAGAGACTTTTGACGTAGTGGTGATCGGTGCGGGTCCGGTGGGAGAGGTGGCCGCCGAACGGGCGGCCCGCGGAGGCCTGAAGGTCGCCCTCGTCGAGCACGAACGCTTCGGCGGCGAGTGCTCCTACTGGGCCTGCATCCCGAGCAAGGCGTTGCTGCGGCCGGGAAATCTCCTCGCCGCCGCCAAGCGCGTGCCCGGCGTGCCGGTCGGTGACCGGATCGACCCGGCGGCGGTGTTCGCGCGCCGTGACTGGTTCACCGGCAAGGGCGACGACTCGGGGCAGGTCGACTGGGCCCGCGGGGCGGGCATCGAACCGGTTCGCGGGCACGGGGAAATCACCGGGGAGCGGGAGGTCACCGTCGGCGGCGACCGCGTGCTGACCGCCCGGCACGCGGTGATCGTCTGCACCGGCAGCGTGCCGAGCACGCCGTCGATCCCCGGGCTCGACACGATCCGGCCGTGGGGTTCGCGTGAAGCGACGTCGGCGCCTTCGGTGCCCTCCCGGCTCGGCGTCCTCGGCGGCGGCGTGGTCGGCGTCGAGATGGCGCAGGCGTTCGCGACGCTCGGGTCGGAGGTCCACCTGGTGATCACCGGCCCGCGGCCGCTGCCGCGCAACGCCGCGTTCGCCGGTGACCTCGTGCTGGCGGGGCTGCGCGAAGTCGGCGTCGAGGTGCACACGGACTCGGGCGTTTCGCAGGTCGCCGCGGGGGACTCCGGGACGACGCTGACGCTGAAGGACGGCTCGACGCTGGTCGTCGACGAGTTCCTGGTGGCCACGGGCCGCCGTCCGGCGACCGCCGGGCTCGAGCGCTTCGGGATCGAGCCCGGGCACCCGCTGGAGACCGACGACACCGGCCGGGTGTCCGCAGTGGACGGTGACTGGCTGTTCGCGGCCGGCGACGTCACCGGCCGGGCGCCGCTGACCCACCAGGGCAAGTACGGCGCCCGCGCGGCGGGCGACACGGTGGCGGCGCTGGCCGCGGGCACGCCGGTTTCGGCTTCGCCGTGGAGCCGGTTCACCGCCACGGCCGACCACCACGCGGTGCCGCAGGTGGTGTTCACCGACCCGGAGGTCGCGGCCGTCGGCCTGGCGGACGCGCGGCCGGGCTCGGCGGACCGCGTCGTCGACATCGACATCGCGGTGGCGGGCTCGTCCCTGCACGCGGACGGCTACACGGGCAAGGCCCGGATGGTCGTCGACACCGAGCGGAACGTGCTCCTGGGCGTGACGTTCGTCGGCCAGGACGTCTCGGAGCTGCTGCACTCGGCGACGATCGCGATCGTCGGCGAGGTGCCCCTGGACCGGCTGTGGCACGCGGTGCCGTCGTTCCCGACGATCAGCGAGGTGTGGCTGCGGCTGCTGGAGGCGTACGGGCTCTGAGGGCTACTGGGCGGGCAGGTCGAGGGCGGCCGTGGCCGCCCTGACCAGGCCGGGATCGTCCGGAGTGGACGGTCCCGGCGCCCAGACGGCCTGCACGAGCCGCACGGACGAGCCGTCGAGCTTGCTGGCGTAGGCGGCGTTCTCGAACCGCGGGACGGGGGTGGCGCCCCACTGGCCGGTCTCGGTGGCGAGGTCGAGGACACCGCCCCCGCCCGGGGTGTCGGCGACGGCCTTGAAGGCGGCGGCTTGCGCGGCATCGGGGAAGTCGACGACCCCGACGGTGACGGCCCCACCCCGGCCGTCGACGGTGGCGGCGTAGCTGGCGCGTTTGACGCCGGAGCAGCTGGTCTGCTGCAAGCTGGCCTGGGTGTCCCCGAAGGCGTGGGAGGCACATCGCTGATCCCCGCCGGCGGCGCGAAGGGCGAACTGGAGGCTGCGCACCGGCGTGGTCGGCGGAGGCTGCGATTTCGAGGTGGCCGGCGGAGGCGCCGGAGCGGCGGCGGTGTCATCACCGGTGGTGGCGACGACAACGGCGGCGACGACGAGGAGAACGAGGGCGCCGATGGCCCCGAGCGGCAGCCAGCGGACGGTCCGCGGAGTGACGGCGGGTTCGGGTTTCGGCCGCGGGCGGGGGAAGGGCTGCGGGGAGGCCGCGGGAAGCGGACCGGAAGAGCCACGGGGCGGCTCGGGTGCGGTGGGTGGCGGGGCGGGTTGCGAGGTGGTTGACCCCGCTTCGGTGGGGTGCTCGGCTTCGGTGGGGAGAACCTCGGTGGGTTCCGCCTCGACGGAGGGGGAAGTGCTCTCGGTACCGGGGAACACCGGCCGCGCCGAAGGGTCCGCAGGGCCCGGTTCCGTCTGCAGAGGTCGTGGGAGAAGCTCGGTGGGTTCCGTCTCGACCGAGGGATCCGTGCGGTCCGATTCCGCCTGCACCGGCGACGGAAGAACCTCGGTGACTTCCGCGGGAGCGGTCTCCGGAAGTTCGGCCGCGGAAGGCTCGGCCGCAGGAGGTTCGGCTGCGGAAGGTTCGCCCGCGGGACGGTCGCCCGCAGGGGGTTCTGCCGCGGCCTCCGGGACCACGGCGGGCGACGGCGCAACTCCAACCGGCGTCGTGGTCCGCCAGTCGGTGGTACCCACCCCCACCGGGGCGGCAGCGGCGACAGCACCAGCAGGAGCCGGCGGTGACTGCTGCGGGCCATCGTCCCAAAGGGACTCCGGCGGCGAATCGTCCGTCAGGCGGCTGAAGCCCTCGGCCAGCAGGACCTCGTCCGTGAACTCCGGTGCCGACGGCGCCAGCCCCCTGATCAGCGCCCGCACCTGGTCCACCGATCGCGGCCGGTGCGCCGTGGCCAGGGATACCGTGGCCGCCAGCATCGTCGTCGGGGTCGGGTGCAGGACCCGGACCGGTCCGGCCAGGTCGGCCGCCGGCTGGTCCACCGTCTCCACGTACGGTCCCACCGCGATGATCGTGCCCACCGGGGCCGTTCCCGGGACAAGTGCGGCAATTTGCCTTTCGCAA
Source organism: Amycolatopsis mediterranei (assembly GCF_026017845.1). Lineage (NCBI taxonomy): Bacteria > Bacillati > Actinomycetota > Actinomycetes > Pseudonocardiales > Pseudonocardiaceae > Amycolatopsis > Amycolatopsis mediterranei. Next base: position 2,335,882 of record NZ_CP100416.1, read on the forward strand.
GCTTGGGAGATGTCCAGCGCTTCCGTGGCCGGGTTCACCGAATCGTCGTCCGCGACCAGGGGCCAGCCGTCCGCTTTCCAGGGGCCGCCCAGCGGTGCCTCCAGGCGCAGGGCCGGGTCCGGGAGGTCCACGCCGATCACGATGATCACGCCGTGGGGGAGCAGGACCACCGCCTCGATCGGGCGGTCCGTCACCCCGCCCACGCCCACCAGGGCGATCCCGCCGATCACGGTGCTGCCGCGGCCCAGGGACGCCAGTGCCGCCCGGATGTCGTCCGCCACCCGGGACTGCTGCCGCTCCAGGCGCACCAGTCGCACCGCTGTCCCTCCCTCTCGTCGTTCCGGGTCAACACGCTAGCGCGCCCAGCGCAAGGATCCGCGCGACACGGGCGCGCCGCGGCCGCTTGCCCTCCGAAAGTGTGTGGTGGGTGACTTGTGGTGTTCATGTGGCCAAACAGCACGGTTGGGGTGCAGAATGTGCTACAACGCATCGGAGGCGGTATTCGGGAGCCGCACTGAGGCCGCGCTGCAGCTCGAAGTAGGGCGTAGGGGAAGACGTCCCTCGTCGAGCAACAAGCGGAGGTAGCAGTGAGCACCCGTGGCAGCACCCGAGGTGTGGTGTACGTCCACTCGTCGCCGTCTGCGGTGTGTCCGCACGTCGAGTGGGCCATTTCGGGCACCCTGGGTGCCCGCGTTGACCTGAAGTGGACGGCGCAGCCGGCCAGTCCGGGTCAGCTTCGCGCCGAATGCGGATGGCGCGCGCCCGCGGGCACCGGCGCCAAACTGGCGTCCGCCCTCAAGGCGTGGCCGATGATTCGGTTCGAGGTGACCGAAGAGCCCAGTGCGGGCGTCGACGGCGAACGGTTCTGCTTCGCGCCCGGCCTCGGCCTCTGGCACGGGCGGACCAGCGCCAACGGCGACATCGTGGTGGGCGAGGACCAGCTGCGCGCGCTCGTCAGCATGACCCGCGGCGGCGAGTCCCTCGCGCACAAGCTGGACGAGCTCCTGGCCGCGAGCTGGGACGAAGCGCTCGAGCCCTACCGCCACGCCGGTGACGGCGCGCCGGTGACCTGGCTGCACCAGGTCGGCTGAGCCCCGGGACGGGGGCCGGTACGCTTTCCGCGTGACCACCCCCGCCCCCAGCTCTCGCCAGCGCTGGCTGGTGCCCGTCGTGGTCGTGGTGCTGTCCGTGACCGTCGGTGGCGGCTTGCTCGCGCGCGAAATCTACCGCCGTCCCGACCAGCCCGCCGACGACGCCTCCATCGCGGTGTCGACGCCGTCGCCGTCCAGCATCGGCGCGCCGGCCGCGGTGGACGACGACGTCCGGATGACCGACGACGCGAAGCGGCACCCGCAGGCCGATGCCGTGCGCCGGGTGCTGGAGAAGTACTTCACGGCCATCAACACCAAGCAGTACGCGCAGTGGACCGACGTGGTCACCGACGAGCGGGCCGCCGCCCAGACGCAGACCGACTGGAGGCGGGGGGTGCGCACCACAAAGGACAGCGACGCCCTCGTCTACCGGATCGAGCGCTCGTCCGGGAACTCGCTGCGGGTCCTGGTCGGCTTCACCAGCCGGCAGGCGGTCGAGGACGCCCCGCTGTTCTTCCGCGAGCCGTGCATCAAGTGGCGGCTCGTCCTGCCGATGGTGCTCGACAACAAGGCACTGAAGATCGCCGCCGCCGTCGACGGTGGACCGCCGCCCGAACACGAAAAGTGCTGAAAACGAAGGAAGGGGCCCGGCCGAAGCCGGGCCCCTTCCTTCGTTCCGGAGAACTCAGACCGTGAACAGCAGCGCGGTGTTGTGGCCGCCGAACCCGAACGAGTTGCTGATCGCCGCGGTCAGCTCGACCTTGCGCGGTTCGCCCGCGACGACGTCCAGCTGCACCCGCGGGTCCAGGTCGGTCAGGTTCCGGGTGGCCGGCACGAGACCGTGGTAGAGCGACAGGATCGTGATGATCCCCTCGACCGCGCCGGCCCCGCCGACGAGGTGGCCGAGCGAGCCCTTCGGCGCCGTCACGACGGGGTGTTCCCCGATCGCGTTGCGGATCGCCGCGGCCTCGCCGATGTCGCCGACCACAGTGGACGTCGCGTGCGCGTTCACGTGCCCGATGTCCGCCGCGGTCACCCCGGCCATCTTCATCGCCGCGCGCATCGCGGCGATCTGGCCGATGCCCTCGGGGTGGTTGCCGGTGATGTGGTAGGCGTCCGAGGTGATGCCGTGCCCGGCGATCGTCGCGTAGACGCGCGCCCCGCGGGCCTTCGCCAGGTCCGCGCGCTCCAGGATGACCACGCCGGCGCCCTCACCGAGGACGAAGCCGTCGCGGTTGGCGTCGAACGGCCGCGACGCGCTCGCCGGGTCGTCGTTGCGCGTGGAGACCGTGCGGGCCTGGGCGAAGCCGGCCAGCGTGATCGGGTGGATGCACGCCTCGGCGCCCCCCGCGACCACGACGTCGGCGCGCCCGGAGCGGATCATCTCCACGCCGTTGGCGATGCCCTCGGCACCCGAGGCGCAGGCCGAGGCCGGGGAGTGCACCCCGGCCCGCGCCTTGAGGTCGATGCCCACGTGCGCGGCCGGGCCGTTCGGCATCAGCATCGGCACGGTCAGCGGCGACACCTTGCGGAGACCCTGCTGGTGCAACAGGTCGTTCTGGGTGAGCAGGGTGACCGGGCCGCCGATGCCGGTGCCGATCGACACGCCGAGGCGGTCGGGGTCGACGTCGGTGTGCTCGTCGGTCGGCTCGGTGTACCCGGCGTCGGCCCACGCCTGCCGGGCGGCGATCAGCGCGACCTGCTCGCAGCGGTCCAGCCGGCGGGCCTGCACCCGCGGCAGGACCTCCGAGGGATCGACGGCCAGCTGGCCGCCGATCTTGACGGGCAGCTGCAGCTCCTCGACCCAATCGGCCTCGATCGCGCGAACCCCGCTCGCCCCGGCCAGCAGACCGTCCCAGGTGGACGTGACGTCCCCGCCGAGCGGTGTGGTGGCGCCGAGACCGGTGATCACGACGTCGATGTTGCTCATGGGAGTCTCCTCAAGGAGGGAAGAGGACTTACTTCGAGTTGGCCGACACGTAGTTCACCGCGTCGCCCACGGTCTTGAGGTTGGCGAGCTCGTCGTCCGGGATCTTGACGCCGAACTTGTCCTCGGCCTGCACGGCGATCTCGACCATCGACAGCGAGTCGATGTCCAGGTCGTCCACGAACGACTTCTCGGCGGTGACGTCGTCCTGAGCCACACCGGCGACCTCTTCGACGATCTCGGCGAGGCCGGCGAGGATCTCAGCGTTGTCAGCCATGGGGGTGTTCCCTTCTCGGTCTTACTGGGGGTCTGTTTCCCTCGGGCGAATGCCCGCGGGGAGCGTAACGGTGATCAGGGGCAGATGAACGCCTGCCCGGCGTAGGACAGGCCCGCGCCGAACCCGACCGCCAGCACCACGTCGCCGGGCTTCGCCGTCCCGGCCTTGCGCATGTGGTCCAGCGCGAGGGGGATGGAGGCCGACGAGGTGTTGCCGGAGTACTTGATGTCGTCGGCGACGACCATGTCTTCGCGGGCGCCGTTGGCCCGCAGCTTCTTCGCGATCGCCTCGACGATGCGCAGGTTCGCCTGGTGCGGGATCAGCACGTCCACATCGGACGGCTTGAGCCCGGCGACCTCGAGCGCCTGCATCGCGATCGGCGCGATCTTCGTGGTCGCCCACCGGAAGACCGACTGGCCCTCCTGGTAGATGTACTTGTCGTCGCGCATGTAGATGAGGTCGACCAGGTCGCCCGCGCTGCCCCACGACACCGGGCCGATCTCCGGCTCGTCGGACGCGCCGACGACCGCGGCGCCCGCGCCGTCGGCGAAGATGATCGCGTTCGCGCGGTCGGTCGGGTCGACCGAGTCGGTGAGCTTCTCGGCCCCGATGACCAGGACCTTCTTCGCCGAACCCGCCCGGATCAGGTCCGAGGCGACGCCCAGGCCGTAGCAGAACCCGGCGCACGCGGCGTTGAGGTCGAACGCGCCGGGGCTGGGGATGCCGATCCGGGCGGCGACCTGCGCGGCGGCGTTCGGGATGAGCGTCGGCATGGTGCAGTTCGGCAGGATCACCGTGTCCACTTCGGACGGGTCGACCCCGGCGTCTTCCAGCGCGGCCTTGCCGGCGGCGACGGCGAAGTCGGTCAGCGACTCGTCCTTTTCGGCGAACCGCCGCTCGATGATCCCGACGCGCGACTGGATCCACTCGTCGCTGGTTTCCATGAACTTCGAGAGGTCGTCGTTGGTGACGATCTTCTCGGGCTGCGCGCTGCCGATGCCCAGCACGCGGCTGCCGCGGGAGCCGGGGTTGAGGCTCAGGGCGGGTCGGTCGGTCACGAGGCGTCCTCCTGGCGCAGCGCCGCCAGCTCGGCCGGCGTCTTCAGCGCGGTGATAGTGGTGACAACGCCCTTGAGCTGCCGCTTGACCAGGCCGGTCAGGGTGCCCGCGGGCGCGAGTTCGATCGTGCGGGTGACGCCGAGGGAGACCAGGCCGTCCATCGTCAGGTCCCAGCGGACCGGGCGGGTGACCTGGGAGACCAGCCGCGCCAGGTACTCGGCCCCGCTGGTGACGACGGCGCCGTCCGCGTTGGACAGCAGCGGGCGGACCGGGTCGGCCGGGGTCAGCTCGGCGGCGTGGGCGCGCATCGCCTCTTCGGCGGGCGCCATGTAGTGCGTGTGGAACGCGCCGGCGACCTTGAGGGCGCGGATCTTCGTGCCTTCGAGGGGCTCGGCGACGATCTTCGCGATCGTGTCGGCGGCACCGGAGGCGACGATCTGCCCCGCGCCGTTGCGGTTCGCCGCGGTCAGGCCCTGCTCTTCGAGCCACGCGACGACCTGCTCGGGGTCCCCGAGCATGACCGCGGCCATCGACGTCGGCTCCAGCGCGCACGCCTTCGCCATCTCGGCACCGCGGACGGCGGCGAGCGCGACGGCGTCTTCCGGCTTCAGCACCCCGGCGATCGCGGCGGCCGCGAGCTCGCCGACGGAGTGGCCGGCGACCGGCGCGTCCGCGGCGACCGGAGCGGTGGCCTGGAGGTGCTCGAAGGTGAGCAGCGACAGAGCGACGATCAGCGGCTGGGCGATCGCGGTGTCCTGGATCTCGTCGGCGTCCGCCTCGGTGCCGACGCGGAGCAGGTCGAGCCCGGCGCGCTCGGACCACTGGGCGACGCGCTCGCGCGCGCCGTCGAGGTCGAGCCAGGGCGTGAACATACCGGGGGCCTGGGCCCCTTGGCCGGGAGCGAGGACTGCTGCTGTCACCCTTCAAGACAACACGGCAGAGGGTGTTTTCCGGGATGCCGACGTTCACAGTGTCTGTGCGGCGTCTTTGTCGGAAACCTCCAAAGACGCGCCGCAGAAGCTCGCGCGTAACCCGGAAGCCTTGTCGGGTTCAATCACCTTTCGCTGTTAAGTCCATCACGTGACGCCCGTCTCGGGAAGGGAGCTCAGCCGAGGTTTTCCGCCAGCGCGACGATGAGGCCCTCGGGGCCCCGGATGTAGGCGAGCCGGTGGCTGTCCCCGTACTGCACCAGCTCGCCCAGTGGTTCGGCGCCGTGCGAGCGCGCGCGGGTCAGGACGGCCTCGATGTCCTCGACGGCGAACATGATGCGGCGGAGACCGAACGCGTTGACCGGCGCGTCCCGGTCGGCGGTGGGGGCCGCCGGCGCGTGGAACTTCATCAGCTCGAGCCGCCCGTGGCCGTCCGGGGTGCGCACCACGGCCATGTCGCACCGGACACCCTCGAGCCCGACGAGGACGTCCACCTCCGGTCCGCCGACCGTGGCCTCGCCCTCGAGCTCCAGGCCGAGAGCGACGAAGAACGCGGTCACCGCCGCGAGGTCGTCGACGACGACGCCGACGTTGTCCATCCGCTGGATCGTCATGGTTGCTCCTCCGTCACGCGGCCCCGGCGGCCACTCGTACCCCGGGGACGGAGCCGGCACGACGGTCTCGACATCCGCGGCGTCACCAAAGCCCGCGGGCCCTCGCCAGCCGTCCGACGGTCAAGGCGATCCGCAGCACCAGGGCGTCGCGCGGGTCGGTCGCCTGGCAGCCCGTGAGGTCCGCGGCCTTCCGCAGCCGGTAGCGGACCGTGTTCGGGTGGACGAACAGCGTCTTCGCGCACGTCTCCAGCACGCCGCCGCTCTCCAGGTACGCCTCCACCGTGCGCTGCAGCGTCGGCCCGGCCTCCTCGAGCGGGCGCGCGATGGTGTCCACCAGCAGCCGCTCGGCCTCCGCGTCGCCCGACAGCGCGCGCTCGGGCAGCAGGTCCGCGGACCGCACCGGCCGGGGCGCGCCCGGCCAGCCGACCACCGCGCGCAGCCCCGACAACGCCTCCGTCGCGCTGTGGTGGGCCTCCGCCAGCGACGGCACCGTCGGGCCGGCGACCACCGGGCCCTCGGCGAACGCCACCGACATCCGGGTCAGGATCTCCCGCTCCTTCACCCCGCCGTCGGTCGGGCCGCCGACCACGACCACCAGCCGGGAACCCTGCACCGACAGCAGCACCGGACGCCCGACGCGGGCCGCGCGGCTGCGGACCTCGAACACCACCGTCGGCGGGTCCTCCGACGGCGGGTTGCCGACCAGGACGGTCGCCGCCGCCGACGGTTCCCAGCCGAGCGCCGTGGCGCGCGAGAGCACCGACTCCTCGGCGTCGCCGCGGACGATGCCGTCGACGACCAGCGCCTCCAGCCGGGCGTCCCAGGCACCGCGCGCTTCGGCCGCGGCGGCGTAGGAATTCGCCGCCGCGAAGGCGATTTCCCGGCCGTAGCGCAGGATTCCTTCGATCAAAGCGGCACGTTCGGCTTCGTTCGCGGCGAAATCGGGAAGCTGCTCCTCGAACACCTCGATGGCCAGCCGCACCATGCCGACCGCCTGGCGCAGGCTGATCCACCGCGACAGCTCGGCCGGCGCGTCGCGGAACGCCTCGGTCGTGAGCTTGAGGGCCTCCTTGGAATCCCGCAGCCAGGAGACGAAGCCGGCCGCCCCGGCCTGGGTGATCAGCAGGACGCTCGCGCGCTGGTCGGCGGGCAGCCGGGCGAACCAGGGCAGCCGCTGTTCCATCACCGCGATGCTCGCGCTCGCCAGGCTGCCGGACGCGTGCTCCAGCCGCCGGAGCGTCTTCGCGGACAGTCCGTGGTGCTTCGGCACCGGGCGCGGGGCGGGGGTTCCATCCATGGCGAGGCGATCCTACGTGCCCGCAACTTTGGTAGCCCCTCGCGGCAACGCGCGAGGGTAGGCGGTGCGTCTACGCACTGCCTAGGATCGAGGCCACACAGGAACGGGGGAACCGGAATGACCGGTTTGGAGATCGATGGGGTGTCCAAACGCTACGGCGAAGTGGTCGCCCTGCGGGAAATGACGTTCGACGTCCGGCCGGGCGAACTGTTCGGCTTCGTCGGCAGCAACGGCGCCGGCAAGACCACGACCATGCGGATCGCGCTCGGGGTGCTGTCCGCCGACGCCGGCGAAGTCCGCTACGACGGCGTCCCGGTCACCCACGAAACGCGCCGCCACATCGGATACATGCCCGAAGAACGCGGGCTCTACCCGAAGATGAAGGTGGCCGAGCAGCTGACCTACCTCGCGCGGCTGCACGGCATGCCCGCCGCCGACGCGCGGGCGTCGGCGGAGAAGTGGACCGAACGGCTGGGCGTCGCCGGCCGCCGCGACGACGAGGTGCAGAAGCTCTCCCTCGGCAACCAGCAGCGCGTCCAGCTGGCCGCGGCGCTGGTGCACGAGCCACGGATCCTGGTGCTCGACGAGCCGTTCTCCGGCCTCGACCCGGTCGCGGTCGACGTGATGAGCCAGGTGCTCAAGGAGAAGGCGGCCGAGGGGGTGCCGGTCGTGTTCTCCAGCCACCAGCTCGATCTGGTGGAACGGCTCTGCGACCGCGTCGGGATCGTCCGCAGTGGACAGATGGTCGCCCGGGGCACGGTCGACGAGCTGCGCGCCGGCGGCGCCGTGCGGCTGCGGGTCGACGTCCCCGAGGCCGCCGACGGGTGGGCCGACGGCCTGCCCGGGGTGAAGGTGCTCGGGCGGACGGGCGCGGTGACCGAGCTCGAGCTGGGCGAGGGCGCCGACGACCAGGCCGTGCTCAAGGCGGCGCTGGCCACCGGGCCGGTCCACGAGTTCGCCCGCGAGCAGCCGTCGCTGACCGACCTGTTCCGGTCCGTCGTCACCACCGAGGAGGTTTCCGCATGAGGGAGCTTGCGACCGAATCATCCAACACTGCGCTTGCTGCTCAGGCCGCACCGAGCGTCAGCGAGGTGTGCGCATGAGTACCCCGGTTCCGGATGTTCGGATGAGCCCGACGGCCGCGGTGGGCCTGGTCGCCTCCCGCGAGATCAGCACCCGTGTGAAGTCGAAGGCCTTCCGCGTCAGCACCGTGATCATGTTGCTGCTCATCGTGGTCGGCATCGTGGCGATCAAGCTGATCTCCGGCGGCAGCGGCCCCGACGCCAAGGTCGGGTTCACCACCGCGACGGCCGCCTTTTCGGCGCCGTTGAAGGCGGTCGGGAAGACCCTCGACGAGAACATCGAGACCACTCAGGTCGCCGACGAGGCCGCCGGGCGCGCGAAGCTGGCCGACGGCTCGCTCGACGCGCTGCTCACCGGCGACGGCAAGAACGTGCACGTCCAGGTGAAGAAGGACCTCGACGGCAAGCTCGCCAACGTCCTGCAGCTCGTGTCGCAGCAGGTCGCGGTCAGCCGGCAGGTCACGGCGCTGGGCGGTGACCCGGCCCGGTTCCAGGCGGCGATCGCGTCCGCGAAGTTCGTCGAGGACCCGCCGCTGGAGGAGCCGTACGACTACAACGGCCAGCAGCTCGTGCTGGGCATCGTCGCCGGCATCCTGATCTACCTGTCGCTGATGATCAACGGCCAGAGCGTGGCCCAGGGTGTCGTCGAGGAAAAGACGTCCCGGGTCGTCGAACTGCTGCTGTCGACGATCAAGCCGTGGCAGCTGATGGCAGGCAAGGTGCTCGGGATCGGGGTGGTGGGGCTGATCCAGATGCTCGTGATCGGCGCCGGCGGGGTCATCGCCGGGCTGTCCACCGGAGTGCTGACCATCTCCGTTTCCGCGGCCGTGGGCACGGTCGTCTGGCTGGTGGTCTGGTACCTGCTCGGGTTCTTCATGTACTCGATCGTGTTCGCCGCGCTCGGGGCGCTGGTTTCGCGCCAGGAAGACGTCGGCGGCGCGACGATGCCGGCCCTGATGTTCGTGATCGCCGGGTACGTGATCGGCATTTCCGTGCTGCCGTCGGATCCGGGCAACACGTTCGTCGAGGTGCTTTCGGTGATTCCGGTGTTCTCGCCGACGCTGATGCCGATGCGCCTGGCGATGGGCGGGGTGCCCGTTTGGGAAGCGGTGGTGTCGGTGGGGCTGGTGGTGCTGCTGATTCCGGGGCTGATCTGGCTCGCCGCGCGGATCTACCGGAACGCCGTCATGCGCACCGGCGCGAAAGTGAAACTCCGCGACGCGCTGCGCGCCGCCTGAGGTTTCCCTGATCCGGCCCCCGGCACCCCTGGGGGCCGGATTCGTGCCTGTCCGGACAGTGCCTGTCTCCGGATAATGCTCGAGGCCGCCCGGCGCTTGCGGTTTACGCTGCGCCGGACGGCCTCGTCTCCCCGGTCCCCACCGGTAGAACCAGTATGGCCACGGGTGATCTTTCCGCGCCAGTCGTCTCACTCGATCGTGGGGCGCACGAGTTGCCGCCCCCGGGTACTTGATCGACGATCCGGTGCAAATCCGTGGAGGGAGTCGGTATGGGCGAGCAACTTAAGGACGGGCTCGGGCAGGCGTGGGCCATGGTGGCCACGTTCGTCCCGAAACTCGTGGGATTCCTGATCATCCTGCTGATCGGCTGGTTGATCGCGAAAGCCGTCTCGAAAGGGCTGGCACTCGTGCTCGGGAAAGCCGGTTTCGGGAAACTGGTCGAGCGGACCGGGCTGAGCGGAAAGATCGGCCAGCAGAAGATCGACGCGACCGGGATCCTCGTCAAATTGGTCTACTACTTCATTCTGCTGATCGCGCTGCAGCTGGCGTTCGGCGTGTTCGGGCCGACCAACCCGGTGAGCCAGCTGCTCAACGACATCATCGCGTTCCTGCCGCGGATCGTGGTGGCGCTGGTGCTCGTCGTGGTGGCCGCGGCGATCGCGAAGGTGGTGCGGGACGTCGTCGCGTCCGCGCTGTCCGGCCGCGGTGCGGCGCGCCCGCTTTCAGTGGCGGCCTACTGGCTGATCATGGCGTTCGGCATCATCGCGGCCCTCGGCCAGGTGAACATCGCGACGGCCATCACCGGCCCGGTGCTGATCGCGGTCCTGGCGACGATCGGCGGCGTGATCGTGGTCGGCTTCGGCGGCGGCCTGATCAAGCCGGCCCAGGACCGCTGGCGCGGCTGGATGGCGAACATGGAGCACCAGCTGGAGACCCCGGCCCAGCGCACGGGCGAGATGAGCACGCACGCGGCGGCCCCGCGGGCGACGGTCGGCGCGGACAGCACCCCGACGCCGCCGGTCGGCACCCCGCGCCCGCAGATCTGAGCGGGGATCGGCGCGGGCCCGGCGGTCGAGGAAGGCGCCGGGCCCGCGCCGACCCGAGTGCCCCAATGTGGCCTTGGTTGCGTTCAACGCACCCAATGTGGCCTTCGGTGCGTTGAACGCACCGAAGGCCACATTG
>NZ_CP100416.1:2346676-2402305 GCF_026017845.1 Amycolatopsis mediterranei
TGGCCTTGGTTGCGTTCAACGCACCCAATGTGGCCTTCGGTGCGTTGAACGCACCGAAGGCCACATTGGGGCGCTCGAGTCCCACGGTTCGGGATGTTCCGCCGCTCACACTCCTTGGGGAATGCGTCCGTCAGCGAGCATGTTGGGAGCGGTAGGACGAAAGGGGCGTGACGTGGACTTCCTGTTGCACCACGGGATCACCGTGCTCGGCCAGTGGATCTCGATCGCGGAGCTCGCCGGGCAGGTGTTCGCGCTCGCCGTCGTGTTCCTCGCGCAGCGTCGCACCCTGTGGACGTGGCCCGTGCAGGTCGGGGCCACCGTGCTGCTGTTCGCCGTCTACGTCTCCGCGCACCTCGGCGGGCTCGCCGCCCGGCAGGTCGCCATCCTGGCCATCTCCGTCTACGGCTGGTGGGCGTGGACGCGTCGCCAGGACCCGGTGTTCGGCGTCGTCGTGCGCAAGGGCCGGCTCGCCGAACGGCTGGCGATGGCCGGCGCCTTCGTCGTCGGCACCACCGTCATGGCGCTGGTCCTCGACGCCCTCCACGCGTCCTGGGCCCCTTGGCCGGACGCCGCCATCTTCGTCGGCACCCTCGTCGCGTTCGGGGCGCAGGGACTCGGGCTCGTCGAATTCTGGCTGGTCTGGCTGGCCGTCGACGCGATCGGCGTGCCGCTGCAGATCTCGTCCGGGCTCTACTTCTCCGCCGCCATCTACATCGTCTTCGCCGGGCTCGTCGTGCACGGCTGGTGGAGCTGGAACCGCTCCGCCCAGCGCGTCGCCGCCCGGCCCGGGGTCACGGCAGCATCCAGCTGAGCACCGCGGTGCTCTGACCCCACACGATCAGGCACATCACGAGCAGCAGCCCGACGCTCCACGGCAGCACCTTCCGCAGCAGCTTCCCCTCTTCCCCGGGCAGGTTCGCCGCCACGCAGGCGATGGTGAGGTTCTGCGGCGACACCATCTTGCCGAGGACACCGCCGGAGCTGTTCGCCGCGGCCAGCAGGTCCGCGGGCAGGCCCGTCTGGTGCGCCGCCGTCACCTGCAAGGCGCCGAACAGCGCGTTGGCCGACGTGTCGGATCCCGAGACGGCGACGCCGAACCAGCCCAGCAGCGGCGAGAGGAACGCCAGCCCGGCGCCCGCGGCGGCGATGAACGTGCCGATGGTGCTGGTCTGGCCGGACAGGTTCATCACGTAGGCCAGCGCGAGCACGCCGGTCACGGTGAGGATCGCGAACCGCAGCTCCTTGACCGTCGCCAGCCACTCCTGCGCGGTGTCACCCGCCCGCACCGCCAGCAACGCCGCCGTGATGACGCCGGCCAGCAGCACCAGCGTGCCGCCGGTGTTGAGGAACGGCAGCGAGAACGTGTTGCCGGACACCGGTTTCCCGTTCGGCGCGGCGACGTTCAGGCCGGGCCAGTGGAACTTCCAGGTCGCCTTGTCCAGCAGCCGCTTGACCGGCGGCAGCACGGCGATCGAGAAGATCACGATGATGAGCAGGTACGGCAGGTAGGCCTTGACGACGTCGCCCCGCGAGTCCTCCGGCGGCGCTTCGGCGGTCGCCCCCGGGCCGGTGCCGATCCGGACGGCTTCGGGCACCGGCCGCCGGGTCTGGGGGAGGGCCACCAGCGCGGCCGCGCCGGCCAGCGCCGCGCCGATGTCGGCCAGCTGCGGTGACACGTAGTTCGAGGCGAGGAACTGCACCAGCCCGAACGCGACACCGCAGACGAGCGCGGGCAGCCAGGTGTCCTTGAGGCCGCGCTTGCCGTCGACGATGATCACCAGCAGCAGCGGCACGACCAGCGCGAGCAGCGGCGTCTGGCGCCCGACGATCGACGACACCTCCTGCAGCGGCAGCCCGGTGACCTGGGCGAGGGTGACCACCGGGGTGCCCATGGCGCCGAACGCGACGGGCGCGGTGTTGGCGACGAGCGCGACGACGGCGGCCTTGACCGGGTGGAACCCGACGGCCACGAGCATCACAGCGCTGATCGCGACCGGCGCGCCGAACCCGGCGAGCGCCTCCATGAGCGCGCCGAAGCAGAAGGCGATGATCAGCGCCTGGATGCGCGGGTCGTCGGAGATGCGCCCGAACGAGCGGCGCAGGACGTCGAAGTGCCCGGTCCGCACGGTGAGCCGGTAGATCCAGAGTGCGTTGACGACGATCCACATGATCGGCCACAACCCGAACGCGGCGCCCTGCAGCGCCCCGGAGACGGCCTGCACGACGGGCATCCCGAAGGCGGCGATCCCGACGACGAGTGCGACGAGCAGCCCGATGAGGGCGGCGTGGTGCGCCCGCATCCGGACGGCCCCGAGCAGCACGAGGACGGTGGCGAGCGGCAGCACGGCGACGAGCGCGGACAGGCCGAGGGAACCGAGCGGAGTCAGATCCTGAACGAACACGAGCGACCTCCGTTTCCACGATGCGAAAACGGCCTTTCGGCGAGTGCCCGAGATCTTCGTCACAAACCAGGCGGTCCGTCAAGAAGTTGAGACCGGTTGGCCCAACAAGTCAGTGCTTGACGGCTTGCTTCACGGCTTCGGCAGCACGGCAAGCGCGGTCTCGGCGATCGCGCGGATGCCGTCCGGCTCGACGCCGCCCTTGCCGAGTGCTTCGAGGCCGCGCAGGACCGCCAGCACCAGCCCGGCGAGGTGGGCGGGGTCCGGGCCGGGGTCGATGTCGCCCGCGCGCTGCGCGCCCGCGATGCACGCCGTCAAGGAGTCGTGCAGGTCGCGGAACGCCCGCCCGGTCCGCGCGGCGACGGCCTCGTCGTGCTCCGAGCATTCGGCGGCGCCCTTCGCGATCAGGCAGCCGCGGCGCTCCCGATCGACGGCGACCGACTCGGCGATGGCGCGCACATGGTCGCCGAGCCGCCGGTGGGCCGTTTCGTCGGGGCCTTCGAGCTGGCGCCGCACGCCGTCGGTCGATTCGGTGCAGTAGTAGTCGTAGACGCGCAGGTAGAGCGCGTGCTTGTCGCCGAAAGCGCCATACAGGCTGCCCTTGCCGAGGCCGGTCGCGGCGGCGATGTCGTCGACCTTCGTGCCGGCGTAACCGTGTTCCCAGAACTGGTCCCTGGCCGCGCGCAGGACTGCCGCCTCGTCGAAGCTCCGGGGTCTCGCCATGAGATCAGGCTACCCATTCTTGACTACCTCGTCCAGAACGGCGTACGTTCTGGACGAGATAGTCAAGAACTTGGAGGGCATCGTGAACCTGGAGAACAAAACCGCGGTCGTGACCGGTGGCAGCACCGGCATCGGGCTCGCCATCGCCCAGCGGTTCGCGGCCGAAGGCGCGCACGTGTTCATCACCGGCCGCCGCAAGGAAGCCCTCGACGACGCCGTCGCCGAGATCGGCAGCGGGGTGACGGCCGTGCGGGCCGATTCGGCGAACCTGGCCGACCTGGACGAGCTCTACCGCGCGGTGGCCGAGCGCGGCCGCGGGCTGGACGTCGTGGTGGCCAACTCCGGTGGCGGGAGCTTCGCCCCGCTCGGCGAAATCACCGAAGAACAGTTCGACGCCACCTTCGGAACGAACGTCAAGGGCGTCGTCTTCGCCGTCCAGAAGGCGCTGCCGCTGCTGAACGAGAACGCCTCGATCATCGTCACCGGCTCGACGGCGTCGATGCGGCCCGGGCCGGCCTTCGGCGTCTACGGGGCGACGAAGGCGGCGGTGCGCAACTTCGCCCGAAGCTGGGCGCTCGACCTCAAGGGCACCGGCACGCGGGTCAACGTCCTGAGTCCCGGACCGACGCGCACCCCCGGCATGCTGGGCCTGGTGCCCGACGACGAACAGCAGGGTCTGGTCGACGGCCTCGTGGCGCAGGTCCCGCTGGGTCGTCTCGGCGACCCGGCGGAGATCGCGGCCGCGGCGCTGTTCCTGGCCTCCGATGAGGCGAGTTTCGTCAACGGCACCGAGTTCTTCGTCGACGGCGGTGCGGCACAGGTCTAGCGCAAGGTCGCGTGCGAGGGCTTGAGGTCGGCGAGGGTGCGGACGCCGAGCAGCTGCATCGTGCGGACCATTTCCGTCCGCAGGATGTCCACGCAGCGCTGGACCCCGCGCTCGCCGCCGGCCATCAGGCCGTACAGGAACGCCCGGCCGATCAGGACGGCGTCGGCGCCCCGGGCGATCGCCGCCACGATGTCGCCGCCGGACAGGATGCCCGTGTCGATCCAGACCTCCGCGCCGCCCTGGAGCTCGTCCAGGACTGCCGGGAGCAGCTCTAGGGGCGTCGGGGCGCGGTCGAGCTGGCGGCCGCCGTGGTTGGACAGCAGCACCGCGTCCGCGCCGTGCTTCACGACGTCGCGGGCGTCGTCGACGTTCTGGACGCCCTTGACCACCAGCTTGCCCGGCCAGGTGCGGCGCACCCAGTCGAGGTCGTCGTAGTTCAGCGTCGGGTCGAACAGTTTGTTCAGCAGCTCGGCCACCGTGCCGCCGAACTGGTTCAGCGACGCGAACGTCAGCGGCTCGGTGGTCAGCAGGTTGAACCACCACGCCGGGTGCGTCGCGCCGTCGAGGAAGGTCTTGAGGGTCAGCGCCGGCGGGATGGTCAGGCCGTTGCGGACGTCCCGCAGCCGGGCGCCCGCGACCGGGGTGTCCACGGTCAGCATCAGCGTGTCGTAGCCCGCCGCCCATGCGCGATTCATCAGATCTTCACCGGCGCCGTGGTCGCGCCAGACGTAGAGCTGGAACCACTTGCGGGCGCCCGGCGAGGCTTCGGCGAGGTCCTCGATCGACGTCGTCGCCATCGTCGAGAGCCCGACGGGGATGCCGTTGCGCTCGGCGACGCGGGCCACCGCGCGCTCACCCTCGTGCTGCATCATCCGGGTGAAACCGGTGGGGGCGAAGGCGAACGGCAACGCCGAGGTCTGGCCGAGGATCTCGCGGGTGGTGTCCACATCGGACACCCCGCGCAGCACGTTCGGGTGGAATTCGACCCGCCGGTACGCCTGCCGGGCGCGGAGCAGGCTGTCTTCCAGCTCGGCCGCCCCGTCGGTGTAGTCGAACGCCGCCCGCGGGGTGCGCTTGCGCGCGATCATCCGCAGGTCGGCGACGGTGTGCGCGTTCGCCAGCCGCCGGTCCGTCGGGTTCAGCACGATCGGTTTCGGCCGCAGGATCTGCTGCAGCTCACTCGGCTTGGGCAGCCGGCGCTTCGTCACCCTGATCAACTCCCTAACGGACTACGAGCGAGCGGGACCCGGCAGACATCGGATGTCTGCCGGGTCCCGAAACTAGCACCTGATCACGCGTTGCCGGACTCCGACGTCTGCGGCCCGGCGGCCGCGATGTCGTCGAGCCGGTACTTCGTGGCCGCTTCGAGGACCTTCGCCTGCTCGACCTCGCCGCGCTTGGCCAGGATCGACAGCGCCCCGACGGTGATCGACTCGGCGTCGACCAGGAACTTCCGCCGCGCCGCCGGCCGGGTGTCGGAGAAGCCGAAGCCGTCCGTGCCCAGCGTCAGCATGTCGGTCGGGACGTATGGGCGGATCAGGTCCGGCACCGCGCGCATCCAGTCCGACACCGCCACGACCGGGCCGTTGCTCCCCGAAAGCGCCTCCGTCACGTACGGCACGCGCGGCTCGCTGCCCGGGTAGAGCAGGTTGTCGTGGTCGATCTCGACGGCTTCGCGCCGCAGCTCGGTCCACGACGTCACCGACCACACCGCGGCCCGCACGCCCCACTCCTCGGCCAGCATCTTCTGCGCCTTCAGCGCGTCCGGCATCGTGACGCCCGAGACCAGGATCTGCACCTCCGGACCGTCGCCCCCGGGCGCGTCCGCGTACTTGTACAGACCCTTCAGCAGGCCGTCGACGTCGAGGTTCTCCGGCTCGGCGGGCTGCTGGTACGGCTCGTTGTAGATCGTCATGTAGTAGAAGACGTTCTCGCCGTTGCCGTCCGGGCCGGCCTCGCCGTACATCCGGCGCAGGCCGTCCTTGACGATGTGCGCGATCTCGAACGACCACGCCGGGTCGTAGGCCACCGCGGCCGGGTTGGTCGCCGCGAGCAGGAGCGAGTGGCCGTCGGCGTGCTGCAGGCCTTCACCCGTCAGGGTGGTTCGGCCGGCGGTGGCGCCGAGGACGAACCCGCGGGCCATCTGGTCGGCGGCGGCGTACAGGCCGTCACCGGTCCGCTGGAACCCGAACATCGAGTAGAAGATGTAGATCGGGATCATCGGCTCGCCGTGCGTCGCGTACGACGTGCCGACGGCGGTGAACGACGCGGTGGAGCCCGCCTCGTTGATGCCCTCGTGCAGCAGCTGGCCCTTCTCGGACTCCTTGTAGGCCAGCATCAGGCTCGCGTCGACCGACGTGTAGGTCTGGCCGTGCGGGTTGTAGATCTTGGCCGTCGGGAACATCGAGTCGAGGCCGAAGGTGCGGGCCTCGTCCGGGATGATCGGGACGACGCGCTTGCCGATCTCGGAGTCCTTGGCCAGCTCGCGGACCAGCCGGACGAACGCCATCGTGGTGGCGACCTCCTGCTTGCCGGAGCCCTTCCGGATGCCCTCGTAGACCTTGTCGCCCGGCAGGACCAGCGCCTTCGCGGCCTTCGGACGGCGTTCCGGCAGAAACCCGCCGAGCGCCTTGCGGCGGCCGATCATGTACTCGATCTCGGGCGAGTTCGCGCCCGGGTGGTAGTACGGCGGCAGCTTCGGGTTGCGCTCCAGCTCCTCGTCGCTGATCGGGATCCGCTGCGAGTCGCGGAACAGCTTCAGGTCGTCGAGGGTGAGCTTCTTCATCTGGTGCGTGGCGTTGCGGCCCTCGAACGCCGGGCCCAGGCCGTAGCCCTTGATGGTGTGGGCCAGGATCACCGTCGGCTGGCCGTGGTGCTCCAGCGCCGACTTGTAGGCCGCGTACACCTTGCGGTAGTCGTGGCCGCCGCGCTTGAGGTTCCAGATGTCGGCGTCGGAGAGGTCCTTGACCAGGTCCTTCGTCCGCGGGTCGCGGCCGAAGAAGTGTTCGCGGACGAAGGCGCCGTCGTTGGCCTTGTACGTCTGGTAGTCACCGTCCGGGGTGACGTTCATCAGGTTGACCAGGGCGCCGTCGCGGTCGGCGTGCAGCAGCGAGTCCCACTCGCGGCCCCAGATCACCTTGATGACGTTCCAGCCGGCGCCGCGGAAGTACGACTCCAGCTCCTGGATGATCTTGCCGTTGCCGCGCACCGGGCCGTCGAGCCGCTGCAGGTTGCAGTTGATCACGAAGGTCAGGTTGTCGAGGCCCTCACCGGCCGCGACGTGGATCAGGCCGCGGGATTCGGCCTCGTCCATCTCGCCGTCGCCGAGGAACGCCCAGATGTGCTGGTCGTCGGTGTTCTTGATGCCGCGGTCGCGCAGGTACCGGTTGAACCGGGCCTGGTAGATGGCGTTCATCGGGCCGAGGCCCATCGACACCGTCGGGTTCTCCCAGAACTCCGGCATCAGCCGCGGGTGCGGGTACGACGGCAGGCCGCCGCCCTCGCCGGCGTGCGAGAACTCCTGGCGGAAGCCGTCGAGCTGCGACTCGCTCAGCCGGCCTTCGAGGAACGCGCGGGCGTAGATGCCGGGGGAGGCGTGGCCCTGGATGTAGATCTGGTCGCCGCCGCCGGAGTGGTCCTTGCCGCGGAAGAAGTGGTTGAAGCCCACCTCGTACAGCGCGGCCGAGGAGGCGTAGGTCGAGATGTGGCCGCCGACGCCGACGCCCGGGCGCTGCGCGCGGTGCACCATGATCGCCGCGTTCCACCGGATGTAGGCGCGGTAGCGGCGCTCGATCTCCTCGTCGCCGGGGAACCACGGCTCGTTCTCGGTGGGGATGGTGTTGACGTAGTCCGTCGAGGTCAGGGCCGGTACGCCGACGTTCCGTTCCCGGGCCCGCTCGAGGATGCGCAGCATCAGGTACCGGGCCCGCTGCTGACCGCCCCTCGCCAGAGCCTCGTCGAAGGAGTCCAGCCACTCGGCGGTCTCCTCCGGGTCGATGTCGGGCAGGTGCGCCGCCAGTCCGTCACGGATGACGCGTACGCGTGCCGGGGTCTCCTTGCCGGAGGCGCCGTCGTTCTGCGGGGCCAAGGGGTCTCCTTGCGAAAAGTTGCAGCCGGTGTTGCTCGTACGCGGGGGTGTTACGACTCTCCATCGTCGTCTTCCGTCCCGGCTTCCGCACCGCTACTTGGCGGTAACATGGGCCGACCCGGTCGAGCCACTCCCTGCGCGCGGTGTATCGCGCGCGCGTTTACTTCCTCCCCACCCTAGGGGACGACCCTCCCAGGGGTGGCAGGCCGGGTGCGCCCGGCACCCGAAACGCCGTCGCGGGCGGGGTGTGGCGGGCCGTATCCTGCGACACGAGTTGTCACAGATCCGGTGTGGACGGTTGCGCGCGGAGCTTCACCAGTGTTCGCTATCGGCAACCGGGTAGCCGAGTGTGGCCCAGGTGTACCCACCGAGGGTGCTCCGACGCCACGCTCCGTCGTAGTTGGAGGAGTGAAAGCAGTGGTCGCCGCGGGAGACGCTGATCAGAGCAGCGTCGCCGAGAGGCTCGGCATCAAGCCCGAGATGGTGGTCCAGGAGATCGGCTGGGACGAGGACGTCGACGACGACGTCCGCGCGGCGATCGAGGAGCAGATCGGCGGGGACATCCTCGACGAGGAAGCCGACGAGGTCATCGACGTGGTGCTGCTCTGGTGGCGCGAGGACGACGGCGACCTGGGCGACGCGCTCATCGACGCCCGGGGCCCCCTGGAGGAGACCGGCGTGATCTGGGTGCTGACCCCGAAGACGGGACAGCCCGGGCACGTCGAGCCGAGCGAAATCGCCGAAGCGGTGCCCGCCGTAGGCCTGGCCCAGACCGCCAACATCAGTGTCGGCCCGAACTGGATCGGCACCCGCCTGGTGTCTCCCAAGTCGAAGTCGAAGCAGCGCTGAGCCGGTCCCACCGGACGGACACGATAGGGTTGTCGTCGCAGGCACGTGTCCGTTCGGGAGAGGAAACGCTGGTATGACCGTCGAGGTCGGTTCTGAGGCCCCTGACTTCACGCTCAACGACTACAACAAGCAGCCGGTCCAGCTGTCGTCGTTCCGGGGTGACAAGCCGGTTCTGCTGGTCTTCTACCCCTTCGCGTTCAGCGGCATCTGCACGGGCGAGCTGTGCCAGCTCCGCGACGAGTTCGCGGACTACGACAACAAGGGCGTCCAGATCCTGGGCGTCTCGGTCGACACGCCGTTCTCCCTCAAGGCGTGGTCCGAGAAGGAGGGCTACCAGTTCCCCCTGCTGTCCGACTTCTGGCCCCACGGCGAGGTGGCGCAGGCGTACGGCGTCTTCAACTCCGACGC
Organism: Amycolatopsis mediterranei; assembly: GCF_026017845.1. Taxonomy (NCBI): domain Bacteria; kingdom Bacillati; phylum Actinomycetota; class Actinomycetes; order Pseudonocardiales; family Pseudonocardiaceae; genus Amycolatopsis; species Amycolatopsis mediterranei. The sequence goes on from NZ_CP100416.1 coordinate 2,355,969, forward strand.
CGGCCTGGCGGTCCGCGGCACGTTCTTGATCGACACGTCCGGCGTGGTCCGGTTCGCCGAGGTCAACGCGCCCGGTGAGGCTCGCGACCAGCAGGGCTGGAAGAAGGCCGTGGCCGAACTGACGGCTTGAGTTCTTTGCGGTGGCGGTCCGGTCGTCCGGGCCGCCGTCCGGGCGCATAGCTCAGCGGAAGAGCACTCGGCTTACACCCGAGCGGTCGCAGGTTCGAACCCTGCTGCGCCCACCAAAGTATTCATACGCACACCGACGACAGGTCGGGTGAAAGCGGCATCACGTTTAGTGATGCCGCTTTCACTTTCTGCAACTGCGTCGAACGGGTGAATTTCGGACAGCTGGATCAGTGAGGCAAAGGGCTCGGTCAGGGCGTGTCGCTCGATGGAGCCATCTTCACCGACGTACAGCTTCTCGAAGAACCCGTGGTTGATCTGTCGCTTGATGCTGTCCGTGGCGCGGATGTAGGCGCTCGCGCAGTGTCCGGCAGCCGTCAGAGCAGCCTCCAGGACCTGCTCGACGTCTTCCTGCGACACCTTGGCCGCTGATATCGCGGCGTCCGCCTCGACCAGGCTCCGGGTGAGGCGCTTCATCTCGGAGGCAAGCAGGTCTTGTGGGATCGCTCCGGCGTAGTGCGCCTGCAGCAGCTTCTGCCGCTCGTCGTCGAGCTTGCGCTTGCGTTCGGTGGCGTGCTGGAGGCTCCGCCGGGCCTCGGCTTGCTCGGCTGCCATCTCGGCCGTCACGGCATCGCGGATGGCAGTCACGGTCTCCGGCGGAACCTGGAGGCGCTCGTACAGGTCGGCTACGCCCTCCTCGATCCGCTCTACTCGGACGGCCGGCCGCTGACAGTTGTTCGCCCTGGTGCGCTTCTTGGCGCACAGGTAGTAGGCGTAGACGCCACCGTTACCTTCGTTGCGCGAGTAGTGGAGTCGTCCGCCACAGCCTGAACAGAAGATCGTGCCACGCAGATAATGGCGATGCTTCCGGTCCCGCTCACCTTGCTGGCCATGGGCGGCGAGCACGTCTTGAACCCGAAGCCAAGTCTCCGGCTCGATCAGTGGCTGGTGCTTACCCTCGTAGTGGATGCCTTGGTAGCTGACGACGCCCATGTAGTACGGGTTCCGGAAGATGGCATACATCGTGTTGATGCTGATTTCACCTTGCGGTTTGGTGGCTGTGGCGCGGGTCGTCAGCCCCTTGGCGCGAGCTGCAAATACGAGGTCGGCTGCGCTCCATTCCCCGGTGGCGTATTCGTTCAGGCACCACTGGACGATCTCAGCCCGTGCCGGGTCCAGTTCGACCCAGGAAAACTCAGCGCCGCCGCGTGACTCACGTCGGTTGATGTAGCCAATGGGTGCCCTAAACGGCGTGCCGCCCTCCTGCGCCTTGCGTACGAGTCCCTTCATGACCTCCTGAGCGAGGTTGCCGGAGTAGAACTGGGCAATCTCGGCCATGAGGCCATACAACAGCCGACCGCTGGGCGTGTCGTCGATGTTCTCCGTGCAAGAGATGAGCTCGACGCCATGCTTGCGCAGCATGAGGTTGATCGCGATGTCGTCCTCGCGGTTTCGCGCCAGTCGGTCGATCTTGTGCACGATCACGAACTCCGGCCGGACGGTCTTGATGTCCTTGAGTAACTTCTGCAGCTGTTCCCGGTCGGCGGACCGGGCTGACTCGCCAGCGTCCACGTATTCTTCATGCACGGTGACGCCCAGCTGCTGGGCCTTGGCGTAGCAGGCCTCACGCTGGGCTGGGATCGAGTAGCCCTCCGCGCCGCCACCGGTGCGAGCCTGCTCCTTGGTGCTGACGCGCAGGTAGATGAGCGCAATGCCGCTTTCACGTTTCGACGCAGGCGGTACCTGGCCGGACCGGGTTTGGTTACGTCCGACCTTGCGGACGGCATCCAATGCGTGCGAGTTGTTTCCTTGTTCGGTCATGGTGACCTCCTCTCGATTGATGAAGCTGACTACTTTTCGTCGTGCTTTTCGCTGTCTGTGTTCTCGTTGCTGAAGTCCACTATCTGCACGGAACCAATCTGCGTGATAATCTCCTCCGCCAGTTCGTTGGCATCGCGATGTGGCTGCGAGGCGATCTCTAGTCGAGAACCAGCTTTGGCAATGCTCCACGCGATACTGGCGTAGTGCGCCATCTTGTGGGCGAGGCGACTATGGTCAAACGTAATGACGTAGTCGGGTTTCAGCGCGGGAAGGTCGCTCAGCAGCTCGGCCAAGCCGGGTTGGCCGTCCGGGCGGGTGGTGGTGCCGCGATCGGTGTACTCGCCGAGCACGCGCAGGCCCAGCTCATTGGCTCGTTGCTGGCAGATGCTTCGTTGCCGGGCAATGCCTGTGAAGATGTCTCCGGCTCGGTTGCTGGCCGTGCGCAGATAGAACACGGCGGTCAGTGCGGTAGATGGTTCACTCATGGGTGCCTCCTTTTGCCTCGGATTAACTCTCGAATCCGCCTCCATAATCATTTTCTCAGCCTTTCTTGCAAGTGCCAAGAAAGGTATTCCTGTCCTTATTGAGGATGTCCTTTAGAAGGAGGGGTGGTACGGGATGGCGGCTCATGGCTGCCATCCCGTACCGGGTAACGCGCGAGCGGCGTTTACTCGCTCTCGCTGGTCGCGCTCTTGCGTCGGGACGTCGACTTCGGGGCCTCGGGCTTGTCCGGCGCTTCGCCGAACAGGCCTTCAATGGCGCCCCGCCGGGCGGCGGCTTCACGCTCGATCTCCTCGAGCGCTGCCGCTGCCCGCGCGGCGAAGTCCGGCTCTTGCCGCTTGGTGGCCACGTACTGCTCGACGGCTCGCAGGACCGCATCGGCCAGCGAAATCTGGTCGAGCTGAGCCACCAACGAGAACTGCGCGTGCAGCGCGTCGGGCAACTTGACGCCCAGCGTCTTCACGTTGGAGCGGGGTTCGGACATGACGGTGCCTTTCTTCTCGGCGTTGGTGGGACCGCTCACACCTCGCAGACCGGTGCCTGCGAAGCGACAACTTGAGCGGCCCCACGCCGCCGACAAAGCGGGGCCTTCCCAGGCTCATGCGACCTTGGCCGCCTGAGCCCGGTGAGCGGTGAGACGCGCCTCGGCCAGCGCGGCGTACGCCTCGTTGAGCTCAATCCCGACCCAGTCGCGGCCGTAGGTTTCGGCCGCCAGGGCGACGGTGCCCGCGCCCATGAACGGGTCGAGGACGCGTCCGGCGCGGAACTGCCGGTGCGGGCAGCTCGGGGTCAGCGGCCCGGTGGCCAGCTGGCGGCCGTCGACGAGCTGCGGCGTGCGACGCCACGGCAAGTCGCAGACGGCGCAGACGCGTTCGGGGCAGGTGGTCAACAGCGGCCGCCGGACGAGCGCCAGCGGAAACGTCGCGAAGTGCGCGCCGCGGTAGCTGCCCGTCGGGATGGTCCAGACGTCGCCGGGGCTCTTGCCGAGTGGGTGGCTGGCCAGGCCCGTGGTCTTCATCTGGGCCAGTCCCTGGTTCAAGTCCACTCGGGGACTGCTGCCGCCGTTCAAGGATGGTACGGCCTCGCGCGTCAGGTAGGTCCGAGCCGCCTTGACCGCGGAGCCGGCGGGCGCGGTCCGGGCGGGCTCCCGCACTGCGTCGAGATCGAAGAAGTAACGCGACTGCCGGGTCAGGAGGTACAGCAGTTCGTGGCTAGCGGTGAAGCGGTCTCGGACGCTGGACGGCGTCGGGTTGGGCTTGGCCCAGATCACTTGGTTGCGCAGCAGCCAGCCGGAGGCCGTCAGGCGCAGGGCGACGCGTTGCGGCCCGAGCAGCAGGCTCTTCTTGGCCGCGCCCTCGCGCTCGTGGCGGGAGAAGCTGTCGCCAAGGTTCAACCACAACGCGCCGGTAGGGGTCAGGACGCGGGCCAGCTCGGTACAGACGGCGGCGATGGTGTCAGCCCAGGCGTCCACCGTGGGCTCGGCCCCGATTTGCCCGGGGTGGCCGTAGTCGCGCAGCGCCCAGTACGGCGGGGAGGTGATGACGCAGTCCACCGACGCGTCCGGCAGTTCGCGCAGTCGCTGACGGACGTCGCCGATCAAGATGTGGCGAACAAACTGGTCAGGGGTCAGGGTCATCGGGCACCTCCTTCGTCGTTAGGTAGGGCGGTCAGGCGGGTCACGGCCTCGTCGGCCAGGCAGACCGCGAACAGGTAATGGGCCTCGGCGGGCAGCCGGCGGATGACGTGCTGGATAGCTTCGGCGCGGGCCGTCGTCGGCACGCTCCACCAGGTCCGCGGGAACACGCCGCGGGCGGCCTGCTCGGTGCCGCTGCGCCAGTACGCGACGTAGACGTCCAGCTTGCGGCGGATCGTCGGCAGGCTCTCGGTCGCCATATCGACCTCGACGAACGACGTCAGTTCGTAGCCGTCCCGGTCAACCTGGACAAAGGCGTCCGGCTTCAAGGTGATGACCTCGCCGCCAGGTCCGGGGAAGCGTCGCCAGCACAGCGGTTCGGCGGCGAAGTCAACCGTCGCCGTGGAGTGCTGGCGGCCGAACTCGGTCAGCTGGACCCGCAACTCCGCCACCGCTAGCGCGTGATTCGCAAAGGCGGGCTTGGTCTCGACGTCCCGGCGGTGGCGCGGCGGGGCTGGGTTGCCGACATCGAGCACCGCCAGCCCAAGGCCCGTCAGGCCATACACGTAGCCCTGTGAGCCCGCGCGCACCCCGCCGATGCGCCGCCGAAGCCGGATGACGAGCCCGAGCCGGTGGAAGCGGGCGAGCGCCGCGCGGGCCTTGCGGCTCTGCGTTTCGGCGTGGCCGTCCGGGAAGTGCTGGCGGAGCACTTGACCACCGGTCATCAGCCGGAGCTCGCGCAGGTCGCGCAAGATCGCCAGGTCGCGGTCACTGAGCCGGGCTGCCAGCCGTCCGGCGCGTCCACGGCCACTCATCGGACACCTCCGGGAGTGGCTATGTGTCGGCGGCGGCAGTCGCGGATTCCTGCACGTCGGGAGCGAATCAGCTCCAGCGGACCGGTAGGGCGAGCGGTAGGGCGGGTGAAGCTGTCGCGCGCGTTCACCGGCTGGTCCTCCGCACCCCGACCGGGCCGTCCGGCGGAGCTTGTCCGGCCCACCGAGCAAGCAACCCGGCGTCGATAGCTACCGGATCGGCGCCGTACCGTTCGGCGCTCAACCGGCGCAGTTCGACCGGATCGCGCAATGCGTCGGGCAGGGGCGGGGTGACGACCTCGAAGGCCGGGAGCGTGGTGCCCGCCACCGTCGTCTTCACGGCGGCGTGGTGCGCGCCGAGGCTGGTCAGGTCCTCCGGCGTGACGGGCTCACCGAGCACGCGGGATAGAGGTCGGGCGTCCTCTTCGGCCGGCCGGAAGACCACTCGCGTCCCGAGGTTCGCCAAGGCGGCGCTCCGTAGCTCGGGGGTGAGCTGCCCGAGGTGCTGATGAGCGGCGACGATGTTGACGCCCGCGCCGCGCGCCCGGGCCAGGGCGTCGGCGAAGTCCAGTCCGGCGGTGAAGGTCTGGAACTCGTCAATCATGACCGTGACCGGTCGGCGGTACGCGGCAGGTCGAGTGGTCTGGCGCTGGACGTGGTGCCACAACTGTTGGAGCAGCAAGCTGCCGAGCAAGCGGGTGGTTTCCGGACCGAGCACTCCGGCGTTGAGACTCACCAGCAGAATAGTGGGTCGGTCGAAGACCTGAGCCAGGTCAAATTTCGGCGCCGACTGGCCGAGCAGGTGACGGATCGCCGGTCTCGCGGTCCAAGCACTCAGCTTATTTCGCACCGGCATGACGACTTGCGTGCGCTGCTCCTCGGACAGGTTGTCGTACCAGGCCAGCCAGGGCGAGATGGTCAGCGGGTCGCCGACCTGGGGCGCGATGGTCCGCCGGAAGCGGGGGTTGCTCAAGATCGGACCGACGTCGCACAGGGTCCCGTCTGGCAACCGGGCAGCCATGATGAGCCCGTGCAGCAGCGCGTCCGCCGACCGGGGACCGATGGCCGAGCCGAAGACCTCACGCAGCAGACCAAGGACCGCGTCGGCCCGTCGCTCGGCGTCCGCTCGTGGCCCTGAGAGCGGATTGAAGCCAATAGCCGGGCCGTTCGTGCCGGGCTCAAGGATGACCACGTTGCCGTGCTCGCCGAGTCGGGCGGCGATGTCGGTGACAAGATCACTTTTCGGCTCCAGAACCACGACCGATCCGCCAGCCCGGGCTTCGGCCAGCGCCCAGTGCGTCAGTAGCGTGGACTTTCCCCGCCCGGTCGGGCCAATGACGTGACTGCCGGTGGCATAGCTGGCAGGTGGCAGCCAGACGCTCTGACCACGGGAGGCCGGGTGTGGGCTGACGCCGAGCGGGCGACCTGCGGTGGCCGGCCGGGGCGGGGTGGTGCGCAGCAGGCTCGGGGGAGCGGGAGCGAACCGTCCGGCGCCGCCGGGGACCTCCAGGCCACCGAGACACCAGCCCATCATGACGGCCAGCTCGGCAGCGTTGGCGATGCCCGACCAGGACCGCATCCGGCCCATGACCTGGTGCAGCTGGGTGGCGGTCTTGCTCGACTGCGGACTGGCGTAGAGGCGACTGTGTGACCCGCTGACCAGCGACAGCGCCGACACCGCCGGGCGCAGCAACTCAGCCGCGCGGCGGGGGTCCTTCGTTACCGCCCCAACCCGGCCGCGGACGCCGAACAGCGGCTCAGCCAGCTTCTGTTTCCAGGCGCGTTGCTCGTCGCCGGACGGCTCACGGCGGGTCGCAAAGCCGAGCAGTTCGAGCGGGCCGTCCGCGACGGGTACGCGCGTAGACGTCTGACTCGGTCCCACCACCCACTGCAGCACGACGGCCTCACCGGAGCCGAGCTGGCGCTGAGCTTGGAACAGCCCGGCCGTGACGGCGCGGGCGGTGGTCACGCGTAGGGGGTAGATCAGGCTGGTGAGGCGCAGCTCCCGCGCCGTCACCGGGGCCGGCCGGACCGGTTGGCGAGACTCCGTCAAAGTCAGCTGGGGCAGTTGGGCGGTCAGCTCACCGGGCAGGGTATGAGCCAGTTGCGGCTCCATGCCGACGAGCCAGCGCGCCCGGTCCGCCGACAGCCAGAGTTCAAACACCACGAGCGGTTGTAGCCGGCGCAGGCCGTGATGGGGTCGAGCCGCCAGCACACGCACCATTTGCGTCAGGTCGTCAAACGCGGCGTCTCGCGGCGGCACGGCCTCAAGCCAGGTCAGCTCAATCATGATCCGCCTCCGATCCGCTGGGCTCGGTCGTGGCCGGAGCGGTTCGACCGGTGGCCAGCTCGTGACGAGCCAGGGCGATGCAGGCGCGGGCCAGCACGCGAAGACTTGGATGGGCGCGTTCTTGCGCCGTGACGCGGACCTCCTTCTCGACGTTAGGTTGAGACATAGAAAACCCTCCTTTCAGGTCGGCCCGAAACGAGGGATACATACTGCGCTTACCGAACAAAAACCAGCCTTGACGTTAGGTAGCTGTCAGCTGTTCAATAAATAAGCACAGTAGTACCCGTTTGCGGGCTATTGTGTGTCATACCTGAGATGCGCTGCCCGTTCCGGCGTTGACTGCGAAGAAGATGTTTGCGCATCTTCTTTCCATAGTCGGGACGGCTTTGCACTCAGGCTTTCTATTATTCCGGAACTATAATAAGTAAAGCAATTAGCTTTTCCACATGTAAAAAACCGACCGGCGGTCCAAACTTTCAGAGAAACGCCAGAGGAAAGTTGACGTTAAATTCTGTAGGGTAACTGTCAATAGGTGCAGACAACGGGGTTGGGGCGTCCTGACGCTATTGACACTGACTGGTCTTACGTGTGCTCATTTTCTGTCGCGGGTCACGGTAGAACAGTTCGCGCTTTGAAGCGATTGGTAGCTACGACCGTTTGAACGTTCGTACCAACCACGCGATGATCACGGCCACCACCAGCAGCGGTAGCACCAGTTGGGCCAGCGGCTGCAGCACGATGGCGCCCGCCGCGACCATCGTCAGGCCGACGAGCGTGCGAACCACGCGGCCTCGAGCGTTCCCGGTCCGGCGACTCATCGCCGCCGCCCAAGCGCGATGTAGCACAGCCCCACGATGATGAAGAGGGCCATGAGCGAGCCCATGGCCGGGTTCAGGATGCTGACCAAGGTGGCGAACCCGGCGGCCAGGCCGTTCATCAGGACGGGCGGGAGCGTCGCTTCGAGCACGGCGACCGACAACCGGACGACGACGCCCAGCAGCACCAGGCCGCCGAGCACGGTCAGGGTGCGGCCCAGGATGAGCAGCGTGTTCGTCGGCATGGACCCCTACACCCCCCCGTCCGTGAACGGCTGGCCGCAGGCCGTGCAGCGGATGACGCCAGGCCGCCATGAGCCCTGAGCGACCCGCAACGTGACCGGTCTCCGGCCCATGCGGCACCCGCATGAAGCGAACACGTACCTTGCCCGCGGAGCCGGCGCCGCCGGGCCCGCCGCCAGCCCGGAGCCGTCCGCCGACGCCTCCGGGGCGCTCTTCGAGCTTTCGGCGTCCGCGTCGGCCAGGGTCCGCGGCCTCCGGACAACAACGAGCCCGCTCTCCAAATGTTCGATCAGGTCGCGGTAGTCCGCCGCGCCGCGGGCCGACAGCTGCGGCGTGCGGACGCCGGTCTGCCGGTCCCGCTCGATCTGCAGCCCAATGCACAAGGCCAACTCGCCGAACCTGCGGTTGTGGTACCGGCCGTCCCGGGAGGTGTCCTTGATCTTGTTCGCATCGGCGTAGACGTGGCACGCCTCGTGCAGCAGCGTCACGAGGACGTTCTCGGCCGGACTGATCCACTTGGCGTGATCGGCGAAGTCAGCGTTAACGAACAGCTCGCTGACCGCCTGCTCGCCGTGCCGCCAGGCGTCCGGCTCAAACCAGCCGTACGCCCGGCGGCTGGTCTCACCCGTCGTGACCAGCACCCGGTCTTGAAGAGTCTCCGTCAAGCCGGAAAGCTCGTCCTGTCGGCGGCGGGCCACCTCGATGACGACGCGCGCCAGGAGCGCGGTCATGGCCCGGTGTGCGTCGGTGGGCGCGGAGCCGGACGTGTCCGGCTCGTCGGCCGTCAGCTCGAACGCGGTCACGGGCGATCACCGCCAGACTGACGCTCCATCTCGCGCGCCATCTCGCGAACCGCCCGCAGGTGAGCTCGCGTCATCTGCGCCCACGCCCGCAGTGCCGCCAGGTCTTCCGCCAACACCCGCCGGTACATGCGCCAGCGAGGCCGATACCGGTAGTACGCATCCTCCACCAGCATCGCCAAGACCAGCAGGATGGCCAGAGCGAACAGCACGCCGAGCCCGGCGAACACCCACACGGCCGTCATCACGGGCGACCACCCAGCCGCCGCACGGCGTGGCGGGTGACGAGCGCCACGTCCTCGACGATGCTGGCGTACACCTCGGCCCGGATCGGGCTGGCCGCGGCCTGCTGGGCTTCCATGGCCTCCAGGTTCGCGATCTGCGTGATGCCAATCGAGCCCACCCAGCCGGCGGCCTGGACGCGCGCGGCACTGATGTAGCCCTCGATGAGCTCGTCCATGACGCGCTCACGTCCCTCCCGCGGCATCTTTCGCAGGGCGGTGTTGAGCTGCGGCACCAGTTCGCCCTGGCCACCGCTCCGAATGATCTCCATACTTGAGCACCTCCTCTACTTGTCGGGCGTCCGCGCAGGTTGCGCGAACGGGGGAAGAGAAACCGGAGCGCCGGGACGTGCCCGGCGCGTCCGGCAGCAGAACTAGCTGCTGACGACCGCCGCGGCGCGGATCGGTCGGTGCAGCGCGGTGAGCTCCCGGCGCGTCGCGCGCCGGGCCTTCTCGTCGTTGACCAGCGGCATGTGCGCCACGGGCGGGTGGTCACCATGCAGCTCCCGGGCGAGCGCGGGCAGCGACGCCTCGAGGTGCGCCGCGCGGGCACGCTCGACCTGGCGAACGGTGGGGGTGAAGCGGTTGCGAGCCATTCTGTTGCCTCCTTTCGTCGGTGGGTACGAAAGAAGTCTCAGCGAATAAATGCAGGGAAGTACATCTAAGGAACTAAAGTCGCACTAAGGAATAGCTTCGGAAGCCGTTAGGAACCTGATCGGAAGTTCGGAAGTTGTTGAGAACAGAAAAAGCCCGCCCAGAATGGGCAGGCTTGCGGGTGGGATCGGGCAGGTGGATGTTTTAAGCACGCGTAATGAAACTAGATCGATTCAAGAAGCCATGCAGCGACTTCGTTAACCGGGTATCGAGCTCCACTTGAAGAAGAACGGATCGAAGATGTCAGTTTGGGGCTCGCTGCGCCCGTCTTTGAACACATGTCGGATACGCCACGGGATAGAAAGGCCCCAATACTCCTCACTCGGGCACTCCTGTCGCGCGTCATGCCATACGCCAATAATTACAGCGATTGTGGCGAGGTAAAGCTTGAACGAGCCTCCACAGGCTTTTGTTGCAACTTCCTCGAGTACCCATATTTTGATGCACTCTTCGAGCGAGTTCGCATCCTTCTTGCCTGAGACGCTCTGAGGGTGTTCGTAGAAGTAATCGAAAAAACTGCTGACCGTATCATCAAATACTAGTGACATTTGGCCTCCTGACCAAAGGCCGATCCCGCATGAATTTTTAACATAAAAAAGCTACATTCGCAATAGCAAAGTCGCAGCCTTGTTGGACCGGTGCTACGCTGCGCAAGCGTCGCAGAAGGAGGAAGCGGTGGATGCTTGGCCGAGTCGCGATGACCTTGCAGGGCAAATGGCGGTCATCATGGGTAGGACGAAAAGCCGCGCGCGCCATCCTCATGAACAGATGCGGCACGTGGCCTCACTGCATGAAGCTGTGTTCGGGCGTCTGGGGCTGCCTCTGAATAATGCGACTCCCTTCGTGTGGCGCGGCGATGTCTTGAAGCGTCTCATCAAGGCGTCTTTGGATTACTACGACAAATCTGACTATGCTAATAAGAGTGGCCTTCGAGCTGCGGGGGAATTACTGGGCTTTGCTTTTGTGGCGGACGACGAGATCAATGCGAAGATAGCTGAGTTTAACCCTGAGTGGCTGGATGAGGATGACCGAAAAAATCGTCGTGGTGAGAAATCCTTCAGGTTGTTCGCTGGGCTCGTCGCCTATGGCAGGCCAGAGGTAAGCCGAAAGACTGCTCAAGAATTCCAAAATAACGAGTGGTCCTATGAGGCAGCAGACCTCCTCACTTTGTATTTGTCAGAGCACCTCGACGAAGCGCGCACCTTTGCACTCTCTAAGCTAAAGCAAGATGCTCATCCGGCTACGACTGACGCTAACTCGGTGGAGGAGGATGCCTCGTCCGAGGTGGAAGCTGTAAGTATTCCGCAGGCAGTGTCCGCCGCCGATAAGAGTGTAGCGACACAGAGAAAGCAACCTAATTCAGCGTCAATCAAACGTCTGGATGTTACGTATCGATTTGTTGACCGCCGACTAGAGCGTGTGGATGTAAGAAGAGCGATTGTCCCCAAGTTCGACGGCCCACTGACCCTCGCAGAGTGCGCAGATTTCTACCTGTGGGATCGTTGGGGGGAGGCCGACACAAGGGAGAGGTTTGGTATTGAAACCATCTCCGGCGAGGGCACGTTGGCAATCCGCCATATCCCGAAAGTTACTTTCTTGCCCGAGAGGAGGGCTCCTTACGTACTTGAATATTCGATACCTGAGGCAATAGCAGGTGAATTCTGCGAATACGAATATTCGATCGTCAACGCAAAGCCCAATACATTCGTCACTCCCAGATATGAGTATGTTTACATTAAAATTCTAAAAGGGGAGGTTGGCGAGAAGACTTCTTCCATTCGTCTTGCTTTTGTTGATGGTGACCCCATCGGGCGCAGCGTGAAGGTCTACCAAAATCAATCAGGTCCAGCGAGGAGGCCTGAGTATGACTTGATCGATTTCGACGTGCGGGATCATGGCTCTTACTATGTTGAATTCGGTCCAGTAGACGGTAGAAAATACCATTCCTTCTCCCTCTTCTCGGGTTTCACCTGGCGCTGGGAACCTCGCGGAGACGAGAAGTTCAAATGAGATGTTGACGGGTGGACTATTAACGCATGGATATATCTGTCGCAGTTTGCAATGAGATGAACAAATCCCAGTAATCCGCGGAATTAGCGCAGTGTGGACAGGTGGAGTCGTCCGCGCTCATCCACCTCAAATAGTATGCCCCGCTCCACCAGCCACGCTTCCGCTGCCGCCCGCGTCTCCCTGGTCGGTGTCACATACGCCCGGCCGCCCTCGTCCTGGCAACAGCTCTTCGTCACGCACACGGCCCACAGCTCCATCAGCAGATCGGCCAGCTCGGCGTCCACGCAGGCTGACTGCCCATGGGCTTCGATATGCCGCTGCGGGTGTCGCAGGTGCGTCAGCCCGCCATTGGTGCGCTGACACGCCTCACACAGCGGGTACGGCCCGAGCCGCACGTTCATGCGTCCGCCGGCTGTTGCCAAGAGATGGCTTTCGGCTTGGTGCCTGTGGTCAGAAACTGCTCCATGGCCACGCGCACCTGCTCCAGCGGTATTTCGGCGTTGGCTGGAATCTCCCGTGCGTGCGCCATGTAGTCGTACGTCACGTGGCCGGTGCACTTCGCGTCCCCGAGGGACCAGCCGCCGTCCGCCGACAAGCACTGAATAAAGCCATACTCCGGCCCGAGGCCGACATCGAGCACCGGCGCGTTGTAGTCGCCGGACACCGCCACCTGGATCATGGGCGGCACGGCATACCCCTCGGTTTCGTCTAATACTTCATCTATGAAATTATTCAGCTCGTCCACCGTGTCCACGGTCGTCGTCGCGCCCTCCGGGTGCGTGTTGTCCGGCCCGGCTTGTCGGTACCAGATGTCTAACGCGACCATGGCGGTTTCGCTCCTCCTGTGTAAGTCTTCCGAAAGCCGTTCGTTCCGTGCACCGTCAGGCTAGAGCCCTCCGGCAGGATGATCGGCACGAGTGTGTCGCAGCTGAAGCGCCCGCGGCACGGCTCGTTGTTGATGACCACGTCCACGTGCTGGCGGCCCTGCTGGATCATCTGAATCGCCACCTTCTGCTCGACGTCCGCCGTGGCGGTCGGCGGGCCGGAGAGCGGAATGCCCAAGGCCTGGAGGCGTGCCCAGACGGCCGCCGCACTGTTGTCCTGACCGCTTGTCACGCTCTGCGGCTGGCCCTGCTCGTCCACCCAGCAGCCATGTGTCTTCTGCCCCGTGCCGGGTTTCACGGTCGGTGGTAGCTGGGCGCGGATGGCTTCGGCCTGCTCGCGGTCCAGGCGCTGGCCGTCTCGGGCGGGCAGCGGGTTGGAGTCCGGTTGGGGGGTGTCCGCGGCCTCGTCCGAGGCCGGCGCGGACGAGCTGGTGGAGCCGTCCGCTGGCTGCTCGGTGCCGAGCCGGTCCAGGTAGGTGGTCAGCAGGCCACTGGCCCGAGCCACCAGTTGCTGAACACTGGTCACACCTTCCGCGACGCTCATCAAGCCCGAGATGGCCTGCTGCATCTCGGGCTGCTGGGAGCCGGTCTGGGTCAGGGCCTGGACGGCTTCGTCGAGGCACCCGGCCGCCTGCTCCAGGCTGGCCGGTGAGAGCTTGCCCAATGCAGTGCGGACGGCGGCTGCGAGGTCCTCGACACCGGCCATGTTCCAGCTCCTTGGAGATACGGCCAACCACCGGGCCGCCCGAGGGGCGGGCGGCCCGGTGGCCTGAGAGTCAGCAGCTACGCGTTGTCACGCGCGACGTCGTAGATCCACCGCCGGAAGTCCGGCACGCTGGTGTAGACGGTGGTGTCTTCACCCGGAACGGCGGACCCGCCTCGGCTACACGTCCCCACCAACTGCGGTACGCCGTTCACCATCTGCACCGCCGGGCTGCCGGAGTCACCGTTGCCCGGGCCGTCCGTGCCGTGCGGGTTGTCGGTGCAGAACTCCCCGGCGGACTGGAAGGCGTTTGCGCACCGCGCGGCCGGTACCACGGTGGTGTCGAGCTGCTGGAGCCGACGCGGCAGGCTGGTGGGCGGGACCGCCGGGTCGTCCGCTCCCCAGCCGTACAACCGGATGCGCGTACCCGGTCGCGGGGCGCGGGGCGCCAGCTGCAGCGGCTGCAGGTCGAGCGGGTGGTCCAGCTCGGCCATGACCAGGTCTTCCACCGGAGCGGTCTGACCCCAGTTCCAGCCGGCCCGCACCACGATGCGCTTGATCTTCGCGACCTGGCCGCCCTTGGTCCGATCTTTCGAGCCGACCCGCACCGAGAACGTCTTCTTGTCCGTGGGGACCTGGCCCGGCGGGTTCGAGGGGTCGTCCGTGACGCACTGCGCGCCGGTCACGACCCACTGACGGAAGACCAGCACGGCCCCGCAGGTGTGGTAGGCGGTGCGCCCGTAGTCCGGCGCGTCGTACTGGAGCGAGGCCATCCAGGAGGTGTTGCCGGTCGCGCCGGTGCCGCCGACGATGTTGGGCTGGACACCCGTGTCGGCGCTGGCCGCCGGGATGACGGCCGTGGTGGTCAGGGCCAAGAGGCTGGCGGCCACGGTTGTGAGTTGGGCTTTCAAGGGCTCTCTTTCTGTTTCGGATCAACAAAACTCCGACCTGACGGTTCAAGCCGGAGGGCTTTAAGAGTCCGGATCACCACTCGGCCAGCTCGGCGGTGGGCGATCCGGCAGGTTGCGCAGGCCGTCAAGGACTCGTGCCACAAGGTCGGGATCAGGACTGCGGTTCGGCTGGCGCGGGTACGGCGTCGGTCGCTGGACGTACGGCCGGGGCCGCTTCGGCAAGACCGGCGGCAGCTCCACGGTGAGCTCATCGGCCGGGGCCGGCTGAATGGCCGGGAAGACTTCGGTGGGGGCGCTGGCGAAATCGGCTGCGGCCTGTTCGCGCTCTACCCGCTCGCGGATGCCGTCCACGGTCCGCTCCGGCCGGGCCCGCACGCGCCGGTTGTGCCGGGCGTCCGAGATGAGCAACACGACGATCCAGACCACCGGCACCGCCATGACGACGAGTACCGTCAGCGCCCCGCCGTTCACGGCCCTAGGGGCTCGGGCACGTCCGGCGGGTCGGTGGCGGCTGACGCAGTCGGCATCTTGCCCGCGTACAGCTCCAGTACTTCGGCCAGTGCCACCAGCAACCGGGCAACCTCGTTCAGCTGCTCCGGCGTGCTGGTCCCCGTCCTTAGTCGGGCGCTGACGGTTACCAGCTGGCGGCCGGTGGTGCCGACGCGGTCCGCCAGGGCACTGGGGGCGGTGACGTCCTCCCGGCCGCCCGCGTGATCCACCATGAGGTCGGCCAGCTCCATGAGGAGCCCGGCGAACATCCGCTGCTGCTCCGGCGGCATGGTGTTTGTGGCCAGCTCGCGGATGACCGTAGGGACGGCCCGATGGACACTGCCGAGGCTGGTGAGCAACTGCGCCACTTCGGACGAGACGGCGTCGGTCACGTCAGGGCCTCAGCCAGTTCCTCATCCAGGACGTGCAAGGCCGCACCGGTGCGGCGGATGACCGCCTTCATGGCCAGGGCCGTGCCCACCTGAGGCGACAGCGCGCCTGTTTCCACGACGAGCACGACGGTGCGGGGATACACGGGCAGCACGTCGATCAGGCCGGTGAAGCCCGGGCGGACTACCTCATCCGGCTTACTGAGCACATCCGAGAACCACGCTCCGAAGACCCAGCCTTCCGTGTAGCACCACAGGTCGAGCACAGCGGCGTACGCGTGGCGGTTCATGGGATCGTCGTGCGGGGTGCTGACGTAGCCGTACGCCATGAGCGGGTCCACGGCCGGCGGGGCGACGAAGGGCCGAGCCAGCAGCACATCCGCCAGCGTCTCGAGCTTCGGCGGCATGTCGGGGTGCATCTAGAACCCCTCCCGCAGCCGGTACGCCTGACGAGCGGAGGGGCACGGCCACGGTTTGTCGCACCACACGCAGCCCGCCGGGCCCGGTTCGTGGACCAGGAGTGTCAGGGTGATGAGCGAGTACAGCTGGGCCGGTTCCGGCACTCGGGCTTCGGTGACCGGCATCAGCGGCTGGCCCCGCCGCCAGCACCGAGGCACCAGCGTTAGGGGCTGCCGCTTGGAGTTCAGATGCGTTACGCGTGCCGCCATGTCGCTCCCTGCTTCCTCGCTCGTGGGTTCTGGGAGCACCCCGGCGGCCAGGACCCGTGTCTCAAACGGGCCGGAGGATGGGGCCCGTGGGACGGTTCAACCGGCCGCCGGGGTGCCGGAAATGACCA
The DNA here is from genome assembly GCF_026017845.1 of Amycolatopsis mediterranei. NCBI lineage: Bacteria > Bacillati > Actinomycetota > Actinomycetes > Pseudonocardiales > Pseudonocardiaceae > Amycolatopsis > Amycolatopsis mediterranei. The sequence continues at coordinate 2,372,127 of NZ_CP100416.1, forward strand.
TGGAGCGGTCGCCCCTGGTCCACCAGGGGGAAGAAACCGGGCGAATGTCGGTCCAATGGGGTGGTCGACGGTCTGACCTGCGGTAATGTGACGATCTCGCGCTGTAATCGAGGGGAGACGATCATGGGCGGTCGGCGACACGGCCTGATCCGGGCACGCAAGGCCGCCATCTACACCCAGGAGTCACTCGCCCACGCTCTCGACATGGACATGAAGACAGTGGGCACGTGGGAGCGCGGCGAGGCCGAGCCCGTGCCGTACAAGCGACCGAAACTGGCCAAGCTGCTGGGTATTTCTCTCGCCAAGCTGGAAGAACTGCTGGCGGAGGGCACCGCTGGCGTTCCCGCGGAGCCGGCCCCGGCCGACGAGCCCGCCGCGCCGAGTCCTGCACCGTCGCCCGCGCCGCGCGGCGGTCTGCTCCTGCCGGTTATCGTGGACGGACGGCCCGTACTGATGCCGCTGGACGGGGCTACCGCCGCCACCAGCGGCCTGGGGTCACTTCTGCCGCCTGCTCTCGTCGCCGGTGACGAGGCCAACCTTCCAGCGGCCCAAGCCGCGGAATGGGACGCCATGAGTCCGCTTAGCCGCCGTTCGCTGCTCACGAACGGCTTCGCAGCCGCTGCCCTCCCGGCCCTCGGCCTTGACGACCTCCACCGCGTGGCCGAAGCCATGGCCGACGCCCGCCGCTACTTCGATGGCCCGGTGCTCGACTACTTCAGCCGCCAGCTCGACATTTGCAAGTCGGATGACGGCACGCTCGGACCGGCCAAGACCTTGCCGCTCGTGCTCGGGGTGGTGGGTGCGATTGAAGAGCACGCCCGGGACGTCAAGCCGAGCATCCGGCGCGACCTGCTCAGGCTGGGAGCCGAAAGTGCCGAGTTCGCGGGCTGGCTGTACCGCGACGTGCGCGACTTCGGCCGGACGCTGTACTGGTACGACCGGGCTATGGAGTGGGCGCAAGAGGCGAACGACCCAGCCATGCAGGGCTATGTCCTCCTCAAGAAGGCACAGCTGGCCTTCGACCAGCGCGAACCACAGCGGATGCTGACACTGGCCCAAGCGGTTCAGCACGGGCCGTGGTCCTTGCCGAACCGTGTCCAAGCCGAGTCGGTGCAGCAGGAGGCGCGGGCGGAAGTCATGCTCGGCGCCACCGCCGACGCCGTGGCCCCGAAGCTGGACCAGGCCCGTCAGCTGCTGGGTGCTCGCGATGACGGGGCGTCCACGCTGGGAGCGCACTACAACGACACGCTGCTGACCATGCAGACAGCGATCTGTTACACCGAGGCCGGAGCACCGCGGCGGGCGGTGGAGCTGTACGACGAGTCGCTAGTGGAAGACCGGTTTTCGCCGCGCGACTACGGGTTCTTCTTGTCGCTGCGGGCCGGTTCGCTGGCGCTGGCCGGTGAGCCGGACGAGGCCGCCCGGACCGGCGTCGAGTCGGCCGCGCGGGCTGACAGCACCAGCTCGCGGCGGACGAAGCAGGAGCTGGTCCGCGTGCTGGAACACCTCCGGCCTTGGACGAACCGGCCTGCCGTGACGCAGCTGCGCGAGGTCGTCGCCAGCTAGCCCCGCACGTCAGTCGGCCGCGGTCAGCCAGTCGCGGACAGCGGCGATGACCTCGGCCTGCCACGCCTGGCTCTGCGGGTCGGCATACGTCGGGTCGTCGTGAACGGCGATGCCGTGCTGCGCACCCTCGAGCTCAAGCAGTCGGTGCGGGGCGGTCAGCCGGTGATCTGCGTCTCGTGAGGACTCCACCGGGATGAAAGTGTCCTTGGTGCCGTGCACGAGGAGCGTGGGCGCTTGGATGTCGGCCAGCGCCCCGCGGGCGTCCAGCCAGAACACCTCATTGAGCAGGGCGCGACTCAACTTGAAGCTCGGCGAGTGCGGCAAGAAGCCCTGTTCGGCGAGGTCGCGGGCGGCCTCGTCAGTCAGGTAGTCGTCCTGCCAAAAGTCCTTCTGATCCACGAAGCGTTGCTTGTAGTCCAACAGCGGGTTGAACAACACCAGCCGCTCGACATCGGCCGGACGCCGGGCCGCGTAGTAGGCAGCCAGGCCACCGGAGAAGCTGGCCGCCACCAGCGACGCCGACGTCAGACTGGTCTCCCGGCAGAGGTGGGCCCGAGCTGCGCGGATGGCGTTGAGAACTCCGGTGAGCGATAGCTCTTCCTGGCGCCCTTCGCTTTCGCCGTGGCCGGGGAGATCGAAGCGGAGCGAGGCTACGCCACCCTCGGCCAGGCCGGCGGCCAGCCGAGTGAAGAAGCCCGCCTCATGACGCGTGACGCCACCGCCGTGCACGAGAACAACGGCGTGGCGCAGTTGGCCGTCCGGCTGGACCAGCGTGCCGACCAGGTTGAGGCCGTCTGGCGTGCGGACGGTGGTCTCGGCGCTACGGGCGGTCATGCACCGAGCTTACGGGCGCGATCGACTGCTGGCTCGAATGAACCACCGCAACCGTACGGAGCCCGCGAGCGAGCAGAGAGATCGGTGTCAAGTGTGTGGATGCCACGCTGTCAGGGACCTGCGGGTGATAGCCGTGACGAGCGGCAAGGGCGGCGACGGCGGCTACGACCTGTAACTATGAGTGGCAAAGCCCCAGGGCCAGGACGCAGCGGCCAAGAACTTAACACTTCTGTAACTGTTACACTACGCTTGATGACTGTTGGTAACAACGGGCCTCAGCCGATCGAGTAGAGATACTAGTTGTTGGAACTTCAATATGTCAGGCTGGTCATCATGAGTGAAGCGCGGGCCGTAGGGAACGACGAGCAGCGCGAAGCTGCTGGTCCTGAACTGTGCATCGCACTCATCACTCCACTTGGGGCGCCAACTGATCATCTTGTAGCCATGCTTGAGAGTGAACTGCGGACATATAATTATTCGTCGGAACCCATTCGCCTTAGTGACTTGTTGGCGGCGCGATATGAAGGCGAGATCCCCCAGTATCGTGACCTCCGTACTGCGAAGCTTGTAGAACTTGGAAATGAGCTATGCAAAGAGCTTAGTGATCGGTCTGCGGTCGCTCGATTAGGAATAGAAGAGATTGTTCATCGGCGAGCTGATAATCCGTATTCGCGCAGACGTGCATGGGTAATTCGTTCGCTCAAGCGGCCGGAAGAAGTAACACTGTTACGGCACACGTATGGTGACGCTTTCTATAGCGTGGCGATCTACTCGGAAGAGTCTATGCGCAGAGTGCGGTTGCAGGCGGCAATCAAAGCATCTCGCTCATCATGCGCGAATGACAGAGCTGGGTCTCTTGCAAATGAAATGATTGCAAGGGATGAAAATCAGGCTGTTACGGCCTCTGAACATGATTATGGCCAGAATGTTCTCAAGACCTTTCCGATGGCGGACGTGATCATTTCCGGCGACGATCCTATGGAGCAAGAGCGACAGGTTCGTCGGTTTGTGCGAGTGTTATTCGGCGAGAATATTGTTCCTTCGTCGTCGGAGCATGCCATGTATCTGGCGGACGGAACTGCAGCCATTTCGTCATCGCTCAGCCGAAAAGTAGGGGCCTGTATGGCGACCGAACGTGGCGAGATCGTCGCAGTGGGGGTCAATGAGGCTCCGAAAGCAGGCGGCGGCCAATACACCGGAGAAAGTATTGGGGGCCGTGATGCGGATATAGGCAACGATTACAGTGAGCTAACAGTGCACGATTTGGCTGCGAGTACTGTACTGGCGCTCGCGGCCGATGGATGGCTAAGTGAAGAAAAGGCGGGTAAGGCGGAGATAGACCCTGACGGGCTCGCTGACGAAGCAATAGCACTTCTTGAGGTCCAAAAATCTCCTTTGATGTCGTTACTTGAATTTCAACGTCCTGTTCATGCCGAGATGAGCGCAATACTCGATGCGGGTCGTAGGGGCGTTTCACCCAAAGGCGCCTATTTGTATTGTACGACATACCCCTGTCATCTGTGCATGAAGGAGATAATTGCAGCAGGAGTCTGGAAAGTCGTATATATCGAACCTTATCCAAAAAGCCGCTCTGTTGCGATGTACGGAGACGCGCTTGCTATCGGAAAGTCGATTCACGACTCTCAATCGACAGAGATAGCATCTGTTTCCGTTGACCCCTTTATTGGAGTTTCTCCCCGAGCGTACAGGCGTCTCTTTGTTGAGCAGCAATATCGACGAAAAGATAGCCGTGGTGAGGTTGTTCGGCAACCGTTGAATACAGCCTTGCCTAAGGCGGGTTATCTTCGACCACTGCTGAGCGTTTCTGAGCGAGAAGGAATCGCAATCTTGCCCCTTGTTCCCCTTGATGAAAATGAGGAGATGGAACAGTGACAAATTCGGAACGCAAAACGTCTGGTGGTCGCACCTTTCGTTCTGTTGAGACGAGCAAGGCGGTGAGTCGGGCACGCGAGCAGGCAAGTAACTTGCCGCAGTGGAAAAAGGATCTCTACGAGGAGGAGCGAAAGCCATTCGTGGAGGAAGCTGAGTCCGTGCGTCGGGGATATTAAGCGCTTGTATAAGTGTCAATCTAATCGTATTATTTAAATAAGCCAACTTGGACCATTGTTGGGGCAGTGGCCCGAGCTGGCAAGGCGCCATGCCGGACTGCGGAAGGGGCATGGTGAACGCGATGTCTTACGAATTGCCTACTTGGTTTGTTGAAAGGTCTACTTCGGGAGAAGGTGACGAGGCAGTAAAAAATGCAGTGGCTCGAGCGAGAGAGCTGCCAAAGTGGAAAGTCGATCTGTACAGGGAAGAAGAAGAGTTCTTCAACGAGGATGCTCGGTCTGTACGTCGCGGCTACTAGGAAGTATACTCAATCCTCGACTCGAAACGGTCGGGGATTTTAATGATCATCTGCCATGTTTGTTGACTGATATGGATTAATAAGTCGTCAGCTTATTGCTTCCTTCACTGGCATCAAATCGGCTCAGTTCTGGTCAGCTACTCCCGAGTATTAATACCAAGCTCTTGTTGTGCCAAATCGCCCACTCAGGTTGTGGGCGAGGTATCAAAAGCACTGCGACGAAAGCATTAACCTGCATCTCGAATATCGTTCATGGCGTCATTTGACTAGACCCCGGCAGTACTCTTGACCGGTAGCCGTCGCTGGCCACCCGCGCTCAGGCGACCGTTGCTTCCGCATTCGGGGCAGCTTTGGTCCGAGCGAGGTATTTCATGGATTACGCGGTCGAACGCAGTCGACGTGAGAGGATGAAATCTGGTCCAGCGTTCCCGATAGTCCGTGGCTCTCAAGCCGACAGTCGACATGAGGTAATTGTCGACGGCGTAAGCGGCGGCTACGGCGTTGAGCGTAATGACGCTGGGTGCGTGTACGTCCACGTCGTCAACGTAGCGTTGCTGTCGTCGCTGCTCCGGAGTGAGTGCTTCTTCTTGCAGTTTGGCTGGTTTGATTAGTTCGTTGCACCACAGGCAGCTCAGCCCTGGAGTCAGAGGGCGAACTACGCTAAACACGTCGGTCACGGTCCCGGCCTTGTCCAGTTGCACCTTGGCGCCCACCTGGACGGCCGGAATCAGGTACTGGTGGACGAGGGCGTTCACGACGAGGCGTGCCTGCATCGAATCGGCAGCGAGGAAGACGTAGTCGCAATCAGTGAGGCTGGCGGCGACTGTGTCCAGGGTGACGTCACCGCGGATGGCGTCAAAGCCGATCTCAGGGTTGGCTTGCCGCGCGACTCGCTGGGCAACCCTAACCTTCGGCGTCGCTAGCCACCGGCCGAGCGCGCGAAGAAACTGGGGCCGTTCTGGCTTGGTGAGCCACGGCAGCGCGTCCCGCCGGTGGCTGCCGGCCACACGAGGCACATTGCTGAGCTCGATCCGGTCTGGGTCAACAACAACGAGGTGACCGACGCCGAGCCGGGCAAGGTACTCGTTGACCAGGGAGCCTGCGCCGCCGACACCGACGATGCCGACCTTCTGGCTGGCGAGGACGGCTTGGCCGCGATCACCGAAGAGTCGGCTTTGGCGGTCGTAGGTCGGATCAGCTGCCGGCTTCGGGGCGGGCGCAGGCTGAAAGACGCGTCGGCGGGCACCGTGGAATACAGTCGCATTGAGTTCGACGCGACTGCCGTCCTGGAGCCAAATGTCTCCGGCTGCGGCGTTGCGGGCGAAGACGAGGCCGCCCACGGGATGGTGTTCGAGATTGTCGAGCAGCGCCGGGTATCCCCGTTCGTGCGACGCCAGGTCGTCGCGGGAGAAGTCGACGTGGTCGGTGCCGCCGTGGCAGTGCACCGCGAAGTAGGCGAGCCCTTCGCGTTCACAGTCTTTGATGCGGTCGCGGATGAATGCGGCCGTCAGCATCCGATAACCCCGTTTGCCGGGAACGTAGTCGACACCGTCTTTTGCCAGGTAGAGGCGTCGCGCGAGGAAACGGGTGCCCCTCTGGGTCTCCACCACGGTGGCTCCGATGACGGCGCCGTGCTCGTCACCGTCCCCAGGGAAGAGGTGACTGAACAGCTGCTCGGCCAGGGCCGGCGGGACGTGGAGGCTTGCTGGAAGTGTCATCGACTGCGTAACCATGTCAGCACTTTCTGTAGTTTGAGCAACGCAGTGTCTGTCTCGGGGTTCAGCTTGTTTGACCGGCGTGAGATCTGGATGGCGGGCCGCTCCTCGAACGGTGTCGGAGTGGTCCCTTCGCCCAGCGCGGCTCCATCGACGCGCGTGAGGTCGGGCCGGACGAAGTGCGGGTACACATCGGAGTACGGGTACTGGAACGTAATCCGGAACCCGATCCAGGTCTCGCGCTGCTGGTACTGGGGGCCGGGGTCCACCGGGCTGACGAAGACGACAGCGCCTCCGTCAGCCTCTTCGGTGACCTCGACGTCAGCCTCGGGAAATCCGGCGCGGATTTCCTCGATGGCTTGGGTGACTTCGGGGGTCATCTCGATGCCCTCGGTCAGGAGTTGTCGTCGTCGGCGATAGCGGTGAACTTGGAGTGCTTGGTCACCGTGACCACGTCACCGTTGCCGATGACCTTGGTTTCGCCCGACGGCAGCTCCTCCGACAGGATGAAGTCGACTTCGATCTTCACGCCCTGCGCGATGGCCGCCTGCTTGATCTCCAGACCGGTGACCCGCGGCCCCTTGACCTCGACCGGCTTCTTGTTGACGCGGATCTCCACGGTCCGGCCGTGGGCCTCGACCTGCTGTTCTAGTGTGCTGGACATGATCTCTACCTCCGTAGTTAGCGTTGTGCAATCGGTGTCCGATTGCTATAGTCGAACTGTACCAACTAAGGCTGTTGATTGCAAGATCGCAATCGACTGGAGGTGACATGGTCAAGAAGGGATGGTTCGACGCTGAGGCCTTCTACGCAGCGCTGGACAGTGTTCGGCAGGCGAGAAAACTCAACTGGAAGCAGGTGGCCGGCGAGTCGGGCGTGAGTGCCTCAACGCTGACTCGGATGGCACAGGGCAAGCGACCTGATGTGGATGGTCTCGCTGCTCTCGTGGCGTGGTCAGGGCTTGACGCTGACGACTACGTCCGGTCGGAGGAAGGTCGGCCCGAACCTGAGCCGCTAGCGATGATCTCTACCTACCTGCGGAGCGATCGCAACCTGTCGAACGAGGCGGCGACGGCGCTCGACGAGATGATTAAGGCGACCTACGAACGGTTGCGGCACAAGGACTAGAACGCATGGGTTTCCGTCGAGGTTTTAAGACCGAAGCTAACTCCCGCGCACAGGAGGTGCGCTGGGAGTTGGGCCTCGGCGCACTGGATCGACTCGATCCCTGGGTGCTCGCCGAGCACTTGCTGATCGAGGTGTGGCCGCTGTCGGTCTTGCAAGACACAGCTCCGTCGGTGACGCATCTGCTGGAAGTCGAGCCGCAAGTTTTCTCGGGAGTGACAGTCTTTCGGGGTCACAAGCGAGTCATTGTCCACAATGACAGTCACACTCCGCCGCGTCAAAACAGCGATGTGGCTCACGAGGAAGCCCACGCGCTCCTCTTTCATCCGCCCACGCCCGCGATCGATGATCGTGGCTGTCGTCATTGGGACCAGGATCTTGAAGACGAGGCCTCTTGGCTCGGCGCGGTTCTCTTGGTGACTGAGGACGCGGCCTTGGAGATCGCGCGAGAGCGACGTTGGCGCACGGTTGAAGATGCGGCGACCCACTTTGGAGTCAGCGTCGAAATGATCAACTTTCGCCTCAACATGACGGGAGCTCGGAGGCGTGTTGAACGGGGGCGGCAGCGGTGGGGACGCGGTTGAAACTTGTTAAGCAATCTTTCGTCGGCGACCCCGGCTCCGGATCGTGATCCCGTCGGCAACCAGCCGAGCCCTGATGGTCTCGTTGCCGACCTCATAGCGAGCGGCCAGATCAGCGATTGTCCAGCCTTGCCCGTAGAGCTGCACGGCCTCCCGTAGTTCATCAGGACTGAGGGCGAAGTACTTCGTGTCGATGCCGCGCGACCTGAGGTGCTGTCCGATGGTCGTGCGGTAGACATGGAACGTCGCGGCTAACTCGGCGACCGTCGCTCCGCCACGAAAGGCGATCACCAGGGCGTCCACCTCGTCGATCCTGAGCTGTCGGGCTGTCCGGATCTTGACGGGCTTTCGGTCAGGCGACTCAGACTGATTTGGCCAGGCTGTGGCTAGGTCCAGGACCTTTTTGACGCGGTGGGGAAGGCTTGCGTAGACCTGCGCTGCGCCCACCAGACCAGCGCCCCCGAGGGCATCGGGGGCGCTGCTCACCTTCACTCCGCCATGGCCGGCTCCACCACCTCGGCCGTGGTCCGGCGCATCGTCGTCACCAGCAGCGCCAGTCCCGCGAACAGCACCGCCGCGATCACGCCCGTCACGTTCAGCGCCGTCGTGAACGCCTCCTTCGCTTGCTCGGCCACCGCCGGCCGGGTGACGTCGACCGCCAGGGTCGTGGCCGCCGGGAACATGCCGCGGTACACCGCCGCCGCCGTCAGGCCGATCAACGCCATGCCCAGCGATCCGCCCAGGTAGTTGCCGGTGTCCGCCATCGAGGCCGCTGAGCCCGCGCGCTCCGGTGGGACCGATCCCACCACCAGGCCGATGCCCAGCGCGAACAGCGGGCCCGTGCCCAGCGTCAGCACCGTGATGCCCACCACGACCGGCAGCAGCCCGTCGGTCACCGCCAGCAGGAGGCTGCCCGCCGCCGACACCACCAGGCCGCCCGCGATCGCCGTGGCCGGGGTGACGAACCGGGTCAACGCCGGTGCCGTCATCGTGCCCGCCGCCACGCCCAGGCCCATCGGGGCGAACAGCAGCGCCGAGACGAGCGGGGAGTGGCCGAGGACACTCTGCAGGTACTGCGTCACCAGCAGGCCGACACCGGCCATCGCGACCCCGGCGAACACCAGCGCGACCAGCACCGCGGTGAACGGGCGGTTCCGGAACAGCCGCAGGTCCAGCAGCGGCGAGGCCGTCGTGAGCTGACGGCGGGCGAAGACGATGCCCAGCAGCGTCCCGGTGGCGATCGCCGCGACCGGCAGGACCAGCGAGCCGGTGGCCAGCTGCTTGAGGCCGAACACGACCAGCAGCACCGCGGTCAGCGAGAGCGCCACCCCGGGCAGGTCCAGCCGCCCGGACGCCGGCGCGCGGAACTCCGGCAGCAGGAACGGGCCCGCGACGAGCAGGACGGCGACGGCCGGGACGGCGACCAGGAACACCGAGCCCCACGAGAAGTGCTGGAGCAGGAAGCCGGCGAACACCGGACCGGTCGCGCCGCCCGCGAACTGGCAGGTGGCCCAGATCGAAATGGCCTTCCCGCGCTGTTTCTCGTCGCGGAACATGTTCGTGATCAGGGCGAGCGTCGACGGCATCAGCGTCGCCCCGGCGACCCCGAGCGCCGCGCGCACGACGATGAGCATCACCGGCCCGGTCGAGAACGCGGCGACGATCGACAGGAGCCCGAAGGCCCCGCCGCCCGCGAGCAGCAGCCGCCGCCGCCCGATCCGGTCGCCGAGCGTGCCCATGGTGATGACGAACCCGGCGACGACGAAGCCGTAGCTGTCGGTGATCCACAGCTGTTCGGTGCTGCTCGCGCCGAGATCCGCACTCAGCTGCGGCAGCGCGAGGAACAGCGAGGTCATGTCCATCGCGACGAGCAGGGTGGGCAGCACCAGCACCGCCAGTCCCAGCCACTCCCGCCGTCCGGCCGGCTTCTCCATGTCCGCTCCTTCTCCGTGGTCTGTTTGCCGGGGAGTCGGAGCCGGCGCGGAGGACCGGACACGGGCGGCGAAGATTTTTTCGCGATCGCCGCACGCGGGTTGGCGTCGGACTTACGCCGCGTGCCAGGCGTGCTCGGCGAAGGCGTCGTCGAGCGGGGCGCGGGTGAGGCGGTTGGCGAACGTCGACAGCGTGTACGTCCCGATCCCCAGCACCACCTCCAAGGCGTTCCGCTGCGTGTAGCCGGCGCCGGTGAACGCCTCCAGCCCCTCGGCCGGGACTTCGCCCCGGGTGTCCATGACCGCGTGGACGAAGACGCGCAGCGCCTCCAGCCGCGGCTCCGGCAGCGGGGCCTCCGCCCGCAGCGCCGCCACCAGTTCCGGGGCGGCGGACAGGCGGGTCAGGGTGGCCGTGTGCATCGCCACGCAGAGGTGGCACTCGTTGCGCGCGGCCACCGTCATGATCAGCACTTCGCGTTCCAGCGCCGTCAGGGTCGTGGACTCGAAGATCGCGCTGAGCTTGAGGAAGCCGTTGAGCAGTTCCGGTGAGGTGGCCAGCCGGGCGACGGCGGACGGCACGCGGCCGAACTTCTTCGCGGTGGCCGTCATCGCGGGGCGGGCGGCGGGGGGTGCAGACTCCGGGGTGTGATCGGCGAACAAGGTGGCTCCCGAGGAAGTAGGATCGACAACGTGGTTGTCGAAACCGTAAACCTGGTTGTCGATTTTGGCAAGAGGCCATGACCGACACGCCGGGCTACGAGCTGCCCTTCCTGCTCTTCGGCGGCTTCCGCACGCTCATCGACCGCCTGCACGCCGAACTCGCCCGCCGCGGCCACCCGGACGTGCGGCCGTCGTACGGCTTCGCGATGCAGGCCGTCGGCGTCCAAGGAGCGACGGCGTCGGAGATCGGCCGCCGCCTCGGCGTTTCCAAGCAGGCGGCCGGCAAGACCGTCGACCGGCTCGAGGCGCTCGGGTACGCCGAGCGAGCCGACGACCCGGCGGACGCGCGCCGCAAGATCGTCCGGTTGACCGCACACGGCGTCGACGCGCTCCGCAAATCGGCGGACATCTTCGACGAGCTGCGCGCGGACTGGGCGCGCACGGTCGGCGCGGAACGGATCACCGCGCTGGAGAACGACCTGCGCGCGGTCGTCGGCCCGGCGGCGTACCGGCTCGACGCCGCCGGCTGGTTTTCGAGCTAGTGCCGCGCGTCGCGAGTTGGTTGGCGTTCGGGGTGGCCGGAACCGGCTCGCTTCCCGAAACCGGCCCCGTCAGTGCGGATTTCCGGCCGCGGCGATGCAGTGAATGACTCATTCACCTCCTCCGACGACATGAATGAGTCATTCATGTCGTCGGACCAGCCGCCGCCAGCAGACAGTCAACGAACCTCAGACGCGCGACGCTAGAAGCCGCAGCCCGGGTTCGGGGCGTCCTCCGACAGCGGGCTGCCCGCCGGGAGCACGTACAGGACTTCGAGCACCAGCGGCGTCGACCCGAGGTTGCGGCCGATGTGCACCTGGTTCGGCTTCTCGGTGAACGCGCGCCCGGCGCCGAAGATGCCGTCGATGCTGCAGTCGGCCAGGTTGTGCGTGAGCGTCCCCGCCTTGACGTACGCGTAGAGCGTGCCGTCGTGGAAGTGCCAGCCCGTGTAGCCGCCGGGCTGGACGGTGATCTCCCGCAGCGTGTAATCGGTGTGCCCGATGGTCTTCTGGGCCAGGATCGTGCCGGCGACGCCGCTGCCGGGCGTCGCGGAGGCCGTGGCGGGGAGCAGGACCGCAGCGAGCGCGGCGGCGGCGAGAACGGTGATCGGCTTGCGCATCGGCCCAAACTACCGCGTCCGGACGTGCCCGTGGGGGCAGCGAACCGGGGGTAGCGTGCCTCGCATGGACGCGGACGTTTTCGGGCAGGTCCTCGGCGCGGTGCGGGAGTTCGTGCGCAAGGAGGTCGTGCCGCGCGAGGCGGAGATCGACGAACGGGACGAAATCCCCGCCGAAATCCGGGAAAAGGCCGCCGAACTGGGCTTGTTCGGCTGGGCGCTGCCGGAAGAGTACGGCGGGCTCGGCCTCGGCATGGCCGAAGACGTCCGGCTGGCGATCGAGCTCGGCTGGACGACGCCGGCCTTCCGGTCCCTGTTCGGCACCAACAACGGCATCGCCGGCCAGGCGATCGTGCACCACGGGACGCCGGACCAGCGCACCCGCTGGCTGCCGCGGCTGGCCGCGGGCCAGGCGATCGCGTCGTTCGCGCTCACCGAAGCCGAAGCGGGCTCCGACCCGGGCGGCCTGACCAGCCGCGCGGTCCGCGACGGCGACCGCTACCGGCTGTCGGGCACCAAGCGGTTCATCACCAACGCGCCGCTCGCCGAAGTGTTCGTGGCGTTCGCGCGCACGGATCCGGAAAGCACCGGCAGCCACGGCATTTCCGCGTTCCTCGTGCCGGCGGGCGCGCCCGGCGTCACCGTCGGCCCGCACGACGCCAAGATGGGCCAGGCCGGCGCGTGGACGTCGGAAGTGGTCTTCGACGACGTCGAGCTGGCCGCCGACACGCTGGTCGGCGAAGAGGGCAAGGGGTTCGGCATCGCGATGGCCTCGCTGGCCCGCGGCCGCCTGCACATCGCGGCGCTGTGCGTCGGCCTGGCCGAGCGGGCGCTGGCCGAGGCCGTCGAATACGCGCGGACCGCGCGCCAGGGCGGCCGGGTGATCGGCGAGTACCAGCTGGTGCAGGCGCTGCTCGCGGAGTCCCACGCCGAACTCGCGGCGGGCCGCGCGATGGTCCACGAAGCCGCGGCGAAGTACGACTCGGGCGAGGACCGCAAGCTCGGGCCGTCGTCGGCGAAGCTGTTCTGCACCGAGATGCTCGGCCGGGTCGCCGACCGCGCGGTGCAGGTGCACGGCGGGACGGGGTACGTCCGCGGCGTGACGGTCGAGCGCATCTACCGCGACGCGCGGCTGTTCCGGATTTACGAAGGGACCAGCGAAATCCAGAAGCTCGTCATCGCGCGGCAGCTGCTCAAGGGCTGAGCTTGCGCTGGAGTCCGCTCCAGGACTTAGCGTCGAAGGATGACCACTGCACAGCACAAGATCGGCTCGGGTTTCGGAGCCGGGACCACCGCGGCCGAGGTCGTGGCGGGAATCGACCTGACCGGCAAGCTCGCCATCGTCACCGGCGGCTACTCCGGCATCGGCCTGGAGACCACGCGGGCGCTGGCGGCCGCCGGCGCGCACGTCGTCGTCCCGGCCCGGCGTCGCGCCACGGCCGAAGAAGCCTTGCGTGGCTTCGAAAACGTCGAGCTCGGCGAACTCGACCTCGCCGACCTCGAGAGCGTCCGCACGTTCGCCGAGCGGTTCGCCGCGTCGGGCCGCGGAATCGACCTCTTCATCGGCAGCGCCGGGATCATGGCGCTGCCCGAGACCCGCGTCGGGCCGGGCTGGGAGGCGCAGTTCGCGACCAACCACCTCGGGCACTTCGCGCTGGTGAACCGGCTCTGGGCCGCGTTCCGGCCCGGGGCCCGCGTGGTTTCGGTGTCCTCGCGCGGCCACCACTACGGCCCGGTGTGCTTCGACGACCTGGACTTCGAGCGGGGCTACGACAAGTGGCTCGCCTACGGCCAGGCGAAAACGGCGAACGTGCTGTTCGCGGTGCACCTCGACAAGCTGGCGCGCGAGCAGGGCGTCCGCGCGTTCGCCCTGCACCCGGGCCGGATCCTCACCGACCTCGTGCGCCACCTGGACCGGCAGGAGCTCGTCGACGCGGGCATGGTCGACGAGTCCGGTCAGGTCACCGGCGGGGCGAAGACGCCGGAGCAGGGCGCCGCGACGCAGGTGTGGGCCGCAACGTCCCCGCAGCTCGACGGCCTCGGCGGCGTCTACCTCGAGGACTGCGACATCGCCGAGCCCGCGCCCGCCGACGGCACCCGCACCGGCGTCAAGGACTACGCGATCGACCCGGCGCTCGCCGAACGGCTGTGGACCGTGTCCGCGGAACTCACCGGGGTGAACGCCTTCTAGAGCGTCCGGATCAGCAGGTCGATCTCGTCTTCGGTGTTGTAGTAGTGCACCGACGCCCGGACCAGGTCCGGCAGGTCCCGGGCGGTGAAGTCGAACTGGGCCGACGTCCGCGCCGACACCGACGTGTTGATGTTCGCCTTCGCCAGCCGCGCCTTGATTTCCGCGGCCGGGGTGCCGTCGAGGCTGAAGGTGACCAGGCCGCACTTCCGCGCGCCGGCGTCGTGGACGCGGGCACCGGCGTCCGCAAGCCGGTCACGCAGTGTCGCAGCCAGTGAAGCGACACGTTCTTCGATGGCCGGCAAACCCCATTCGAGCGCGTAGTCGATGGCCGCGCCGAGGCCGCACACCGCGGCGAAGTCGCGTTCCCACACCTCGAAGCGCTTGGCGGTCGGGTCGACGACGTACTCCGTCGGCGACTGCCAGCTCGCCGAGTGCAAGTCGAGCATCGCCGGCTCCAGCCGCTCGCGCAGCCGCGGGTGCACGTAGAGGAACCCGGTGCCGCGCGGGCCGCGCAGGTACTTGCGGCCCGTTCCCGAAAGCGCGTCGCACTTCAGGCGCGTGACGTCGAGGTCGAGCTGGCCCGCCGACTGGCACGCGTCCAGCAGGAACGGGATCCCGGCCGCCTCGGCGACCGCGCCGATCTCCTCGGCCGGGTTGACCAGGCCGCCCTGGGTGGGCACGTGGCTGACGGCGATCAGCTTGACGTCGCCGTCGACGCGCCGGCGCAGCTCTTCGACGTCCAGCTGCCCGGACTCGTCGTCGCCGATCACCTCGACGACCGCGCCGGTGCGCCGGGCGACCTGCAGGAACGCGATCGCGTTGCTGGCGTACTCCGCCTGCGAGGTCAGGATCCGGTCGCCGGGGCCGAACGGCAGCGCGTAGAACACCGCCTGCCAGGAGCGGGTCGCGTTGTCGGTGAGCGCGACGTCGTCGGTGCCGGCGCCGAGCAGCCGGGCCACCGACGCGTACACCGCGTCCAGGCGATCCGCGGCTCCGGCGGCGGCTTCGTACCCGCCGACCAGCGCTTCGTGGCGCAGGTACTCGACGACGGTGTCGGTCACGACGGCCGGGGGCAGCGCCGCGCCCGCGTTGTTGAAGTGGACCACCTCGGCGCAGCCGGGGGTCTCGCGGCGCGCGCGTTCGACGTCGAAGCTCATACGAACTGAATACAGTAGATAGCTATTGTATGCAATACTGCCCGGCATGGCCCGCACCCCGTTGCGCAGCGACCTCATTGAGCAGATCACCGCCCGCGTGCTGGACCGGCGGCTCGCGGCCGGGGCCCGCGTCAACGAGGTGCACCTGGCGCGCGAGCTCGGCGTCAGCCGGACGCCGCTGCGGGAGGCGCTGATCGGGCTCGCCGACCGCGGCCTGCTGGTCTCCGCGCCCGGCCGGGGGTTCCTGGTGCCGCCGTTCGACCCGGACGAGGCGCGCCGGCTCTACCCGCTGGTGGCCGAGCTCGAAGCCCTCGCGCTGCGCTGGACGTCGCCGGTCGAGCTGGCCGGGCTGCCGGACGCGCTCGACGCGGTCGCCGGCGAAATGGCCCTCGCGGACGGCAGCGCACTGTCCGCATTGGACGACCGGTGGCACGCGCTGCTGCTGTCGCGCTGCCCGAACCCGCACCTGCTGCGGCTGATCGAGCAGACCAAGCCGCTGCTCAAGCGCTATGAGTCGGCGTACTTCGCCCGCCGCGGCCACGCCGGGGAGAGCATCGAGGAACACCGCCGCATCGCCGCGGCCCTGCGTGAGGGCGATCTGACGGCCGCGTGCTCGGTACTCGTCGCCAACTGGGTCAAGGCACTGGCGTACCTGGGGAAGGACGAAAGATGATCATCGCGCACCTGAGCGACCTGCACCTCGACGGCGGTCAGCGGGCGGAAGACCGCGTCGCGGCGGTGCTGGGCTACCTCGGCGGGCTGGCGCAGCCGGTCGACGCCGTCGTCGTCACCGGCGACATCGCCGACCACGGCACGGCCGAGGAGTACGCGCGCGCCGCCGAGCTGCTGAAGCACCCGGCGCCGGTGCTGCTGTGCCCGGGCAACCACGACGTGCGCGCGGCGTTTCGCACCGGGCTGCTCGACCTGCCCGCGTCCGACGGCCCGATCGACCTCGCGCAGGAGATCGGCGGCGCGCTGTTCGCGCTGTGCGACTCGACGATCCCGGGCCGCGGCGCGGGTTTCCTCGCCGACGAGACCCTGGCGTGGCTCGACGGCGTCCTCTCCGGCGGCGACGGCCCGGCGTTCGTCGCGTTCCACCACCCGCCGGTGGAGGTCGGCGTCCCGCTGGTGGACGCGATCCGTCAGACCGGCGCGGAGCGGCTGGCTGCGGTGCTGGAACGACACCCGAGAGTGGTGGCGCTGCTGGCCGGGCACGTGCACACGGGCGCCTCGACGACGTTCGCCGGCGTCCCGCTGCGCATCGCCCCCGGCGTGGTCTCGGGCTCCCTGCTCCCGGTGGAGCCGGGCGGGGACCACGGCTGGACCGACGGCGGCCCGCTGGAGTACGACCGCCCGCCGGCCCTGCTGCTGCACGTCCTCCACGACGACGGCCGGGTGACCAGCCACCACCGCGTGGTCAGCTGCTGAACACCGGCAGCGTGATCCGGGACGGCCGGGCCGCGTCGTGGAACACCTCGAAGCGGTTCGGCTTCCCGGTCACCGCCGACGTGGCCGGCTCGCCCGTGCCGTGGTTGCGCGCGAACCGCGGGAACGCGCCGCCCGCCACCTGGACGCGCAGGCGGTGGCCGCGGCGGAAGCGGTACGCCGTCGGGTCGAGCGTCACCTCCGCCGTCACCACCCCGTCGGCGTCGGCCGACGGGAAGCCCGGGCGCAGCCGCAGGATCCCGTCGGTCACGTTGCGGGAAATGCCGCCGGTGTCGACGTCGCACAGCCGGACGTAGACGTCGGCGTGTCCCAGCTCGGTGCGCACGTGCACGGTCGCCGACACCTCGCCGATGACGTCGAGGTCCGACGGCAGCGGCTCGCCGGTGAACACCAGCACGTCCGGCCGGGCTTCGACTTCCTGGTTGTCGCGCTGCTTCCACTCGCCCGTCAGCAGCGGACCGCCGACCGCCGGCGTCGGATCGGCCGGGTCGTAGGTGAACGGCGTCGGCAGCGCCGGGTCGGTCGCGACCTCGCCGAGCCCGCCGATCGGCCGCAGGTGCGCCTCGGTCGCCTTCGACGGCGGCGGCCAGGACTCGAAGTCCAGCCACGTCCCGGCGCCCTGCAGGAACAGCCGGACCGGCGCCCGCTGCAACTGGGTCCGGTCGCCGAGCAGGTGCGCGCGCAGGAAGCCGAGCTGGTCGCGGATCATCGGGCCCATGCTCGCGGGCTCGCCGTGCGCCCACGGCCCGACCGTGAGCCGCGGGGCCTTGCCCGCGTCGGCGAGGAGCCGGAAGTCGCGCAGCTGCGAGCCGATGAACAGGTCGTACCAGCCGGTGACCATCGACACCGGGACGTCGAGCCGCACCACTTCGGCGCTGTGGTCGGACATCGCCCAGAACTCGTCGCCGGGCACGGCGTGCTCGGTGACGTCCTGGAGGAACCGCACCGGCTTCCCGATCGCGGCGACGTCGGCGCCGCTGATCGGCAGGTGCGCCATCGCCCGGCGGGTCTTGCGCGTCTGCAGCGGGTTCGGCAGCGCGGCGAAGCGCTCCTCCTGGCGGCCGATCATCGCCGACCACGAGACCATGTTGTCCGCCGCGAGCACGCCGCCGGGGTAGAACGTCGAGACGAACTCCGACGCCGTCACCCCGAGGCACATCGCCGCCAGGGGCGGGTCGAGGTACGGCCCGACCGCCCACTGCGTGTGCCCGAGGTAGCTGGCGCCGGCCATGCCGAGGTTCCCGTCGCACCACGGCTGGGCCCGCAGCCATTCGGCGGTGGCGAGCCCGTCTTCGCGCTCGAGGTGGAAGGGCCGGAACTCGCCGCCGGAACCGAACGAGCCGCGGGTGCTCTGGACGACCGTCTGCAGCCCGTGCCGGGCGAAGGTTTCGCCGAAGAGCTTCGAGGCCAGGCCCTTGCGCCCGTACGGCGTGCGGATCAGCACGACCGGCGCCGACGTCGTCCCGGCCGGGGCGTACCGGTCGGCGAGCAGCGTGACGCCGTCGGGCATCGGCACGGCGAGATCGCGTGTCACGACCGGCTTGGGGCCCTCGGTGCGGGGGAGGCCGAGCAGCTTGTCGACAAGTCGGTCCAGCACGGGCGGCCGCCTTCCGAAGTGGAGTAGATCCATCCGGATCCGACCGTACCTCAGGTCGCGCGCGCGAGGGTTTCCGGCCGCAGCAGCCTCGCCAGCTCTTCGGCCGGGATCAGGCCCTTTTCGACGACGAGCTCGGCGACCCCGCGCCCGGTTTCCAAGGCCTCCTTCGCGATCTCCGTCGCGGCCGCGTAGCCGATGCTCGGGTTGAGCGCCGTCACCAGGCCGATCGAGTTCTCGACGTAGGCGCGCATGACGTCCACGTTCGCGGTGATCCCGGAAACGCATTTCGTGGCCAGCGTCCGGCAGGCCGCGCCGAGGTGCGTGATGCTCTCCGAAAGCGAGTGCAGGATGATCGGCTCGAACGCGTTGAGCTGCAGCTGCCCCGCTTCGGCGGCCATCGTCACGGTGACGTCGTTGCCGATCACCTCGAACGCGACCTGGTTGACCACCTCCGGGATCACCGGGTTGATCTTGCCGGGCATGATCGACGACCCGGCCTGCACCGGCGGCAGGTTGATCTCGTTCAGCCCCGCGCGCGGGCCCGAAGACAGCAGCCTCAGGTCGTTGCAGCTCTTGGACAGCTTGACCGCGATCCGCTTGAGGACGCCGGAAAGGTGCACGAACGCGCCGCAGTCCTGGGTGGCCTCCACCAGATCCGCGGCGGTGACGACCGGCAGCCCGGTGATCTCGCGCAAGTGCCGGCAGGCGGCTTCGGCATAGCCCGGCGCGGCGTTGAGGCCGGTGCCGATCGCGGTTGCGCCGAGGTTGATCTCGTGCAGCAGCGCGACGGCCTCGCCCAGCCGCTGCTGGTCCTCGCCGAGCATCACCGCGTAGGTGCCGAACTCCTGGCCGAGCGTCATCGGCACGGCGTCCTGCAGCTGCGTGCGGCCCATCTTCAGCACGTCGTGGAACTCGACGGCCTTGGCCGCGAACGCCTTCTCCAGCACGATCATCGCTTCGGACAGCTGGCGCACGGCGATGATCGTCGCGACGTTCACCGCGGTCGGGTACGCGTCGTTCGTCGACTGCGAGAGGTTGACGTGCTCGTTGGGGTGCACGACGTGGTAGTCGCCCTTGGCGTGCCCGAGCAGTTCGAGCGCGCGGTTCGCGATCACCTCGTTGGCGTTCATGTTGGTCGACGTCCCGGCGCCGCCCTGGATGACATCGACGACGAACTCGCCGTGCAACGCGCCCTCGCGGATTTCCCGGCAGGCCGCGGTGATCGCGTCCGCGATGTCGGGGGAGAGCAGGCCCAGTTCGGCGTTGGCGCGCGCGGCCGCTTCCTTCACCGAGGCCAGCGCCTCGACCAGGTGTGGGTAGGCGGCGATCGTCGTGCCGGTGATCGGGAAGTTTTCGCGGGCGCGGGCGGTGTGCACGCCCCAGTACGCGTCGGCGGGGACGTCCTTGTCGCCCAGCAGGTCGTGTTCGCGGCGGGTGGTCATGCGGTGCTCCCCACGGAAAGGGTGGAACGGAGGTTTTCCGGGCCGGGCGGGACGGCCACCCCGCACAGCCCGAGCAGCGCGGCCAGCACGGGGTACCGCGCCCGGTCGCCGCCGTCGGCGATCTTGACCGCGATCGCGGTGCCGTCCGGCAGCGCGGCGACCTGGACGGCTTCGAACCCGTCCTTGGCGATCAGCCCGGGCACCGCGCGCATGACGGCGGTGACGTCCCGGCGGCTGCCGCCGACCAGCTCCGGGTGCCGCCGGATCCCGTCGGCGACCAGGCCCTCCGGCGTGCCGGGCGCGGCCGTGGCGATCTTCGCCACGGCCGTCGCGAGCCCCCGCAGGGTCGTCGCGAAGAGCGGCGCGCCACAGCCGTCGACCGCGACCCGCGCGATGCCCCGGCCGGTCAGGTCCTCGAAAGCGGCCGCGATCGCGCGCTGCAGCGGGTGGGCCGGGTCGAGGTAGCCGTCGAGGCTCCAGCCGTTCAGCTCGCAGGTCGCGAGCATCGCCGCGTGCTTGCCGGAGCAGTTGTGCGCGAGCCGCGCCGGTGGCCGGCCGTCGGCGATCCAGCGGTCCCGCTCGACCGGGTCGAACGGGAAGTCCGCGGGATTGCCCAGCAGGTCGGGGGAGCGTCCGTCGAGCACCTCTAGCGCGGCGTCGAGGTGCATCGGCTCGCCGGAGTGGCTGGCCGCGGCGATCGCGAACCCGGCGGGGGACAGGCGCAGGCCGAGCCGCGCCATCGCGGTGGCCTGCAGCGGCTTCGCCGTCGACCGCGGGTACATCGGGGTGTCGACGTCCCCGGCGGCGAACCGCGTCGAGCCGTCCGGGGCGAGCACCACGGCCGAGCCGTGGTGGACGCCCTCGACCAGCCCGTCGCGGATCAGCTCGACGAGGGGTTCGTGGCTCACAGGCCCGCCTCGTCGAACGCCCGCATGTCGATCCGCTTGCGCACGGCGAACCAGCCCACGACCAGGGCCACGGCGATCGCGGGCAGCGCCAGCAGGGTGATCCGGCCGGTCTGGTCGAAGCCCATCAGGACGACGACGGAGGCGAGGAACACCAGCGTCGCGATTTCGGTGCAGGGCGAGAACGGCAGCCGGAACGACGGCCGCTCGAGGCCGTCGCGCTTCGCCCGGCGCACGAACAGCAGGTGGCAGAGCACGATGATGGCCCAGGTGGCGAGGATGCCGATCGCGGCGAAGTTCAGCACGATGTCGAAGGCCTCCTTCGGCACCAGGTAGTTGAGCCCGACGCCGAACACGCAGACGGCCGCGGTGAGCAGGATCCCGCCGTAGGGCACGTGGTTGCGGTTCATCACGCCGGTGAACTTCGGTGCCGAGCCCGCCACCGCCATCGACCGCAGGATGCGGCCGGTCGAATACAGGCCGGAGTTCAGGCTGGACAGCGCCGCGGTGAGCACGACCAGGTTCATCACGCTGTCCGCCGCCGGCACGCCCAGGTGCGAGAGCACGGTGACGAACGGGCTCTGGTCCTTGGTGTAGGAGCTCCACGGCAGCAGCATCGCCAGCAGCACGACCGAGCCGACGTAGAAGACCAGGATGCGCCACATGATGGAGTTGATCGCCTTCGGCATGATCTTCTCCGGGTTCTCGGTCTCGCCCGCGGCGACGCCGACCAGCTCGACCGACGCGTAGGCGAACACCACGCCCTGCACGATCAGCACCATCGGCAGCAGCCCGGACGGGAAGATCCCGCCGTGGTCGGCGATCAGCTGCGGGCCGCCCGCGACGCCGTCGATCGGCGTCTGCGTCACCAGCAGGAAGATGCCGATGACCATGAACAGCACGAGCGCGGCGACCTTGATGATGGCGAACCAGAACTCCATCTCGCCGAACAGCTTCACCGACACCGTGTTCAGCGTCAGGACGACGGCGAGCGCGATCAGCGCGAGCACCCACTGCGGGATCGGCGAGAAGAACGACCAGAAGTGCGCGTACAGCGCGATCGCCGTGATGTCGGCGATCCCGGTGGTCGACCAGTTCAGGAAGTGCATCCAGCCAGCGACGTACGCGCCCTTCTCGCCCATGAACTCGCGGGCGTAGGAGACGAAGGCGCCGCTGGAGGGCCGGTAGAGGATCAGCTCGCCGAGCGCGCGGACGACGAAGAAGGCGAAGAGCCCGCAGACGCCGTAGACGATCGCCAGGGCCGGCCCGGCCTGGGCGAGCCGGCCGCCCGCGCCGAGGAAGAGGCCGGTGCCGATCGCCCCGCCGATGGCGATCATGTTGACGTGCCGGGACTTCAGGGCCTTGTGGTAGCCGGCGTCGCCCGCGTCGGTGGTCTTGGCGGCCGTGGCCGGGAGGGTCTGTTCGGTCACTGGTCCCCGTTCACGATGCTGGTCAGAGTGGCTTCGACGTGCTGCAGGTGCGCCGTCATGGCTTCGACGGCGCCGGTCTCCGAGCCGTCCGCGATCGCGGTGACGATCTCCCGGTGCTCGGTGTTCGACTGGCGGCGCCGGTCGCCGAGCTGGTTGAGGAAGGCGGACTGGCGGGCGAGCGCGTCCCGGATCTCCTCGATCACCTTCCCGAACACCGGGTTGCCCGAGGCCTGGGCGATGGTGATGTGGAAGAGCGAGTCGAGGGCGACCCAGGCGGTGTTGTCGGTCTCGGCGTCCATCCGGTCGAGCAGGTGGGCGAGCAGGTCCAGGTCGTCCTGGCTGCGCCGCACGGCCGCGTACCCGGCGACGGGGATCTCGACGTGCCGGCGCACCTCGATGAGGTCGCGGGCCGAGTAGGGCCCGAAGGTGGGGTTGTCGGCCGGGCCGGTGGCGGTGACGAAGGTGCCCTTGCCGGTCTTCGACTCCGTCATGCCGAGCGCCTGGAGGCCGCGCAGGGCCTCCCGGATCACCGACCGGCTCACCTCGAACTCCCTGCTCAGGGCGGCTTCGGAGGGGAGCTTCCCGCCGACGGCGTACTCGCCGCGCTCGATCGAGGCGCGCAGGTGGGCCAGCACGGCTTCCATGGCACTCACCCGGCGAGGACCACCTTGTCCGGCTGTCTGGCTGTCAGACAGGTTCATGGCCGGAATGCTCGGTCCCGCCGCCGCCGCTGTCAACGCGAACTCCGGCGCGTGTGGCCCAGCTCACGACCCCTGGCGCCGGTTCGCGGACGGCGGGTCCGGCGTCGGAAGGACGCCGCGCGTGACCGCCCGGCAGCGGCGCGTGTCGTGATCGTTTCCGCCGAAGGAGCAGCGCGTCGGTGCTCTCGTCCGGCCCCGCCGAGGGGCACAATCGAGCCCGGTGAGCGCGGGATAGGGTGGGAGACCCGGGCGCGCCGGTCCGATCCACCTAGGGGAGGTTTTCGCTGGTGTCGAACGATTCTTTCGTCCACCTGCACGTCCACACCGAGTACTCGATGCTCGACGGTGCGGCGAAGATCGCTCCCCTCTTCGCGGAGGCGGCGCGCCTCGGCATGCCCGCGGTCGGCATGACCGACCACGGCAACATGTACGGCGGCGACGAGTTCTACCAGCAGTCGAAGAAGCACGGCCTCAAGCCGATCATCGGGATCGAGGCGTACATCGCGCCGGAGTCGCGGTTCCACAAGAAGCCGGTCTTCTGGGGCCAGTCGAACCAGCGCGGCTCCGACGAGCTGGGCGAGGGCGGCGACGTCTCGGGCGCGGGCGCGTACACCCACATGACGATGCTCGCGCAGAACGCCACCGGGCTGCGGAACCTCTTCAAGCTGTCCTCGCTGGCCAGCATGCAGGGCTACTACCGCAAGCCCCGGATGGACCGCGAGCTGATCGCCGAGAACCACTCCGGGATCATCGCGACCACCGGCTGCCCGTCCGGCGAGGTGCAGACCCGGCTGCGGCTGGGCCAGAAGGAAGCTGCGATCCAGGCCGCGTCCGACTACAAGGACATCTTCGGCGCCGACAACTTCTTCCTCGAGCTGATGGACCACGGCCTGCCGATCGAGCGGTCGGTCCGCGAGGGCCTGCTGGAGGTCGGCCGCCTGCTCGACCTCAAGCCGATCGCCACCAACGACTCGCACTACGTCACCAAGGACCAGGCGGACACGCACTCGGCGCTGCTGTGCGTCCAGGCCGGCAAGACCCTCAACGACCCGACTCGGTTCAAGTTCGACGGCGACGGCTACTACCTCAAGTCCGCCGCCGAGATGCGCGAGTACTGGGACAAGGAGGTCCCCGGCGCGGCCGACACGACGCTGATGATCGCCGAGCGCGTCGAGTCCTACGAAGACGTCTACTCGCACAAGGACCGGCTGCCGTTCTTCGAGGTGCCGGAGGGGTACGACCAGGGCGGCTGGCTGCGCGAAGAGGTCCAGCGCGGGCTCAAGTGGCGCTTCCCGGACGGCGTGCCGGACGAGTACTACAACGAGCGCATCGAGATCGAGCTCGACGTCATCATCGGGAAGGGCTTCCCGGCCTACTTCCTGATCGTCGCCGACCTCATCAGCTACGCCCGCAAGGTCGGCATCCGGGTCGGCCCGGGCCGTGGTTCGGCCGCCGGTTCGCTGGTCGCGTACGTCCTGGGTATCACGAACCTGGATCCGATCCCGCAGAAGCTGCTGTTCGAGCGGTTCCTGAACCCCGAGCGCGTCTCGATGCCCGACATCGACATCGACTTCGACGACCGCCGTCGTGGCGAGATGATCCGGTACGCGACCGACAAGTACGGCTCGGACAAGGTCGCCCAGGTCATCACCTTCGGCACGATCAAGACGAAGGCGGCGATCAAGGACTCCGCCCGGGTGCACTTCGGCCAGCCGGGCTACGCGATCGCGGACAAGATCTCCAAGGCGCTGCCGCCGCCGATCATGGCGAAGGACATCCCGCTCTCGGGCATCGTCGACAACAAGCACGAGCGCTACGGCGAGGCCGCCGAGGTCCGCGCGCTCGTCGAGACCGACGACGAGTGCAAGACGATCTTCGAGACCGCCCGCGGCCTTGAGGGCCTGATCCGCAACGCCGGCGTGCACGCCTGCGCGGTCATCATGTCCTGCGACCCGCTGACCGACGCGATCCCGCTGTGGCAGCGGGACGACGGCTCGATCATCACCGGCTGGGACTACCCGTCGTGCGAGGCCATCGGCCTGCTGAAGATGGACTTCCTCGGCCTGCGCAACCTCACCGTCATCGGTGACGCGATCGACAACATCAAGGCCAACCGCGGGGTCGACGTCGACCTCGACACCCTCGGCGTCGACGACCCCGAGACGTACAAGCTGCTCGCCCGCGGTGACACGCTCGGCGTGTTCCAGCTGGACGGCGGCCCCATGCGCGACCTGCTGCGGCGCATGGAGCCCACGGTGTTCGACGACATCGTCGCGGTCGGCGCGCTGTACCGCCCCGGCCCGATGGGCATGAACGCGCACAACGACTACGCCGACCGCAAGAACAACCGGCAGAAGGTCAAGCCGATCCACCCGGAGCTCGACGAGCCGCTGCGGGAGATCCTGGCCGACACCTACGGCCTGATCGTGTACCAAGAGCAGATCATGCACATCGGCCAGAAGGTGGCCGGGTACACGATGGGGCGCGCGGACGTGCTCCGCCGCGCGATGGGCAAGAAGAAGAAGGAAGTCCTCGACAAGGAATACGAGGGCTTCGAGGCCGGCATGCGGGCCAGTGACCTGCGGCCCGGCGGCTTCTCGCCCGAGGCGATCAAGGCGCTCTGGGACACGATCCTCCCGTTCGCCGGGTACGCGTTCAACAAGAGCCACGCGGCCGCGTACGGCCTGATCTCGTACTGGACCGCCTACCTCAAGGCGAACTTCCGGGCCGAGTACATGGCCGCCCTGCTCACGTCGGTCGGCGACAACAAGGACAAGTCGGCGGTCTACCTGTCCGAGTGCCGCCGGCTCGGCATCAAGGTGCTGCCGCCGGACGTCAACGAATCGGCCCTGCGCTTCGCGGCCGTCGGGGACGACATCCGCTTCGGCCTCGGCGCGGTCCGCAACGTCGGCGCGAACGTCGTCGAGTCGATCATCAAGACCCGCGAGGAGAAGGGCAAGTACGCCTCCTTCACCGACTTCCTCGACAAGTCCGAGCTCGTGGCCTGCAACAAGCGGGTCATCGAGTCGCTGATCAAGGCGGGCGGGTTCGACTCACTCGGCCACACGCGGCTGTCGATGATCCAGGTCCACGAGGACGCGGTCGAAGCCGTCGTCCCGCTCAAGCGCCAGGAGGCGATGGGCCAGTTCGACCTGTTCGGCTTCGGCGGCGACGAGGGGGAGGCGGCGCCCTCGTCGTCCCCGCTCGCGCACCTGAAGTTCGGCGAGGAGGAGTACCCGCGCAAGCAGCTGCTCGCCTACGAGCGCGAGATGCTCGGCCTGTACGTCTCGGCGCACCCGCTGGACGGCGCCGAGCGGATCCTGCGCAAACACGCCCCGAAGCCGATCGCGAGCATCCTCAACGATCCGCCGAAGGAAGGCGAGCTGGTGATCTCCGGGCTGATCACCTCGCTCGAGCGGCGGGTCAACAAGAAGGGCGAGCCCTGGGCGATCTGCACGGTCGAGGACATGGACGCCTCGCTCGAGGTGCTGTTCTTCCCGAAGTCGTACGCGCTGTTCGCCGGTGAGCTGATCGAGGACAACGCGGTCCTGGTCAAGGGCCGGGTCAACTGGCGCGAAGACAAGATGTCGATCTTCGGCGGCGGCCTGGCCACGCTCGACCTGTCCGAGGTCGGCACCGGCAACGGCGACGACGAGCCGCCGCTGGTGCTGCTCGCGGCGGCGGAGAAGATCGACCAGGCGGTGGTGAGCGAGCTGCGGTCCACGCTGCTGGCCCACAAGGGCGAGACCCCGGTGCACCTCAAGCTGGTGGGCAAGAACCAGACGGTCTTCGCGCTGTACGACTACCCGGTCAAGGTCAGCTCCATGCTGATCGGCGAGCTCAAGGGCATCCGGGGCATCACCGCCTCTACGTGAGGCTTCGGGATCCGTGCGCACAACGCGCGCGGATCCCGCCTTTCGTGTTTGCTGGGTGGGGTATCCCCGGCCCGTGAACCTGCGTGAGGTCTGCCCTCGATGACGTACGAACCCGATCCCCGTCGCTGGAAAGCGCTTGCCGTCTCGCTCACGGCGGGGTTCATGGGCCTGCTCGATGTCAGCATCGTCAACGTCGCCCTCCCCTCGATGCAGTCCGGCCTGCACGCGAGCAGCGGCGGGATCCGCTGGGTCGTCTCCGGCTACGCCCTCGCGTTCGGCCTGGTCCTGGTCACCGGCGGCCGCCTCGGGGACGCGTTCGGCCGCCGGAACATGTTCCTCGGCGCCCTCGCCGCCTTCGTCCTCACCAGCGCACTGGCCGGCGCGGCCCCGAACGAAACCACGCTGGTGCTCGCCCGCCTGGCCCAGGGCGTGGCCGCCGGCATGCTCACCCCGCAGAACACCGGTCTGATCCAGGACCTCTTCCGCGGCGCCGAGCGCGGCCGCGCGTTCGGCATGTTCGGGGCGGTCGTCGGGATTTCGACGGCGGTCGGCCCGATCCTCGGCGGCTTCATCATCGCCGTCTTCGGAGCGCAGGACGGCTGGCGCTGGGTGTTCTACGTCAACGTCCCGATCGGCGTGCTCGCGTTCGTCCTCGCGCTGCGGCTGCTGCCGCGCAGCGAAAAGAAGCAGCTCAAGATCTCCTCCGAGATCGACTTCGTCGGCATCGTGCTGCTCGCGGTCGCCGTCCTCGGCGTGCTGCTGCCGGTCATCGATTCCGACCAGGGCGGCCTCCGGCGGCTGTGGTGGCTGTTCCTCGTCGCGCTCGTCTTCGGCGTCGCGTTCGTGCGCTGGGAGCACTCGGTGGTCCGGCGCGGCCGGTCGCCGCTGCTCGACACCCGCCTGTTCACCGGTACCCCGGGCTACGCCGCCGGCGCGGCGGTCGGCGCCCTCTACTTCTGCGGGTTCGCCGGGATCTGGCTGGTCTTCGCGATCTACTTCCAGCAGGGCCTCGGCTACTCGCCGCTGCAGTCGGGCCTGTCGGTGACGCCGTTCGCGCTCGGTTCGGCGGTGTCGGCCGCCGTCGCCGGCCGGCTCGTGCCCCGGTTCGGCCGGCGGCTGACCGTCACCGGGCTGGGCATGGTCGCCGCCGGGCTGCTGGCCGTCGCGCTGCTGGCCGAGCTGGTCCCGCCGTCGGCGTCCGGATGGGCCTTCGCGTTGCCGCTGGTGTTCGCGGGCGTGGGCGGCGGGATGGTGATCTCCCCGAACACGACGTTGACGCTGGAGTGCGTGCCGGTGCGGATGGCCGGGGTCGCCGGCGGCGCACTCCAGACCGGGCAGCGGATCGGCACGGCGATCGGCACCGCCGTGCTCGCGTCGGTCTTCGGCATGGTCCTCGGCCACGGCTATTCCGTGGCGCTCACCGTCGCGCTCAGCTGCGCGGCCGTCCTGACCTGCGGCGCGCTCGCCTTGGCGCTCGCCGAGCTCCGCGCACGACGGCACCGCGCTTCCGAACAGGAGCGGGAAGCCCGGCAGGCGGAGGCTTCGGCCGCGGACGTTCACCGCGGTTGAGAAACTACTTTCCGCAGATTTGCGATGCTCCATCCGAGTGACGAGCGCGGAAAGACACTGGTGCTACGGAGAGCAACCGGGTAGATCTTATGGAGCCTTCACTGCGCGGCTTCGGCTACCGACAGTGGCAATCAGTCGGCCACCCGGGGATGGGGTGACCGGCTTGAGCGATCGAGGCGTCCGGAGTTCGAGGGAATGGACACACTCGGTCACCTTCCGTCCAGTGGGTGTCGGCGTCCGCGGGGGACCGTCCGGCACTCGCGGAAGGGCTGCCCATCGGTACCGGCCGGCGCGTGACGGTGGCGGGCGGGCCCGGGTGAGGGGGAACCGGGCCCGCCCGTCTTCTTCACCCCGTGTCGTGCTCACCGGTGCCGCCCCGATCGTGCTGGGATGATCGCGTCCGTCCGAGGCCGACGCGGGGAGCCCCGATGACCGAGCAGCCGTCGCGGATCCGGGTCTGGTACCGGCCGATGCGCTCCCGCGACCGCGGGGAAGACCACCGCGTCGCGACACCGCTGGAACTGCTCTTCGACCTGTGTTTCGTGGTCGCCGTCGGGCAGGCCGCGGCCGCGCTGCACCACGCGCTGGCCGAGGGGCACGCCGCGCACGGCGTTTCGTCGTTCGCGATGGTGTTCTTCGCGATCTGGTGGGGCTGGCTGAACTTCAGCTGGTTCGCCTCGGCGTTCGACACCGACGACGTCCCGTACCGGCTGGCGACGCTCGTGCAGATCGCCGGCGGACTGACCATCGCGGCCGGGGTGTCCAGCGCGTTCGAAGGCGACTTCCGCGTGATCGTCGCCGGGTACGTCCTGATGCGGCTGGCGCTGGTCGGGCAGTGGCTGCGCGCGGCCGGCGCCGCGCCGGAGGCCAGGCCCGCCGCCCTCCGGTTCGCCGCCGGGATCGCGCTCTGCCAGGTGCTCTGGGGCATCCGGCTGTTCTTGCCCGAATCGACGGCGACCGTGACGTTCGCGGCCATCGTGCTCTGCGAACTCGCGGTGCCGGTGATCGCCGAGCGCAGCGCGCGCACGACGTGGCACCCGCACCACATCGCCGAGCGGTACGGCCTGTTCACCCTGATCGTGCTCGGCGAGACGATCTTGAGCGCGACCAACGCGCTCAAGGAGGGCACCGCCGAAGCCGGCCACCTCGGCGCGCTGATCTCCCTGGCCGTCGCCGCGCTCGTCCTGGTGTTCTCCATGTGGTGGCTGTACTTCGACCGGCCGGGCCACGCGCGGCTCGTCCGCCGTCCGGGCATGTTCACGGCGATGAGCTGGGGGTACGGCCACTACCTGATCTTCGCCTCCGCGGCGGCGGTCGGAGCCGGGCTCGAGGTGGCGGTCGGGTACGACACCCATGTCCTGCACGGCGTGGGCGGTGTGGCCGCGGCGCTGGCGACCACGGTTCCGGTCGCGGTCTTCCTGCTGAGCGTGTGGCTGCTGCACATCGGCCCGACCAACGAGTGCCGCCCGATCGCCATCGGGTTTCCGGTGACCGCGGTGCTCGTCGTGGCGGCGTCGTTCACGCCGGCGCCGATCCACGTCACCGCCGGGCTCGCGGCCGCGCTCGTCGTGCTGACGGTCGTCGCGACCCACGGAGAGCGGCACCCGGCCTGACGGCGGTATCGGTGCAGGCCAGCGGCCTGGCGCGATAAAAGCGACCCCCCCTGTGCGAGGGGGTTTCGGGGGCATGTAAAGTTCTCCAAGTCGCCAGGGAAACCGGGTGGCCGCAGGGAACACGAACCAAGCTCCCACGATCGTGGTAGAGTGGGTGGTCCCGAACCAGGGTGGTATCCCTGGAACAAAGCTTGAAACAAAAGCCGAAGACCAAGGCGCTTCGCGGCGCGGCGGTCCGAAGTGTGTTGCTTGAGAACTCAACAGTGTGCTAGTGAACTAAGCCAGTAGAGCTTATGTATTGAACCTCGGATGAGGTT
>NZ_CP100416.1:2403809-2405872 GCF_026017845.1 Amycolatopsis mediterranei
GGACGAAGTCGTAACAAGGTAGCCGTACCGGAAGGTGCGGCTGGATCACCTCCTTTCTAAGGAGCACAACACATCCATCAGGCCGGGATACCCGGACCAACCTGATGGGGTGGCCAGAGTTTAAAACCCGAATGTGGTTTTGCTGTGGTTGCTCAAGGAATTGTGGAACTACTGGTTATGGTTCATCGCGGTAGTGATACCGCCGGCTAGTACTGCGGAGCTTGCTTCGCGTGGAAATCCGGTCGTGGAGCTGGGTGGTGGATTGTTCATGAAGCACACTGTTGGGTCCTGAGGCAACACGCCTCAGGGCTTCTGCCCTGAAACGTTGTGTGTTTCTGGTGTGGTGTTTGAGAACTGTAGAGTGGATGCGAGCATCTTTGTGGTCAAGTTGTTAAGGGCACATGGTGGATGTCTTGGCTTCAGGAGCCGATGAAGGACGTAGGAGGCTGCGATAAGCCTCGGGGAGCTGTCAACCGAGCTGTGATCCGAGGATTTCCGAATGGGGAAACCCAGCACCAGTGATGTGGTGTTACCCGCACCTGAATATATAGGGTGTGTGGAGGGAACGCGGGGAAGTGAAACATCTCAGTACCCGCAGGAAGAGAAAACAACCGTGATTCCGTGAGTAGTGGCGAGCGAAAGCGGAAGAGGCTAAACCGTTTGCATGTGATACCTGTCAGGGGTTGTGCAGGCGGTGTTGTGGGACCCAGCGTCGAGGATCTGACAGTCCTCGGAATGATCGCGCGTGTTAGTGGAACCGCTTGGGATGGCGGGCCGGAGTGGGTGAGAGCCCCGTACGCGAAAACACGTTGTTGGTTGTTTGTTTGGTGTTCCCGAGTAGCAGCGAGCTCGTGGAATTTGCTGTGAATCTGCCGGGACCACCCGGTAAGCCTAAATACTTCCTGAAGACCGATAGCGGACGAGTACCGTGAGGGAAAGATGAAAAGTACCCCGGGAGGGGAGTGAAAGAGTACCTGAAACCGTGTGCCTACAAGCCGTCAGAGCNNACTTGTTGGGTGATGGCGTGCCTTTTGAAGAATGAGCCTGCGAGTTAGTGCTGCGTGGCGAGGTTAACCCGTGTGGGGTAGCCGTAGCGAAAGCGAGTCTGAATAGGGCGATCCAGTCGCGTGGTCTAGACCCGAAGCGGAGTGATCTACCCATGGCCAGGGTGAAGCGACGGTAAGACGTCGTGGAGGCCCGAACCCACTTAGGTTGAAAACTGAGGGGATGAGCTGTGGGTAGGGGTGAAAGGCCAATCAAACTCCGTGATAGCTGGTTCTCCCCGAAATGCATTTAGGTGCAGCGTCGTATGTTTCTCCGCGGGGGTAGAGCTACTGGATGGTCTAGGGGCCTTACCGGGTTACCGAAATCAACCAAACTCCGAATACCGTGGTGTTAGAGTACGGCAGTGAGACGGCGGGGGATAAGCTTCGTCGTCGAGAGGGAAACAGCCCAGAACACCAGCTAAGGCCCCTAAGTGTGTGCTCAGTGGGAAAGGATGTGGGATTGCCCAGACAACCAGGAGGTTGGCTTAGAAGCAGCCACCCTTGAAAGAGTGCGTAATAGCTCACTGGTCAAGTGGTCCTGCGCCGACAATGTAGCGGGGCTTAAGCACACCGCCGAAGCTGTGTCATTCATGCAATACATCGGCTTGGACTCTTGCAGTCCTTGTCTAGTGGTATGGATGGGTAGGGGAGCGTCCTGCATCCAGGGAAGCGGCGGCGGAAGCCAGTCGTGGAGGGTGTGGGAGTGAGAATGCAGGCATGAGTAGCGAATGCAGAGTGAGAAACTCTGCCGCCGGATGACCAAGGGTTCCTGGGCCAGGCTAATCCGCCCAGGGTAAGTCGGGACCTAAGGCGAGGCCGACAGGCGTAGTCGATGGACAACGGGTTGATATTCCCGTACCCGAGCATGTGCGCCCATGACGAGGCGTTTGATACTAACCACCCAAAGCGCATCTGTGAGGCCTTCGGGCTGAGTGGGTGTTGTGGAGCGTGGGACCTGATTTCGTAGTAGTCAAGCGATGGGGTGACGCAGGAAGGTAGCTCCGCCAGGCGATGGTT
>NZ_CP100416.1:2407488-2581491 GCF_026017845.1 Amycolatopsis mediterranei
AGGACACCGCCGAACTCAACATGTGAAAGGCCCCGGTCGAGAACCCGAAAATGGTTCTCCCGGGGCCTTTCCGCATGCCCAAAACCCGACCCGACCCTCCAGGCACGTCGGCCGCGGCCCCGGCCGGCACCGTGATGCCTCTCCAATCACGCGAGATGCCTCTCCGGTCACGCATGAAGCCTCCCGGATCACGGGTGATGCCTCCCGCCGCTCGCCGCCGCTGTGAACAGGCGCGGAACTCACGTGATCACAACCGCAACTCGCGTGATTGAAGACGGAACTTGCGTGATCAGCGGGGCATCTCGCGTGATTGAAGGGGCATCACCTGTGATTGGAGAGGCATCAGGCGTGCCTGGAGGGTCGGGTGGGCATGAAGAAGGGGGTCAGGAGCGGAGCTCCTGACCCCCTTCGAAACGAGCTGGGGTTACTTGATGGCGGAGCCGGCTTGCCAGTCGGCCCAGGACTTGGACCAGTCGCCGTACAGGTCCCAGACCGGGAGCTGCGGGCCGCCCGAATTGGTGACCTCCACGACGTCGCCCAGGCCCATGTTCTGGAAGAACCACTGGGCGTTCGCGTCGTTCAGGTTGATGCACCCGTGCGACACGTTGGAACTGCCCTGCTGGCCCACGCTGTTCGGGTTCTCGTGGACGAACTCACCGTCGTTGGAAATGCGCTCGGAGAACTTCTCGTTCGAGCGGTACGCCTTCGGATCCGGCGGGCAGACGCCGTACGTGCAGGAATCCATCGTGTAGTTCGCCTGCTTGTCCGAAATCACGTGCGCGCCCAGGTGTGTCGGCGTGGCGTCCTTGCCCATCGAAATCGGCATCGACTTCACCATCTCGCCGTTGTGGAAGATCTGCATCTGCTCGCTGTTCCCGTCCGCCTTCGCGATCCAGGAATCGTGCACCTTGTACGTCTCCGTACGATCCTCCGCGCCGAACACCCCGCCGCCGAAATCGACGCCGTAGATCTTCGCCGTCACCTTCAGCGTCGTGCCGGCCTTCCAGTACTCCTTCGGCCGGTAGTGGACGTTCGAGTCGTCGATCCAGTACCAGCTGCCGTCCTGCTTCGGGGTCGACTCCACCGTCAACGCCTTCTCGACCGCCGCCTTGTCCTTGACGGCGACCTTGCCGAAGCTGAACACGATCGGCTGGCCGACGCCGACCCCCGTGCTCGCCACCGCGGCCGGCGCCGGGATCAGGTTGGCGTTCGCCTGCTTCTTCGGCGACAGCGTCGTGATCTGGTTGTCCTGCTCGACCGGCTTCCCGTTGGCGCCCTGGGCGTGCGCGACGATCTTGTACGTCGTGCCGTAGCCGAGGGGCTCGCTGGACGTCCAGCTCGACCCGTCGGCCGCCAGCTTCCCGGCGACCGTCTTCCCCTTGGCCGTGTTCGTCACCGCCACGTCGAGGAGCTTCCCGTTGGCCGCTTTGACGACGATCGGCGTCGCCGGGTTCACCGCCGTGCCGCCCGCCGGCTCGAACGTCACCGCGACCGGGGTTTCGGACGGCGAGGCGGACCCCGCCGCCGGCGTCCCACCGGCGGGCGAACCGCCGTCGTCACCGGACGAGCAGGCGGAAAGCAGCAGTGCTCCGGCAAGGATTCCGGCCACCGAAAGTAAAATCTTCTTGGGGAGCATATTATCTCTTTTTGGGAATCGGGATCGGCGGGCATTCGTCATCAAAACTACGCGATAGCGATGACGTTCTTGCCGGCGGATCGGTGCATCGGCGTGACGTGGATCACGTGATGACGAGTCCGGGTGCGCCGTACAGCCCCGGCCCGGTCACCGACAGTGCGCCGAGGTATTCGCGCGCCGCCCAGTACGCCTCTTCCGCCAGTGTTTCCGTGTGCCCGAAATCCAAGGGGTTCACACGTACCGGCGCGGGGCCGGGCAGGTAGAGCACCGGCACCTGCGCGGCCGCCACCGGTGCCTCCAGCACGGCCTGGTTCCGCATGCTGATCATCGCGGTGAACATCATCACCTCGGCGAACGTCCGCGGCGCGCCCGGCAGCTTCCCGGGGAACGCGCAGTCGAGGACCACCAGGGACTTCGCCCCCATGCCGAGGGCTTGGCGCATCGGCACGTTCGCGACGAGCCCGCCGTCGTACAGCAGCTGCCCGTCGTGCTCCACCGGCGGGAAGATGCCGGGGATCGCGCAGCTCGCCAGCAGCGGCTCGAGCAGGCGCCCGGAGCGGATCAGCAACGGCTCGGCCGTGTCGACCTGCGTGGTGACGACGCCCAGCGGAAGCGCCAGGTCCTCGAAGCGCGTCTCGGAGCCGAGGTGGTCGGCGATGATCCCGGCCAGCCCGGTGTTGGGGAACAGGTGCGTCTTGCTCTGCGTCAGCGTCCGGACGCGGCTGAGCACGCCGCCGGGGAACGCCTCGGCTCGCGTCATGTGCGCCCAGATGTCGTGCAGCCGGGCGAGCGCGTCTTCGCCGGAGTGGGCCAGCACCGCCGCGTTGAGCGAACCGACGGACGTGCCGGTCACGACGTCCGCCGTGAGCCCGGCTTCGGTCAGGGCGCGCAGCATGCCGACCTGCATGGCGCCGAGGCTGCCGCCCCCGCCGAGGACGAAGCCGATCGGCCGGGGAAGATCCGCGAGACTCATGCCGCCGAATGTAGTACTCAGGGCACGCGTTCGGGCTCCCGCTCGGGTGTGGCCGGTGTCTTGCGCTTCTTCAGCCGCACCAGGAAGAACACCGCGACCGCGACGAGCACGCCGACCACGATGAGACCGCCGGTGTTCAAGGCGCCTTCGATGCGCTTGGCGGCTTCGCCCAGCGCCGCGCCGATGCTGATGTGGACCAGCGACCAGCAGAACGCACCCGCCGCCGCGGCCGGCAGGAACTTGCGGAACGCCAGCCCGGACGTCCCGGCCGCGGCCGGGGTCAACGTCCGGATCACCGGCAGGAACCGGGCGAAGAACACCGCCCAGACACCCCGGCGTTCGAGGACGGCGGTGGCCTTGTCCCAGGCCTCCAGGCCGTACTTGCGGATCAGCTTCGTCTCGCGCAGGCGCGGCCCGAAGCGGCGGCCGATGCCGTAGCCGAGTGCGTCGCCCGCCGTTGCGCAGAGGGGGACGACCAGCCACAGGACCAGGAATCGCGGGACGGTGTTCGCCGTCGTCGCGGCGACGAGCAGCCCGGATTCGCCGGGGGCCAG
The DNA here is from genome assembly GCF_026017845.1 of Amycolatopsis mediterranei. NCBI lineage: Bacteria > Bacillati > Actinomycetota > Actinomycetes > Pseudonocardiales > Pseudonocardiaceae > Amycolatopsis > Amycolatopsis mediterranei. Next base: position 2,410,652 of record NZ_CP100416.1, read on the forward strand.
GAAGCCCAGCCCGATCGTGCACTCGGCGAACACCAGGCCGCCGGTCGCGGCGACGAGCCCCGGTTCCGGCAGTCCTTGCAACCAGCTGAGGAGGTCCGAAACCAGGGCCATGCCGCCACTTTACCGATCCTTTAAGGATGGTGGGGTGGCGTGCGTCACCTGGCCAGGAGTGACGCGGCTTCCTGAGCTGCGGGACCTTCGGCCGCCAGGTGCTGCAGGTTCTCGGGCAGGACCTCGCCCCGGTGGGCCTTGGTCTGCGCGTAGAGCCGTCCCGCGCGGTACGACGAACGCACCAGCGGCCCGGCCATCACCCCGGCGAAGCCCATCGCTTCGGCAGCCTTCGAGTGCTCGACGAACTCCTCCGGCTTCACCCACCGGTCCACCGGGTGGTGCCGGGCAGAAGGACGCAGGTACTGCGTGATCGTCAAGATCTCACACCCCGCATCCACCAGATCCCGCATCGCCGGAGCCACCTCATCGGGCGTCTCCCCCATCCCCAGGATCAGGTTGGACTTCGTCACCAAACCGGCCTCACGCGCCGCCGTGATGACCTCCAACGACCGCGCATAACGGAAACCAGGACGGATCCGCTTGAAGATCCGCGGCACCGTCTCCACGTTGTGCGCCAACACCTCCGGCCGCGACCCGAACACCTCAGCCAACTGGGCAGGCTCAGCGTTGAAGTCCGGAATCAACAGCTCCACACCCGTACCCGGGTTCAGAGCGTGAATCTGGCGCACGGTCTCCGCATACAGCCACGCACCACCATCAGGCAGATCGTCCCGCGCGACACCGGTGACCGTCGAGTACCGCAAGCCCATCGCCTGCACCGACTCCGCGACCTTCCGCGGCTCAGTCCGATCCAGCTCAGCGGGCTTCCCGGTGTCGATCTGACAGAAATCACAACGACGGGTGCACTGGTCGCCGCCAATGAGGAACGTGGCCTCCCGGTCTTCCCAGCATTCATAGATGTTGGGACAACCGGCCTCTTCACACACCGTGTGCAGACCCTCGCGACGCACGAGACCCTTGAGCTCGGTGAACTCCGGCCCCATCCGCACCCGCGTCTTGATCCACGACGGCTTCTTCTCGATCGGCGTCTCACTGTTGCGAACCTCGAGACGCAACAGCTTCCGGCCTTCAGGCGCAGCACTCACGATCTCAACCGTACGCCCGTCCGGGCTACGCGGGATCCGGGGTGACGCCGGTCAGCTTCGCGGTGACGTCCCACAACGCAGCTCCCAGCGACTCGCTCCGCGCGGCCGGCAGCGGGCGCACCTTGACCGGGTGGCCGCGGACGCCGCCGAGGCTGCCCGGGGCGATGTAGTCGCCGCCCTCGACGCCGTCCGCCGTGGCCGCGTACAGCTGCGGCAGCGCGCCCTGGCGGACGTTCTGCGCGAAGAGCGCTTCGCCGATCCGGTGGCCGCCGGCGATGATCGAGCGGACGACCGGATTGGTGTACGAGCGCGCCATCCCGCTGCCGAGGCCGGTGGCGGTGTAGCCGGGGTGGGCGGCGACGCTGAGGACGTCGTCGCCTGCCGCGCGCAGCCGCCGGTCGAGTTCCAGGGCGAACACCTGGTTGGCGAGCTTCGACTGCCCGTACGCGGTGGCCGGGTTGTAGCGGCGGTGCTCGGCGTTGGGGTCTTCGAGGTCGATCCGGGCGCCGACGGCGGCCAGGCTCGACAGCGCGACGACGCGGGCGTGCCGTCCGCCGCGCAAGGCGGGCAGCAGCAGCCAGGTGAGCGCCGCGTGCCCGAGGTGGTTGGTGCCGAACTGCAGCTCGAAGCCGTCGGCGGTGCGGCCGCGGGCGGTCGCCATCACGCCGGCGTTGTTGATCAGCACGTCCAGCGCGTCACCGGTGCGTTCCCGCACCGACGCGGCGGCCGCGCGCACCGAGGCGAGCTCGCTCAGGTCCAACGGGATGAGCTCGGGTTCGGTGCCCGCGGCGGCCGCTTTCACGGTCTCGAGTGCTTTCGCGCCGCGCTCGGCGGAGCGGCAGGCGAGGAGCACGCGGGCCCCCTTGCCCGCGAGCACCTCGGCGGTGCGCAGCCCCAGACCGGAGTTCGCCCCGGTGACCAGGACGGTCCGGCCGCTCTGGTCGGCGATGTCGGCTTCGCTCCAGCGCTGAGTCATGCGCTTACTTAACCGCGTTTACGCACTCGGCGCGAGCAGTCGCCGCAGGTGTCCGATCATCGGACGGCGGCGCACGGATTCCTCACGGCCCGCCCGCAGCAGCGCCTCGAGCGCGCGGCCCACCTTGACGATTTCGCCGGCCGGTTCGCGCGGGTCGGCCAGTCCGGCCGTGACGGCGAGCATCCGCAGCTCGCCTTCGTGCATCCGGCGCAGCGACGCGTGCCGCTCGCAGGCGCCGTCGAGGACCGTGCGCAGGTCGGCGTGCTCGTCGACGGCGGCGCGCCAGGCGCGGGTGACGGCGTCGACGTGGTCGCCGAGGCCGTCGGCGTCGTCCGGGTCGATGACCTCGGTGCGCAGGCGCCCGCTCAGCGTCCGCGTCCACTGGTACTGCAAGGCGGTGAGGAGGTTCTCCTCGGTGCCGAAGTGGTCCTCGGCACCGGGAACCTCGTCCAGCGGCAGCGGCGCGCCGGGGTTCCGGGCGGCCACGCGTACGGCGGCTTCGAGGATTTCCTGACGTCGGTAGAAGTCTGTCCAGCTCATTGTGGGGTTCCCCTTCCGTGGCCCGGGTCATACCGCGGGTCTGCGGCATACTCCCGGTACGGACCTGACGCGCCGAACATACCATGAGTATGGAGAGCTGTTCCCGGCGTAAAGTTGTGAAGGTGGCGACAATGAGGTCCAGACGACTCGACTACTCCGAGTCGACGCGGTCCGCGCTGGTCGACAGCGCGGTCGAACTGTTCACCAAACGGGGTTACGCGGGAACCTCGCTCGACGAGATCGCCAAACGCGCCCGGGTGACCAAGGGCGCGCTGTACCACCACTTCAGCGGCAAGCAGGCGTTGTTCGAAGCCGCGTTCGACCAGGTCGAGAGCCTCGTCTACGACCGGCTCGACAAGATCATGACCGGCGAGGGCACGCCGTGGGAACGGGCGCTCGGCGGGCTCAACGCGTTCATCCGCGCCTGCCTCGACCCCGCCTACCAGCGGATCGCCATCCACGAGGCGCCGGTCGTGATGGGCTGGGAACGCTGGCGCGAGGCCGAGGAGCGGTGCAGCTTCGGGCTGGTCCGCTCGGGCCTGCAGTCGCTGATCGACGCGGGCGAGGTCGAGCCGGTGCCGGTCGAGGTCACCGCGCGGCTGCTGTTCGGCGCGCTGTCGAGCGCGGCGACCGAAATCGCCAGTTCGCCCGACCCGAAGAAGGTCGGCGCCGAGATCGAAGACGTGATCGTCCGCATGCTGGTCCGGCTGAGGCGCACGGAGCCCGACGTCTCTATAGGCTGACGTCGTGGACTTGAGGATCTTCACCGAGCCCCAGCAAGGGGCCAGCTACGACGACCTGCTGCGCGTCGCCAAGGCGACCGAAGCCGCCGGGTACGACGCCTTCTTCCGCAGCGACCACTACCTGAAGATGGGCTCGGCCGACGGCCTGCCCGGCCCGACCGACGCGTGGATCACCCTCGCCGGCCTGGCCAGGGAGACCAGCCGGATCCGGCTCGGCACGCTCGTCACCGCGGCGACGTTCCGGCACCCGGGCCCGCTGGCCATCTCCGTGGCGCAGGTCGACCAGATGTCCGGGGGCCGCGTCGAATTCGGCTTCGGCGCCGGCTGGTACGACGCTGAGCACGCGGCATACGGCCTGACGCTGCCGCCGCTGAAGGAGCGCTTCGACCGCTACGCCGAGCAGCTCGAGATCATCACCGGGCTGTGGAAGACGCCGGCGGGCTCGACGTACTCGTTCGCGGGTGAGCACTACACGCTGTCGGCCTCGCCGGCGCTGCCGAAGCCGGCGCAGTCCCCGGCTCCGCCGGTGATCATCGGCGGTGGCGGCAAGAAGCGCACCCCGGCACTGGCGGCCCGGTTCGCCGACGAGTTCAACCTGCCGTTCACCGACGCGGAGACGGCGGCGGCCCAGTTCGCCCGCGTCGAGGCCGCGGCGGCGGAGATCGGCCGCGACCCGAAGGAGATCCTGCGGTCGGTCGCGCTGGTGATCGCGGTCGGCCGGTCCGACGCGGAGGTCGCCCAGCGGGCTTCGGTGATCGGGCGGGACGTCGACGAACTGCGGGCCAACGGCCTGGCCGGGTCGCCCGCGGAGGTCGTCGACCGGATCGGGCAGTGGCGGGAGAAGACCGGGGTCACGCGGGTTTATCTGCAGCTGCTGGATCTGTCGGACCTGGACCAGATCGACCTGGTTGCCGCCGAGGTGGCGCCGCAGCTGGACTGACTGAGCAGCCCCCGATTTCCACGCTAGCGGAACGGTCCGACAGTTCCGGAGCCTGAAACCGTGAAGGCCACCTGTTGTCCACAGGTGGCCTTCACGGTTTTCAGTTCTGGAGGGCGAAAGTGACGCCGGGGGCCTGCGGGGCTTCGGCGCGGGGGAGCCAGCGGTCCTCGCTGACCGGGAGCTCGCCTTCGAGGGCAGCCAACACCGCGTCGCGGGCCAGGGGGAGGACGGCTTCCACCGTCACGTCCCGCTGGAGCTCGTACGACAGCGACGTCACGCCCGCGTCGCGGATGCCGCACGGGACGATCGAATCGAACGCCGCCAGGTCCGCGTTGCAGTTCAGCTCGAAGCCGTGCATCGTCACGCCGCGCTGGACGCGGATGCCGATCGCCGCGATCTTGCGCTCGATGCCGCGGTCGTCGGCCGGGATCCACACGCCGCTGCGGCCCTCCACGCGGCCGCTCGCCACGCCGAGCTGGTCGCACACGTGGATCAGCGCCTCCTCCAGGCGCCGCACGTAGTGCACGACGTCGATCGGGTCGGCGAGCTTCACGATCGGGTAGCCGACCAGCTGGCCCGGGCCGTGCCAGGTGATCTTGCCGCCGCGGTCGACGTCGATCACCGGGGTGCCGTCCACCGGCCGGTCGGCCGGCTCGGTGCGCTTGCCCGCCGTGTACACCGACGGGTGCTGCAGCAGGAACATCGTGTCCGGTGCGGTGCCGTCGGCGCGCTCGGTGAGCCGGCTGCGCTGGAGCTCCCAGGCTTCGGTGTAGTCGATCGTGCCGAGTTCCCGGACGTCGACGGGCTCGGTGCTGGCGCGGCAGGAAGTGCGGGAAGAACTCACCCGTCGAGGCTACGCCCGTCACCCGGGGGAAGCAGCCGCAAGGCGCACGCTGAGAGCAGCCCGACACCGGTCACCGCCAGCACTGCGCCGATCGTGTCCGTCACCCAGTGCACGCCGAGCACGACGCGGCAGGCGGCCGACAGCACCACCGCCACCGCGACGGCTGCCGCCACGCGCTTGACCAGCCGCGGCCACACCCACGCGCACAGCAGGAGCAGGACGAACCCGGTGCTCGCCACCGACACCACGTGCCCGCTCGGATAACTCAGCTCCGGGTAGTCGCGCGGGCGTTCCCGCAGGAAGATCGGCTTGAACACCAAGCTGGTCAGCCGGCACAACAGCAGCACGACGGCCAGCCGGACGCACAGGCCGAAGTGCTCGCGCCGCCGCAGCGCCAGGGCCAGCAGCGCGGCGCCGAGGACGTAGGGGAGCACCGGGCCGAGGACGTCGCTGCCCGCCTGCGCGACCCGCCCGAGCGGCTGCGCGTACACGCCGTGAAGCGCCTTCGAGACCGCGACGTCGAGGGCCAGCGGCTGCCGCGCCACGCTCAGCCCGAGCAGGACGAACGCGGCCGAGAACACCAGGCCCACGACCAGCCAGCGCTGCAGCCGGACACTCATGCCGCGGCGAGCGCGCTGTCCAGGTTCCGGTGCCGGAACTCGTACCCCGACCGCTCCAGCACGGCCGGGACGGCCCGCTGCCCGAACAGCGCCATCTCCTCACCGGCCTGGCCGAGCACCGCCTTGAGCGCCACCCCGGGCACCCACCACGGCGCGGGCCGGTGCAGCGCGCGGCCGACGGCCCGGGTGAACTCGGCGTTGGTCACCGGTTCCGGGCCGGTCAGGTTCACCGGCCCGGAGACGTCGTCGTGCGTGAGGACGTGCACGATCGCGCCGGCCTCGTCCTCGAGGGAGATCCACGGCATGTACTGGCGGCCGTTGCCGAGCCGGCCGCCCAGGCACAGGGCGAAGAGCGGGCGCAGCGTGCCGTACAACCCGCCCTTCGCGGACAGGACGAGCCCCGTCCGGATCCGCACGACCCGCGCGTCCCCGGCGGCCGCCGTCGCCGCTTCCCACGTTTCGCACAGCTCGGCCAGGAAACCCCGGCCGCGCGGCGCGGACTCGTCCACAATGGACTCATGGGTGTGGCCGTAGTACCCGACGGCGGAGGCGTTGACGAGCACGCCGATCCCGTGTTCGGCCACGGCTTCGGCGAGCACCTCGGTGGGCTCCACCCGGCTGTCGATGAGCTGCTGCTTGCGCATCGCGCTCCACCGCCCGGGGAACAGCCGCTGCCCGCCCAGGTTCACGACGGCGTCGACACCCTCGAAGGCGCCGCTCGCGACGGTGCCCGACGGCGGGTCCCACCGGAATTCGCCGCCTTCGCGGGCTTCGCGCCGCACCAGGCGGCGGACTTCGTGGCCCTCGCGCCGCAGGCGTTCGCCCAGCGCCGACCCGATCAAGCCGCTCGCTCCGGCGATGAGTACTCGCATGGTTCGATCGTGGCCCATCAGGGGCGCAGCCGCACGCCCAGGTCCCGCGCGAACGCGGGGAGGCCGGCCAGGATCGCCAGTCCCATGGACATGGCGAACCGCCGGCGGCCCCCGCCGCCGGTCGAAGACACCGCGAACCAGGTCAACGCCGCACCCTCCCCGGAAACGCCGAAGGCCACCGCCGGGTCGCCCCGGTGGTGACCTTCAGCGGCTCGAGTGGCTCAGAGGCCGAGTTCGCTCTCGAAGTTGCCCTCTTCCAGGCGCTGCTTGATCGTCGTCAGGAAGCGGCCCGCGTCGGCCCCGTCCACCAGGCGGTGGTCGTAGGTCAGCGGGAGGTACGCCATCGACCGGACGGCGATCGTGTCGTTGCCGTCGGCGTCCGCGATCACCACCGGGCGCTTGACGACCGCGCCGGTGCCGAGAATGCCCGACTGCGGCTGCACGATGATCGGCGTGTCGAACAACGCGCCGACGCTGCCGATGTTCGTGATCGAGAAGGTGCCGCCCGACAGCTCGTCCGGCTTGATCTGGCCCGCCCGCGCGCGGCCCGCCAGGTCGGCGATCCGGTGCGCGAGACCGGCCAGGCTCAGCTCGCCCGCGTCGTGGATCACGACCGAGAGCAGCCCGCGCTCGGTGTCCACCGCGATGCCCAGGTGCACGGCGCCGTGGTAGGTGATCTCCTTCGTGTCCTCGTTGTAGGACGCGTTGACGTTCGGGTGCTGCTTGAGCGCCTCGACCGTGGCCTTCGCGAAGAACGGCAGGAACGTCAGGTTGACGCCCTCGCGCTCCTTGAAGCCCGCCTTCGCCCGCTGCCGCAGCTTGGCGATCTTCGTGACGTCGACCTCCTGGACCTGCGTGAGCTGCGCGGCGATCTGCAGCGACTCGCGGGTCTTGGTGGCCGTGATCTGGCGGATCCGGCTGGCCTTCTGCACGGTGCCGCGCAGCGCGGCCAGTTCCGGCGACACCGCGGCCGCCGGACGCGCGGCGGGCGCCGCCGGGGCAGCGGCGGCAGCCGGAGCGGCCGCGGCCGGCGCCGGAGCGGCGGCGGCCTTCTGCTTCTCCTCGGCCGCGGCCAGGACGTCCTGCTTGCGGATCCGGCCGCCGACGCCGCTGCCGGTCAGCGACGCGAGGTCGATGCCGTGCTCCGACGCGAGCTTGCGGACCAGCGGCGTGACGTACGGGCCGTCCGCCGAACCGTCCTTCGCCGCGGCGGCCGGGGCCGCTTCGGCCGCCTTGGCCGCGGGGGCGGCCTGCGGCTCGGGCTTCGGTTCCGGCTTGGGCTCGGGCTTGGCCTCCTGAACCGGCTCGGGCTTCGGCTCCGGCTGGGGTTCCGGCTTCGGCTCGGGCTTGGGCTCCGGCTTCGACTCCGCCTTCGGCGCCGCACCGGCGTCGCCGATCACGGCCAGGACGCCGCCGACCTCGACGGTCTCGTCCTCGCCCGCGCGGATCTCCAGCACCGTGCCGGCGACCGGCGACGGCACCTCGGTGTCGACCTTGTCGGTGGAGATCTCGAGCAGCGGCTCGTCGACCTCGACCGAGTCGCCGACCGCCTTCAGCCAGCGCGTGACGGTGCCCTCGGTGACGCTCTCGCCCAGCTCGGGCAGTTTCACCTCGGTGCCTTCGCCACCGGCGGCCGGCGCGGTGTCCGGCTTGCTCGGCGCGCTGTCCTCGGCCTGCGGCTCGGGCTCGGACGACTGCTCCGGCTCCGGCTCGGACTCCTGCTGCTCTTCCTGGGCCGGGGCGGCGGAAGAAGAAGAGGACTCCGGCACGCCGCCGGTGCCGTCGTCGATGACGGCGAGCTCGCCGCCGACCTCGACGGTCTCGTCCTCCTGGGCGCTGATCTTCACGACCGTGCCCGCCACCGGGGAGGGCACCTCGGTGTCGACCTTGTCGGTCGAGATCTCGAGCAACGGCTCGTCGACCTCGACGGTGTCGCCCTCCTGCTTAAGCCACCGGGTGACGGTGCCTTCGGTGACGCTCTCCCCGAGCTCCGGCAATGTGACGGAGTAGGCCATCGTTCGCTGACTCCTCTTCCAAGTTCTGCGTGGTCTGGATTCTGCTGGTGGGACGTCAGCTGTGCACGTGCAGCGGCTTCCCCGCGAGGGCGAGGAACGCTTCACCGAGGGCCTCGGTCTGGGTGGGGTGCGCGTGGATGAGCGGTGCGACGTCTTCGGGGAAAGCCTCCCAGCTGTAGATCAACTGCGCTTCACCGATCAGCTCGCCGACGCGGTCGCCGACCATGTGCACGCCGACGACCGGGCCGTCCGGGGCCTTGACCAGCTTGACCCCGCCGGAGGTCTTGAGGATCTGGCTCTTGCCGTTGCCGCCGAGGTCGTAGGTGAACGTCGTGACGTCGGAGCCGTACTTGTCCTTCGCCTGCGACTCGGTCAGCCCGACCGACGCGACCTCCGGGTGCGAGTAGGTGACCCGCGGGATGCCGCTCTCGTCGATCACGCGCGGGTTCTGCCCGGCGATCTCCTCGGCGACGAAGATGCCCTGCTGGAAGCCGCGGTGCGCGAGCTGCAGGCCGGGGACGATGTCGCCGACGGCGTAGACTCCTGGCAGGTTCGTGCGCAGCCGCTCGTCGGTGAGGACGAAACCGCGCTCGATCTTGACGCCGGCCTCCTCGTAGCCGTGGCCGGCCGAGTTCGGCCCGCGGCCGACGGCGACCAGCAGCAGGTCGGCCTCGATGGTCTCGCCGGACTCCAGCGAAACGCTCACGCCGTTGTCGTCCTGCTTCGCGCCGGTGAACTTCACCCCGGTCTTGAAGGCGATCTTGCGGCGGCGGAAGGCGCGCTCGAGCTGCTTGGACGCGAACTCGTCCTCGTTCGGGACCAGCCGCGGCAGGGCCTCGACGATGGTGACGTCGACGCCGAAGGAGGCCCACACGCTGGCGAACTCGACGCCGATGACGCCGCCGCCGAGGACCACGACCTTCTTGGGCACGTAGTCGAGGGACAGGGCCTGCTCGCTGGCGATGATGCGCCCGCCGAGCTCCAGGCCGGGCAGCGTGCGCGAGTACGAGCCGGTGGCGAGGATGACGTTCTTGCCGGTGTAGCGGGTGCCGTCCACCTCGACGGTCGTGCCGCCGACGAACGTGCCGCTGCCCTCGACGAGGTTCACCTTGTGCGCCTTGGCCAGGCCCTGCAGGCCCTTGTACAGGCGGGCGACGATCCCGTCCTTGTACTTGTTGACCCCGGCGATGTCGATGCCCTCGAAGACGGCCTTGACGCCGACCGCTTCGGCTTCCCGGGTCTCGTCGGCGACCTCGGCGGCGTGGAGCAGGGCCTTGGTCGGGATGCAGCCCCGGTGGAGGCACGTCCCGCCCAGCTTGTCCTTCTCGATCAGCGTGACGGAAAGGCCCAGCTCGGCCGCGCGGAACGCCGCGGCGTAGCCGCCCGATCCGCCTCCCAGGATCACGAGGTCGGCGGAGGTGTCGGTCACTTCATTAACTCCTCGGCAAGCAGTGGGGTGATGCTCTGTCGTCGCCCCTGCCCGGTATAACCGCGCGCGCGACACCCGCCATCTTGTCACTACGCCGGACGGGGCTGCGAGCTAGCCGGGTGTGCGACGCCGACCACACGCGGAGTCCGGGATACTGAATGGTGTACGTCTCGGGAGGAGAGGTGGTCGAGGTGGGGCTCTTCGACTCGCTGCGCAGGCGGGCCAAGGGTGGACAGCGGGCCGGTACGCTGCGGAAAGCCAGTTCCGAGGACACCCGCCACCTGGAGGAGTGGATGGCCACGCGGCGGGGTGTCGAGGCGTTCGTGGAGCCGAAGACCAACATCACGGACACCACTGTGGTGTTGATCGCCCACGACGGCGAATGGACCCGTCGGCGCATCGGCAGCCTGGAGGCCGCGCAGCAGTTCGGCCACCGCCGCTCGATCCCGGTGTACGAGGTCGCGCGCGTGGGCTATCCGAAGCGGATGCGCGAGTACACCGAGCGGAAGAAGCGCGGCCAGGTTTAGAGGTCGATCCGGCCGACGACCTCGCCGTGGTGGGTCTGTCCGGTGGGGCGGAAGCCCAGCTTGAGGTAGAAGTCCTCCGGACCGCCCTCGGCGGGGAGCCACAGCACGGTGGCCGTCCGCTGGCCCCGCCGCCGGGCCTCGGCCAGGACGGTTTCGACGGCGAACCGGCCGTAGCCGCGGCCCTGGACCCCGGCGCCGACGTTGAGCCGCCAGATCCCGCAGCGGAAGAAGTCGAACTCGGCGTCCGGGTCGAACGCGCCCATGACGAAGGCGACCGGTTCCCCGTCCCGCAGGATCAGCCGGGGCCAGGCCACTTCCGGCTGGGTGTAGGCCTCGGCGAGCGAGACGGCGACCGGCGCGACGAAGTCCTTCTGGTGCGGTTCGACGGCCAGCTGGCACGCGGCGGCGACGTTCTCGCGGGTGATCTGCTCCGCGGTGAGAGTGGTCACCCGGTCCAACCTACGTGGCTTGGGCGAGCAGCGCGGCGTGCCGGCCCAGCGCGGCGCGGAACGACGGGTGGACCGTCGTGCCCAGCACCGGGTCCACCTCGACGACGTGCCCCGCCGAAAGGAGCAGCACCGCCGGGTCCGACAGGACCACGACGCCGTGCTCGGCACGCAGGTCCGCCGTGCCGAGCAGCCGCGGGAACACGACGTCCGCGGGCAGGCCGTCGCAGGTGCGCAGGAATTCGCGGTGGTCGGCGGGCAGCTCGACGCCCAGCCGCAGCTCGGCCGAGCGGATCGCCGCCTCCGACGCCGGAGGCGGGGTCGATGCGCCGCCACGCAGGCGCGTGATCTCCGCGACCAGCTCCGGCCAGGTGCCGAGGTCCGGCGGGTACCGCTCGTGCAGGGCCGCGACCAGCGCCCCCGCGCACTCCGGCGCCCAGTCTCGAAGGCCGAGCGGGTCCGCACCCGCCACCAGCGCGGGAGCCAGCGCACGGGTGGCCGCCAGCGTCGCGACGTCCGGGTGCGGCCCGGCGAGGGAAACCCAAAGGCCCAGGTCACCGTCCGCGAGGGCGGTGCGCTCCCGGTCCGGGCGCGCCGGCGCCACCTGCTTGACCACCTCGGCGACCGGGCCCGGCGGCAGGACACCTTCCAAATCGGAGACCGGACGACGCAACGAAGCAGCGTGTCTGCGTTCCTCAAGATCCAAGTCGAGCGGCGGGAGGCCCTCGGCCCAATCCGGCCGCGCTCCCCGGGCTTCGAAGAGCATCGCCCACGCGCGAGCGCGCACGGGGTCGGTGGCCAGCGCGGTCACCGGTCGTTCGGTCCGGGCCAGCCACTGCGTGACCAGCCGGTCGGCTTCGTCGAGGGCGCCGGAGACCGCGAGCAGCAAGGCCGCGTAACCCACCTGGTCGTCGACGCGCGCCTCGGGCGCCGTCAGAACGTCGCGGACCGCCGCTTCGAGGTAGTCCTGCACTCCACCGACCCTAGCCCAGGGCTTGTTTGGCGCCCGGGTGCAGCGGCACCGGGTCGGTCTGGGTCGCCAGCTGCCGCGAGATCTCCTTCGCCGCCGGATGCACCTTCGCCAGCTCCGCCTGCTTGTCGAAGATCAGCTTCGTGATCGCGCACGCGTTGCCCGCCGGGAAGTCCTCGCGCACCAGCAGCAGGTTGGGCACCACCACCGTCGGCACGTCCGCGGGCTGCGCGTAGGCCGCCTTCGGGATCACGGCCTGGTCGTAGACCGGGTTGACCTTCTTCAGCGCGGGCAGCAGCGGCGTGATGTCGAGGAACTTCACCTTGTCCTTCATGGCCGTGGTGATGTCGGTGATCTGCGCGGTCGGCAGCCCGCCGGACCAGACCAGCCCGTCGAGGGTGCCCGCCTTCATGCCGTCCGCGGTCTTGGCCAGGTCCAGCCGCTGCGCCTGGACGTCGGTGTCGGGCTTGAGCCCGGCCGCCTGCAGGAGGCGGTTCGCGATCACCTCGGTGCCGGACTTCGGCGAGCCGGTCGAGATCCGCTTGCCCTTCATGTCCGCGACGCTGCTGATCCCGGCGTCCGTGCGCACCAGCACCTGCGTCGAATTCGGGTAGATCCGGGACAGCGCCTGGATCTTCTGCGGCTTGCCGTCGAAGGAGCCCTTGCCGTTGACCGCGTCGGCCGCGGTGTCGGCCAGCGAGAACGCGACGTCGTAGTTGCCGGCGACCAGCTGCTGGATGTTCTGCACCGACGCCCCGGTCTCCGCGGCCGTTGCGCGCAGCTTCGTGTTGGTGCTGATCAGCTGGGCCAGCCCGCCGCCCAGCACGTAGTACACGCCGCCGCTGTTGCCGGTGGCGATGGTGATGCGGCCTTCGCCGGCTTCGCAGGACTGCGTGCCGCCCGGGGCGGCCTGGTCGGTCTGCTGTTTCCCGCCGCAGCCGGTGACGGCCAGAGCGAGCACCGCGGCGGCGGCGACTGCGCGTTTCATGCTGTCCTCCTCTTGATCACGGCGTGCGTTCCCACGGCGGCGGCGCCGCACGCGGCGCCGATCGCAATCGGCACCGGCTCCAGGTAGAGCAGGCAGAGAGCGGCGGGCACGAACAGCAGCCGGACCGGCAGGCTGACCGGCCCGAAGAGCCAGCCCCCGGTGACCACCGCCAGCGCGGCGACGGCGAGCGCGGACACCGCCGTCACCCAGAGCACGGTGAGCACGTCGGACTCCAGCAGCAGCGCGGCGCCGTTGTCGGTCAGCACGAAGGCGATCGGCACCAGGAACGCCGGGAGCGTGTACTTCCAGCACTGCCACATGGTGCCGAGCACCGAGCCGCCGGTGATCGCGGCCGAAGCCACCGCCGCGAGCGCGGTCGGCGGCGTGACCTCCGACAAGACGGCGTAGTAGAAGATGAACATCGCGCGCTCGGCGTCGGCGACGCCGAGCGTCTCCAGCGCGGGACCGATCACGACCCAGGCGATGATGAAGCTGGCGGTGACCGGCACGGCGAGTCCCAGCACGCCGACGGCGATCGCCGAGAGCAGCACGGTCAGGATGAGGATCAGCGTGCCGTTGTCGGTGAGCGCGCCGGCCAGTTCCACCAGCGCGTCGGCGAGTTCGAGACCCAGCCCGGTCTTGGTGATGGTCGAGGTGATCACCCCGGCCGCCGCGCACACCGCGATCACCGGCAGCGCACCCCGGACACCGGCCGACAGCGCGTCCACCATGTCCTTGGCCCAGCCGCGCACGTCGTGGCGCCGGGCGAGCAACGCGAACAGCGCGGCCACCCCGGTGGCGTAGACCACCGCGGCGAACGGCGGGATGTCCAGTGCGAGGAACACGACGATGATCGCCAGCGACAGGAAGTGATAACCCCCGCGCCGCAACAGCTTCCACGGATCTTCGTGCGGGACGTCGACGGCTTCGGCCTTGAAGCGCCGCGCGTCGGCCTCCATCGCGAACACGATGCCGAGGTAGTAGAGCAGCGTCGGGACGGTCGCCCAGACCAGCACCTTCAGGTACGACGTCTGCAGGTACTCGGCGATGATGAACGCCGCGGCACCCAGCGTCGGCGGCGAGAGGATGGCCCCGATGCCGGACGCGGCGAGCAGCCCGCCCGCGTTTTCCTTGGGGTAGCGGGCTTTCTGCAGGATCGGCCAGGTGATCGAGCCGAGGCTGACCGCCGTCGCGGTGCCCGAACCCGACACCGTGCCGAGCAGGAAGCCCGACAGCACGGTGGTCCGGCCCGGCGCCGTCCGCGACCGGCGGAACGCGGCGAAGGAGATGTCCACGAAGAACTTCCCGGCGCCGGAAGCGTTGAGCACCGCGCCGTAGAGGGTGAACAGCACGATGTAGCTCGCCGCGACGTCCAGGGGCGTGCCGTAGAACCCGCTCGCGTCGTTGAAGAGGGCGTTGACGATCTGGCTGAAGTCGACGCCGGCGTGGGCGATGCCCCAGCTCTGCGGGAGAAAGCCGCCGTAGTAGGCGTAGGCGAGGAACAGCAGGCAGACGATCGGCAGCACCAGCCCGGTGGTGCGGCGGGTGGCTTCGAGGATCAGCACCAGCAGCAGCGCGCCGGCCACGATGTCCAGCGGGGACAGGATGCCCTGGCGGTCGAGGAAACCGTCGTAGCCGACGAGCACGGGGTAGAGGCCGGCGGCGAGGGCGACCACGGCCAGCACCCAGTCGGTCCGGCCCGGGTCGTCACGGCCGCGCAGCCGCGGGCGGTAGCAGAGGAAGACCAGCGGCAGCGTCACGCCGAGGAAGAGCACCAGGTAGAACTGGTTGCCCTTGGCGAACGGGAAGAACACCTGCTTGAGCACCAGGACCGCGACGGCGAGGGCGACGAAGTAGACGACGCGGTCCGGAACCCCGGAGAGCTTGCGCGCCGGGCGTTCCTCGTCGTGCTCGGCGGCGATTTCGGCGGGGGAATCGCGGTCCACCGGCTCGGTCGTCACCCGCCAACGGTACGGTGTCACGGATCACACCGAAAGGGATCTTCCGGCGGAAAACGCCGGAGGGACCCCCGCCGTGGCGGGAGCCCCTCCGAGGAAACGCGGTCAGCCGTTGGCGGCGATGTCCGCCAGCACCGCGGCGATCGACCGCACCGGGACACCGGTGCCGCCCTTGCCGGTGTAGCCCCACGGCGAGCCGGTGTTGAACGACGGGCCCGCGATGTCGATGTGGACCCAGTCGAGGCCGTCGGCGACGAACTCGCGCAGGAAGATCCCGGCGGCGAGCATGCCGCCCCAGCGGTGGCCGGTCACGTTGGCCAGGTCGGCCAGCCGCGAGTCGAGGTCGGTGCGCAGTTCCTCCGGCAGCGGCATGGCCCAGCCGTTTTCGCCGGTGGCCTGCATGAGCGCCGCGACGCGGTCGCGGAAGTCCTCCGTGCCCATCACGCCGGCGGTGCGGTTGCCGAGCGCGACGACCTGGGCGCCGGTCAGGGTCGAGGTCTCGATCAGGTAGTCCGGGTTCTCCTCGGCCGCGCGCACCATGGCGTCCACGAGCACGAGCCGTCCCTCGGCGTCGGTGTTGAGCACCTCGACGGTCTTGCCGCCGTACATGGTCAGCACGTCTCCCGGGCGGTACGACGTCCCCGACGGCAGGTTCTCCGCCAGCGGGATGTGCGCGACGACTTCCAGCGGGTACTTCAGCTTCGCCGCCAGCACGACCGACGCGAGCACGCCGGCCGCGCCGGACATGTCCGAGGTCATGTGGTCCATGTTCGCGGCGGGCTTGAGCGAGATGCCGCCGGAGTCGAAGGTGATGCCCTTGCCGACCAGCGCGACCTTCTTGGCGGCCTTGGCCGGCTGGTAGGCCAGGCGCAGCAGCCGCGGCGGGCGCGACGAGCCGCCGCCGACGCCGAGGATGCCGCCGAAGCCCTTGCGCTTCAAGGCCTTCTCGTCGAGCACCTCGAACTCGAGGCCGTTGTCCTCGGCCAGCTTCTTCGCGCGGTCGGCGAAGGAAGCCGGGTAGAGGTCGTTCGGCGGGGTGTTGATCAGGTCGCGGGCGACGATGACGGCTTCGGCGATGGTGCCGGCCGCCTTCAGGGTCGCCTTGTGCTCGCGGGCGGTGCCGTCGGCCGGGCTCGTGAAGTCGGCCTTCGCCAGCGGGGCGTCGCCCTTCTCCGAGCGGTAGGCGGTGAAGACGTACGAGCCGAGGATCGTGCCCTCGACGGCGGCCTGCAGGTCGAGCTCGGACAGCGTGACCAGCGCGCGGTCGGTGCCGGCCAGCGCGCGGCCGGCGGCGCCCGCGGCGCGGCGGACCTGCTCCGGGGTGACGGCGCCGGCCGCCTTGCCCAGGCCGACGGCGAGCACGACACCGGCGGGCAGCTTGCCCAGCGTCGGGACCTTGACGACCTCTTCGGCCTTGCCGCTCGCACCGAGCGTGGCCAGCAGGCCGGCGAGCCGGCCGTCGAAGGCGGCGTCCACGGCGGCGGCGCCGGGGGCGAGCACGGGACCGTCCTCGCCGGCCAGGGTGCCGATGACGACCACATCGGCGCGCGTCTTGGCCAGTGCCTCCCCGGTGTTGTCGGACAGGGCGAGCTTAGGCACGGTCACTTCTGGCTCCTCGCGCGTTCGCGGTGGTACCGGGCACCGGCCCGGTCGGGATCGTGAGCCATGCTAATGACGGCGGAACCGCGGGTGAACAGAGGTACGGGAGGGCCGCGTGCGGCTGGGTGGTGGACTGCTGGTGGCGCTGGCGGCCGGGGCGGCGGGCGCGGGCTGGTGGCTGCTGGCCGGGCTCGTGCTGGCGGCGGTGGCCGCCGGCGTGACGGCGCGGGTGCCGGAACCGGGGGATGCCCTGGTGGACCGGGTTGTCGTCGCCGTCGCGCGGCTGTCCGAGGTGACGGTCTACGCGATCGCGTTCGGAGCCTACGTCTTCCCCGCCCACCGCGCGGTGGCCGCCGCGGCGTTCGTCGTGGTGGTCGCCGGCGCCGGGTACGCCGGGCTGAAGATCCCGACGATCGTCGTACGGGCCGCGGGTGGACTGCTGCTCGCGGCGGGGCTCGCGCTGGTCGCGGTGTGCGTCGCGGTGGCGCCGGTGACGACCGCCGGCGGCGGCCTGCAGCCGCCGGACTTCGCGGGCGTGCTGGTCGCCGCCGTGGTGGCGTTCCCCTTCCTGCGGCCCGGTGGACGCGGGAACGCGGGCCTGCGGGTGCTGCTGCTCGGCGCGTTCGCCGTCGTGGCCGCCTTTGCCGCGCTCTACCAGCTCGGCGCGCTGCGGCTCGGGCTGTCGCTCACCTCGCTGCGCGACCTGCTGTCCGCCGCCGACGCGGACGCGCTGCAGCCGCTGCTCACCGTCGTCGCCGTGATCGCGACCCTCGTGCCCGCCCTCGCGGCCGGGACCGAGGTCCGGGCCCGCGCCGGGATGCCCGGGCTCGCGGGCGTCGCCGTCGCCGCCGTGGCCGCGTACTTCCTGCCGGTGCTGCCCGTGCTCGTCGTCGCCGGGCTGGCTGCCGTGTTCGAGCTGCTACTGGGCGTACGCGCGCGCAGGTACAGTGAAACCCGTGAGTGATCGACGTTGGCGGCCGGGGGAGACCGTGGCCGAACGGTTCCACCGCCCCGACGGCTCGATCGGCCAGGTCCACCCGCTGCGCGTCCTCGAAGACGACGGCCGCGTCCTGCTCGCCTGGCTGCCGGCCGGCACGCCGATCATCGGCAGCAGGCTCGCCGACGGCCGCCTGATGCGGGACGCCCCGCTGGAGCAGCGGTTCCGCATTCCGCGGGTGGCGGTGCCGGACTTCTGGCACGGCGCGTCGACGCTGCGCCGGATTCCCGAAGACGAGTGGTCGTCGGTCTGGTGGTTCTTCGACCTCGAAGGCCGGTTCAAGAACTGGTACGTCAACCTGGAGATCCCGCTGGGCCGCACGCCGGGCGCGGTCGACCGGATCGACGGCGTCCTCGACGTCGTCGTCGAGCGCGACGGCAGCTGGCGCTGGGACGACGAGGACGAGGCGGAGGCCGCGCTCGAGGTCGGCCGCCTGACGCTCGAGCAGTTCGACCGGCTGCGCGCGGAGGGCGAACGGATCGGCGCCCTGGCCGAACGCGGCGCCTACCCGTTCGACGGCACGGACACCGACTTCCGCCCGGACCCCGGCTGGCCGGCGCCGGAGCTCAGCCCGCGGTCAGGAGAAGGATCAGCGCCAGCACGGCGTTGACGACCGCGAGGATCACCACCGACTTGGCCGGGAGCACCTTCGGGAACGCCTTGCCGTGGATCTTCCGCCACCACACGACGCCGAAGACGCCGCCGACCAGGCCGAGGAAGCCGCCGAAGCCGCTGTCCAGCACGGCCCAGCCGACCATGCCGAGCAGGCCGACGCCGAAAGTCAGCAGCACCGCGGCGACGAAGGTCTTGATGTCGGCGCCGGTGCTCTTGGGCCGGGGGACCGGCTCAGTGGAGTGGTAGGTCACCAGGGCATCTTAGAGGGGCCACGCCGCGGGCGCGGGGAACTCCGGAACAGATGGACATCCGACTAACGCGCGTCCGAGCAAGCGGTATCGTCTAGCCATGACGACCACGACACAGTTCGCCCATATCCCGCACCCGAGTCCTGCGAGCGCGGACCGTGTCGCGGAGGTACTCGCCGCCCCCGGCTTCGGGGTGTACTTCACCGACCACATGGTCACCGTCAAGTGGTCGAAGGCCGAAGGCTGGCACGACGCCCAGGTCGGCCCCTACGCGCCGTTCACCCTCGACCCGGCGACGTCGGTGCTGCACTACGGCCAGGCCATCTTCGAGGGGCTCAAGGCCTACCGCCAGCCGGACGGCTCGATCGCGTCGTTCCGCCCGGACGCCAACGCCGAGCGGTTCCGCCAGTCGGCCGAGCGGCTCGCCATGCCCCAGCTGCCCGAGGAGCTCTTCCTCGAGTCGCTGCGGGAGCTCATCGCCGTCGACGGCCGGTGGGTGCCCACCCGGCCGGGTGATTCGCTGTACCTGCGGCCGTTCATGATCTCGACGTCCACCGGGCTCGGCGTCAACAGCCCGGCCGCCGACTACGTGTACACGGTCATCGCTTCGCCGGCCGGGTCGTACTTCGCGGGCGGCGTGAAGCCGGTCAGCGTCTGGCTGTCCACCGAATACGTCCGGGCGGCCCCCGGCGGCACCGGCGCGGCCAAGTGCGCCGGCAACTACGCGGCGTCGTTCGTGGCGCAGGCGCAGGCCGTCGAGAAGGGCTGCGACCAGGTGGTGTGGCTCGACGCGGTCGAGCGGCGCTGGGTCGAGGAGATGGGCGGGATGAACCTGTTCTTCGTCTTCGGCTCCGGCGAGGACGCCCGGGTGGTGACCCCGGAACTGACGGGTTCGCTGCTGCCCGGCGTCACCCGCAAGTCGTTGCTGCAGCTGGCTTCGCGGCTCGGGTACAAGATCGAGGAGCGCCGCATCTCCACCGAGGAGTGGGAGAAGGCGGCCGCGTCCGGCGAGCTGACCGAGACGTTCGCCTGTGGCACCGCGGCGGTGATCACCCCGGTCGGCCACGTGAAGCACGCGGGCGGCGAGTTCACGATCGCCGACGGGCAGCCGGGCGCGCTGACGATGAAACTGCGCGAAGAGCTGACGGGGATCCAGGAGGGCACCCGCCCCGACGCGGACCACTGGATGGTCCCGCTCGGCTGATCCTGATTCCACCGGCCGATACCCTAGCGGTAACTGCCTCATCCATGAGGCAGTTACCGCTAGGGTCGGCGAGCCGACCTTCCCGGCGAGTGCCGGGGTTCGCTTTCGTGGTTCAGGAAGCGGGCGCGGTGATCAGCGGGCCGGAGACGCCGGCCTGCTCGTGGGTGGCCGTCTCGGCGAGGACGCGGGCCGCCATCATCAGCAGCGGCAACGCGGTCACGGCGCCGGTGCCTTCGCCGAGCCGGACGTCCAGTTCCAGCAGCGGGCCCAGGTCGAGGTGCTCCAGCGCGAGGGCGTGCGCCGGTTCGGCCGTCCGCTGACCCGCGACCCACCAGCGCCGCGCGCCCGGGGCGAGCTCCTCGGCGACCAGCGCGGCGGCGCAGGCGACCAGGCCGTCCAGCACCACCGGCGTCCGGCGGACCGCGGCCTGGGCGAGGAACCCGGCCATCGCGGCGATGTCCGCACCGGCCGTGGTGCGCAGCAGACCGACCGGGTCGGCCAGCACCGCGCGGGCCCGGCGCAGGGCGTCGCGCACGGCGGTGGCCTTGCGCATCCACGCGTCGTCGTCGATGCCGGAGCCGCGGCCGACGACGGCGACCGGCTCGCTGCCGGTCAGGGCCGCCACCAGCACCGACGCCGGCGTGCTGTTGCCGATCCCGAGGTCGCCGGGGATGAGCAGGTCGGCCCCGCCGTCGACTTCGGCGTCGGCGATCGCGATCCCGGCGCGGACGGCGGCCTTGGCCTCGTCGGCGGTCAGCGCGTCTTCGACGTCGATGGAGCCCGAGCCGCGGCGGACCTTGAACTCGCCGATCGAGCGCGTCGCGGGGGCCTCGGTGTCGACGGCCAGGTCGACGACGCGCACGCTCGCGCCGGCGGCGGCGGCCAGGACGTTGATCGCGGCGCCACCGGTGAGCATGGTGCCGAGCAGCTGCGCGGTGACCTCGGCGGGATAGGCGGAGACGCCCTTCGCGGCGATGCCGTGGTCCCCGGCGAAGACGACGACGCGCGGCCGGGTGAACGGCCGCGGCGGCGACTGCCCCTGGCAGGCGGCGATCCAGACGCCCAGCTCTTCCAGCCTGCCCAGCGACCCGGCGGGCTTGACGAGCTTGCCGTGCAGCGCGATGGCGGCGGACCGAGCGTGGTCATCGGGCGGGGCGATCTCGGGGAACTCGATGTTTTCCGGCTCCACACCAGGCCCTTCGACTCTTTGGGGTTCCGGGTGGCGGAGCCCCCGGCCCGGGGCGGAGCCCCGGTTTCAACGCTGTGGCACGGCAACGCTGTGGCCAACTTACCGGGCAGCGGCGGCCGCGAGTCGTGCGGCCGGGGTGGCGGACCACGGCGTTGGCGTTGGCGGTGTGGTGGCGGGCGGTCCGGTGCCGGTGGCGCGGCTTCCGCGAGGTCGCGCGGGGATCCGGCTTGGCCTTGGGGGAGGGCCGGTGCCCGGCGGGCGGCGCGGGTTTCCGGGGGGCTGGGGGAGCGGGCCCGCCCGGGTGCGGCTTCGCGGTCGGCGGCGGCCGTGCCGAGCCGGCCGGAGTGGGCCGGCGGCGGCTCGATCCCCGCCTCCGCGAGGTCTCGCGGGAATCGGCGCAGCGTCCGGCCGCGCTCACCGGCGCCCAGTAGTCTCGCGGCTCGTGGAGACGACGGCGGCCGCGGTGGTGCTGGCCAGCGGCGCGGGGACCCGCGTCGGCGCGAAGCTGAACAAGGTCTACCTGCCCCTGGCCGGGCGGCGGGTCGTGGCCTGGTCGCTGGATGCCTTCGAACGCGTCCCCGGGATCGGCGTGCTCGTGCTGGTGATCCGGCCGCAGGACCGCGAACTCGCCGAAGAAGTCACCGGCGAAGGCGTCGAGATCGTGTACGGCGGCGACACCCGCCAGGCCTCCGAGCTCAATGCGCTGCGCCACCTCGCCCCGCGCATTAGAGGCGGCCGGGTCGACGCCGTGCTGCTGCACGACGCGGCCCGGCCGCTGGTCCACCCCGAACTGGTCGGTGCGGTGCTGGCCCGGACACGCGAGGACGGGGGGGCTGTGCCGGGCCTGGCCGCGGACGACGTCGTCGAGGTGGAAGCCGGGCACCTGGTCGCCCAGGTGCCCGGCGCGATCCGCGTCCAGACGCCTCAGGGCTTCCGGGCCGGACCGCTGCTCGAGGCCTACGAGAAGGCCGAGCGTGAAGGCTTCGTGGGTACGGACACTTCGTCGTGCATGGAGCGGTTCTCCTCCCTGCCGATCCGCTGGGTCCCGGGTGCTCCCGAGAACCTCAAGATCACCTATCCCCACGACCTCGTCGTCGCGGAGCGGCTGCTGGCCCGCTAGGCGCACGCGGGCGGGCCGCCGCCGTCGTCTCCCTCCCCACGCCCCGTCGGCCGGATGGTGACGTCGTGGCGCAGTTCGGGCGGGATCCGGCACTCCCGCTGTGGCCGGAGTGCCTGCAGCGGAGCTCCCGGGGTGCCGGGTTCCGCCAGGGTGAGCACCGCTCTCAGGGTCCACACCGGGGTGGCGTGGTACTGCCAGGTGACGACCCGCGGGCTGAACACGTCGGTGCCCGGGAAGGTCGGCACGCGGTAGGCGCTGGCCCGGTGCTCGTCGCGGAGGATGATGACGTCCGCGCAGGTCGGCCAGCGGTATACCGCCGCGTAGATCTCCGGTGCCTCGCGGCCACCGAACAGGTGCAGCACCCATTTGCGGCGCCGGAGTTCCTCGAGGAGTTCCTCGAGGCCCTGGCCGCTGGAGCCGGAGTGCGGTGTGGGCGGGGACACACTTTCGAGGGTAACTTGCGTACTAGCGCACAGTCCAGTGCGTGTACTAGTACGCCTGGGTGGTTCTGGCCAGGCCTTTGTGGGAC
The DNA here is from genome assembly GCF_026017845.1 of Amycolatopsis mediterranei. Lineage (NCBI taxonomy): Bacteria > Bacillati > Actinomycetota > Actinomycetes > Pseudonocardiales > Pseudonocardiaceae > Amycolatopsis > Amycolatopsis mediterranei. The sequence continues at coordinate 2,433,178 of NZ_CP100416.1, forward strand.
ACCCCCCGGCGTGCTAGAACACTTGTGCGTGTTGTCCCTGTGAGGAGCCGCCTTGCCCACCCTCGACCGCCCTGAGCCGCCGTACCTGCAGATCGCGGGCCGGATCCGTGACGACATCCTGTCCGGCCGGCTGCAGGAGGGCGACGCGGTGCCGTCCGCCCGCGAGATCGCGCGCACCTGGGCCGTCGCCATGGCGACGGCCACCAAGGTGCTGGCCACGCTCCGCTCGCAGGGGCTCGTGCGGCCCGTGCGCGGGGTCGGCACGGTCGTCGACCGCGGTGGCCTGCACCGCACGGCCCGCGACCGCACCGCCGCCTCGGGGCGGACGGGCCGGATCTACCCGCCGGGCCACTACGCGGTGATCCGCGCGGCCGGTCTCGAGCCCGCGCCCGAACGCGCCGCGGCCGCACTCGGCCTCGAGGAAGGCGCCCCGGCGATCCGCCGCCGGCGTACCACCTACGGTCCCGACTCGCGGCCGCTGTCGACGTCGACGTCGTGGTTCGACGGCACCCTGTCGGCCAAGGCGCCGGCGCTGCTGGTGGCCGAGCGGATCGTCGAGGGCACCGCGGCCCACGCGGCCGCCCGGCTCGGCACGAAGATCGCGACCACGCAGGAACGGCACGCGGCGGGCCCCGCGGGCGAGGAGGAGGCGGCCGAGCTGGGGCTGGCCGCCGGGTCGCCGGTGCTGCTCGGCCGGAGCACCTTCGTGGCGGCCGACGGGACGGTCGTCGAGTACGGTGAATCCGCCGCCTTGCCCGACCACTGGGTTTTCTACGAGTACACGACTGAGGACGGCGAATGAAGCACATCCACGCGGGCAAGGTCCGTGACCTGTACGAACTCGACGGCGGGGACATCCTGCTGGTCGCGTCCGACCGCGTCTCGGTCTACGACGTCTCGCTGCCGACGCCGATCCCGGACAAGGGCAAGCTGCTCAACCAGCTCTCCGCCTGGTGGTTCGACCGGATGGCCGACGTCGTCCCGAACCACGTCGTGTCCACCACCGACGTGCCGGAAGAGTTCGCGGGCCGCGCCATGCGCTGCAAGCCGCTGAAGATGATCCAGGTCGAGTGCATCGCGCGCGGCTACCTGGCCGGCCTCGGCCTGCGCGAGTACCAGCGCGACGGCCGAATCTCCGGCGTCGCGCTGCCGCCGGGCCTGGTCGAGGGCGACAAGCTGCCGGAGCCGATCTTCACGCCGACGACGAAGATCTCCGACACCGGCCACGACGAGTTCATGACCTTCGACGAGGTCCTGAACGAGATCGGCGAAGACACCGCGAAGCGGCTTCGCGAGCTGACGCTGGAGATCTACACGAAGGGCGCCGAACACGCCGCGAAGCAGGGCGTCATCATCGCCGACACGAAGCTGGAGTTCGGCTTCGACGCCGACGGCACGCTGACCCTCGGCGACGAGGTCCTGACGTCGGACTCGTCGCGGTTCTGGCCGGCCGACGCGTGGGAGCCGGGCCGCCCGCAGCACGCGTTCGACAAGCAGTTCGTCCGCGACTGGTCGCGGTCGACCGGCTGGGACCAGACCCCGCCCGGGCCGGAGATCCCGGCGGACATCGTCGAGCAGACGCGGCAGCGCTACACCGAGGTCTACGAGCGGATCACCGGGAAGACCTGGGTCCGCGGGTGAGGACGACCCGGATGGCCCCCGAAACCGCGTTCGACCTCGGGGTGCCGTTCCAGGACCGGACCGGCCGGGACTAGCGACTAGGGGCTCTTGGTCAGGCTCGCGTCGCGCTCGACGACGTCGCCCAGGGCCTCGTCGATGGCGGTCATCAGGTCGGCGTCGAGCTTCTTGCCGGCGGCCTTGACGTTCTCGTGCACCTGCTCCGGCCGCGAAGCCCCGATGATCGCCGAGGCGACGTTCGGGTTCTGCAGCACCCACGCGACGGCCAGCTGGGCGAGGCTGAGGTCGGCCTCCTTGGCGAGCGGTTCGAGCCGGGCGACGCGCTCGAGGACGTTTTCGTCGAGGAAGCGGGCGACCATGTCGGCACCGCCCTTTTCGTCGGTGGCGCGCGAGCCTTCGGGGTAGGCCTGGCCCGGCTTGTACTTGCCGGTGAGCACGCCCTGGGCGATCGGCGACCAGACGATCTGGCTCAGGCCTTCGCGCTCGGAGGCCGGGATGACCTGCTCCTCGATGACGCGCCAGAGCATGTTGTACTGCGGCTGGTTCGACACGAGTGAGATGTTCAGCTCGCGGGCGAGAGCGGCGCCGCGGGAGATCTGCTCGGCGGTCCATTCCGAGACGCCGACGTAGAGCACCTTGCCCTGCCGCACGAGGTCGGCGAAGGCGGTCATGGTCTCTTCGAGCGGGGTGTGCCGGTCGAAGCGGTGTGCCTGGTAGAGGTCGACGTAGTCGGTGCCGAGCCGCTTCAGGCTGGCGTGTGCCGACTCCATGATGTGCTTGCGGGACAGGCCCCTGTCGTTCGGGCCCTTGGGGCCGGTGGGCCAGAAGACCTTGGTGAAGATCTCGAGGCTTTCCCGCCGCTGCCCCTGCAGGCCGCGCCCGAGCACGGACTCGGCGGCGGTGTTGGCGTAGGCATCGGCGGTGTCGAAGGTGGTGATGCCGGCGTCGAGTGCGGCCTGGATGCAGGCGCGGGCCTGATCTTCCTCGACCTGGGAACCGTGGGTGAGCCAGTTCCCGTACGAGATCTCACTGACGTTGAGGCCACTGCGGCCGAGGCGACGAAACTCCATAGCCGTGAGCTTAGGCGGTAATCGTTTACTTTGCTAACGACCTGGCGTGACTCCGGCTTCATTCCGGCCGGTCGCCGTCGGCCGGCGGCCCGGCCTCGATCTCGAAGAACGGCATCTTGAGGCGGAAGCGCTCGGCGTCCTTGCGCTTGGTGAGATGGAGCCGGTAGAGCAGCCAGGCGCCGAGGAAGACGATGAAGAGGATGGCGGCGATCGCCCAGAGGCTCGCCGCGGACATCCCGGCGACGCGGGACAAGACGATTTCGAACGACGACACGCGGCCCTCACCGCTGACCGGCCCGGGACTTCTCCGCCAGCTGGCTCAGGTGCGCAACGCGGTGGAAGGCGGCTCTCGCCGACGCGTGCTTTCGGCGTCCGGTCCCGGGTGGCCTGCTGACGATCAAGCCAGACAAAACGCCGGATCAGCCGGTGCGACGACCGATCCGTTACGGAGGGTACCGCAGTCGCGGACAGCAAGAAGCCGGGTGGAGGCTCGCTCCACCCGGCTTCTCGGAAACTGCTCAGTTCGGGATCGGGTCCCCGGGCTTCAGCCGCGGCTTCGGCATCCGCAGCCGCCGGATCTGGGACGCCCGGACGAACGCGTACCAGCCGAGCGACCGGCCGCTCACCGCTTCCTTCGGGAACTTCTCCCGGACCAGCTTGGCGATCTTCCGGCCGTTCACGAAGCCCTCGATCGCCATCACCAGCAGCATCGCCGTGCACAGCAGCGTGATGTACGACTGGACCTGGGGCAGCGGCACCAGCAGCGCCAGGAACACCAGGATGGCCAGCGGCATGAACAGGCCGAGCAGGTTGCGCCGGCTGTCGACCAGGTCGCGGACGTACGCCTTGACCGGCCCGCGGTCGCGGGGGAGCAGGGCCTTGTCGTCGCCGCGCATCATCGCCTCGCGGCGGGCCTTGGCCGCCGCGCGGCGGTCTTCCTTGGTCTGCGGGTTCGCCTTGCGCAGCTCCTTGTTGCGCTTCATCGCCTCACGCATCGTCGTGGGCGGTGGCGCCACCGGGCCACGCCGCTTCGCCTCGGCCTCGCGGCGCTTGGGCGTAGCTTTGCCCTTACCGGGCGTGTACGCCTTGCCGGCGACGTCGACGGCTTCGGCCGACTCCGGCTCTTCGGCGGCGGTGTCTGTGGTGCTTCGGCGCAGGAACCTCACCTCACCAGGGTATTGCAGGCGTCACGCCGCCGGTAACCAGGGCGATCGATGTGCGACGATGGTGGGGAACAGATCGGACGTCCCCGGTGTTGAACACGTCAGCACGAGGAGTATCCGCAGCGAGTTCGAACTTAGAGGGAGTGCCATGACGACCGCTGAGCACGCCGGCGCGAAGCAGGCCGAGACCGCCGAGGAGACCCACGGCGTCACGTTGACCGACGCCGCGGCTTCCAAGGCGAGGGCCCTGCTCGAGCAGGAGGGCCGCGACGACATGCACCTGCGCATCGCCGTCCAGCCCGGTGGCTGCGCGGGCCTGCGCTACCAGCTGTTCTTCGACGAGCGCACGCTCGACGGCGACCTGTTCCGCGACTTCGACGGCCTCAAGGTCGCCGTGGACCGGATGAGCGCGCCGTACGTGTCGGAAGCCGTCATCGACTTCGTGGACACGATCGAGAAGCAGGGCTTCACGATCGACAACCCGAACGCCACCGGCTCCTGTGCCTGCGGCGACTCGTTCCACTGAGTCGTCCGCAAGAAGGCGAAACACGCGAGAAAGGCCCCGTCTCCCGGTGGGAGGCGGGGCCTTTCTCGTTGCTGCGGATCTACACGTATGCGTCGAGCTCGGCCACCTGGGCGTGGCACGCCTCGTCGACCAGCCACGGCTTGGCCGTGACGCGGGGCAGCGGCAGGCTCTCGGCCTGCAACGTCGCCGGGATGAGCGCGCAGTCGGCGATCAGCTCGGACAGGGTCTCGGGTTCGGTGACGGCGTTCACGATTCGTAACGCTATTGATCCGCTCTCGACTGGAGAAGGAGTACCAGCCGGTAGTGTCGGCTGGGCACGCGCGAACTACCCGGATGGGTCACGACCCGGGGGTAACTTCGCGCCTTTTGCCGTGAGGTCGAACACTAAGGAGCAGCCGGTGGCAGACAGGGCCAGGATCGCGGTGTCCGGCAGTATCGCGACCGACCACCTCATGCACTTCCCGGGCAGGTTCGCCGAGCAGCTGGTCGCCGAGCAGCTGCACCGCGTCTCGCTGAGCTTCCTCGCCGACGACCTGGTGGTCCGGCGCGGCGGCATCGGCGCGAACATCGCCTTCGGCCTCGGTGTGCTCGGCGTCCAGCCGGTCCTCGTGGGCGCCGTCGGCGCCGACTTCGCCGACTACCGCTCGTGGCTGGAGCGGCACGGGGTGGACACCTCGGGCGTGCACGTGTCCGAGGTCGCGCACACCGCGCGGTTCGTCTGCACCACCGACGAGGACCTCTGCCAGATCGCGACGTTCTACGCCGGCGCGATGGCGGAGTCCCGCAACATCGAGCTGCAGCCGATCGCCGAGCGGGCCGGCGCGCTGAGCCTGGTGCTGATCAGCCCGGACGACCCGGAGGGCATGATCCGCCACGCCGCGGAGTGCCGGCAGCGCGGCTACGCCTTCGCGGTCGACCCGTCGCAGCAGCTGGCCCGGATGACCGGTGAGCAGGCGCGCGCGTTCGTCGCCGGCGCGAAGTACCTGTTCTCCAACGACTACGAGTGGGAGCTGCTGCTCCAGAAGACCGGCTGGACCGAGGCCGACGTCCTCGACCAGGTCGGCCTGCGGATCACGACGCTGGGCGAGAAGGGCGTCGAGATCGTCGGCAAGGACGGCATCGCCCTGCAGATCGGCGCGGTCCCCGAGCGCCTGAAGGCCGACCCGACCGGCGTCGGCGACGGCTTCCGCGCGGGCTTCCTGGCCGGCCTCGACGGCGGGCTGAACGTGGAGCGCGCCGCCCAGCTCGGCTCGCTGATCGCGGTGCTGGTCCTGGAGACGGTCGGCACGCAGGAGTGGACGTTCGACCGCGCGGAAGCCCTGGCCCGCATCGGCGAGGCGTTCGGCCCGGACGCGGCGGAGGAGATCTCGGTGGTCCTGCCCGCCGCCTGACGCTTCCACGGCGAAGGCCCCGCACCGAGCTGGTGCTGGGGGCCTTCGCCGGCTGGTTTCAGTCGGAGGAGCCGCTCGGCAGTGACTTCCGCGTCGGCTGGGGCAGGCCTTTCAGCAGCCCGCGGACCTCGACAACGGTGCGCCAGACTTGCTTCAAGGCCGTACCGGCGAGCCGTCGCTCGAGGTCGGAGAGCAGCAAGTCGATCTCGACCACCAGCTTGAGCAGCACCTGAGAGGTGGTCGAATACCCGGGCTGAGCGCGGACGTGCACCAGAGTGGCGGCACCGTGGTGACGGCGAAGGCCCCGCACTGATCCGGTGCGGGGCCTTCGCCGTGAAAGAGCGTCAGAGCTTGACCGGGTACACCGGCTCCGGGATCTCGGGCTTGATCCGGTGCTCGACGAAGATCCCGTGCCACAGCATGAACACGATCAGCGCCCACAGCTGGCGGCTGCGGTCCAGCTGGCCCGCCTTGTGCTCCTCCAGCAGGGCCAGGATGGCCTTCTTGTCCAGCAGCTCCCCGGTCTGGGAATCGTTGATGATCCCGCGGGCCCAGTCGTACATCTCGTTGCGCAGCCACAGCCGGATCGGGACCGGGAAGCCGAGCTTGCGGCGGTTGAGCACGTGCGCCGGGATGATCTTCGCCAGCGCCTGGCGCAGGGCGTACTTCGTCGTCCCGTGGGCGAGCTTCTGGTCCAGCGGGATCGACGCCGCGACCTTGAACACCTCGGCGTCGAGGAACGGCACCCGCAGCTCCAGCGAGTTCGCCATCGTCACCTTGTCGGCCTTGACCAGGATGTCGCCGCGCAGCCACGTGTAGAGGTCCACGTGCTGCATGCGGGCCACCGGGTCCCAGCCGCGCGAGACGTCGTACCAGGGCGCCGTGACGTCCTTGAAGCCCACGCCCTCCTGGTACGTCTTCAACACGTTGCGCAGCTGGTCGTCGCGGAAGTTGCGGGCGTTGCCGTAGTAGCGGTCCTCCAGCGGGAGCGCGCCGCGGCGCAGCAGGTCCTTGCCGCGGGTGCCCTCGGGGATCTTCGTCGACACCTTGCCGATGAGCTTCCGCATGCCGCCGGGGATCTTCTCGAACGGCGCCAGCGAGATCGGCTCGTTGTAGATCGTGTAGCCGCCGAACAGCTCGTCCGCGCCCTCGCCGGAGAGCACCGCCTTGACGTGCTTGCGGGCCTCGCGGGCGATGAACCACAGCGGGACCAGCGCCGGGTCGGCCACCGGGTCGTCGAGGTACCAGACGATGAGCGGCAGGGCCTCCATCATCTCGTCCGCCGACACCGTGCGGACCACGTGCTTCACGCCGATCGCCGCGGCCGACTCGGCGGCGACGTCGACCTCGGAGTAGCCCTCGCGCTCGAACCCGGTGGTGAACGCGATCAGGTTCGGGTTGTGCTCCTTGGCCAGCGTGGCGGTGGCCGTGGAGTCGATGCCGCCGGAGAGGAACGCACCGACCGTGACGTCCGGGTCGGAGATCATGTGCTTGCCGACCGAGTCGCGCATCACATCGGCGATGCGCTGGTGCAGCGCCTCGGCTTCGGCCTGCGTGTTCACCGGCTTCGCGCTGAACTGCGGGTGGAAGTAGCGGGTGAACCGCACCTCACCGCCGGGCACGACCTCGAACGACGTCCCGGACTCGACGCGGCGGATCGCGGTGTGCAGCGACTCCGGCTCGGGCACGTACTGCAGCACCAGGTAGTGCTGCAGGGCCTTCCGGTCCAGCTCCTGCGCGACGCCGAGGACGTCCGAGAGCTCCAGGAGGCTCTTCTTCTCGCTGGAGAACGCCACGCCGCCGGGGCCGGCCGAGTAGAACAGCGGCTTGATCCCGAACGGGTCGCGCGCGCCGAAGACCCGCTTCTCCTGGGAGTCCCAGATCATGAAGGCGAACATCCCGCGCAGGCGCTTCACCCAGTCCGCGCCGAGGTAGTGGAAGCCGGCGACGATGGCCTCGCCGTCACCCTCGGTCTCGAACTTCGCGCCGTGCTTCTCGGCGAGCTCCGCCCGCAGCTCCAGGTAGTTGTAGATCTCCCCGTTGAAGTTCATGGTGTAGCGGCCCGGCGCCTCCGGCGGGCCCCAGACCAGCGGCTGGTGCGCGTGCTCGACGTCGATGAAGGCGAGCCGGTTGAAGCCGTAGACGACCTCGGCGTCGGCCCAGGTGTCCTGCTCGTCGGGGCCGCGGTGGCGCTGGCAGCGCATGGCCGCGCCGACGGCGTCACGCGCGTTCGCCGCGCCGGTCTCGGTCGCGCAGATCAGTCCAAGCAGGCCGCACACGGGTACTCACACACCTTCAGGGGCGTCATCGGGCTGGGGAAGTGCCCAGTATGCCGGGCGGCTCGTGGCGAGTAACACGCGCGTCGAGGGTTACCCCTTGGTCAGCGGGACGGGCCAACTCGGCTAGGCTCCGCCTGTCACGAAGATCGGTCGTAGGAGGCTCTGGGTGAAAGGGCGAGGCGCAGTGGGACAACCCGAGCGCACCCTGGGGAAGCGGACCGTGCGGATCGCCGCGCTGGCCGTGCTGGTCGCGCTGACCGCGACGGGCTGCTCCGGCGACGAGATCCTGCGGTTCGGCTGGCCGGTCGGTGTCACCGAGCAGGCGAACCAGATGCGCACGCTGTGGACCTGGGCCGTGGTGGCCGCGCTGGTCGTCGGGGCCATCGTGTGGGCGCTGATCTTCTGGACCGCGACGTTCCACCGCAAGAAGAAGACCGCCGACGGCGAGCCGGAGGAGCTGCCCCGGCAGTTCCAGTACAACATCCCGCTCGAGCTGTTCACGGTCGTCGTCCCGACGATCATGGTCTGCGTCCTGTTCTTCTTCACCGCGACGACGGAGTCGAAGGTCCTCGACAAGATCCCCAACCCGGACCTCAAGGTCCAGGTCGTGGCGTTCCAGTGGAACTGGGAGTTCAAGTACGAGGACGCCAACGCGGCGAAGCCCGACGGCAGCGGCCAGGTCAGCACGGTCGGCTCGTCCGGCGAGATCCCGCTGCTGGTGCTCCCGGTCGGCAAGACCATCCAGTACGACCTGGTCTCCACCGACGTCATCCACTCCTTCTGGGTGCCGGAGTTCCACTTCAAGCGGGACGTCTTCCCGAACCCGGAGAAGAACAACCAGGACAGTTCCTTCCAGAACAAGATCGACCGCGAAGGCTCCTTCGTCGGCCGGTGCGCGGAACTGTGCGGCACCTACCACTCGGTGATGAACTTCGAGGTCCGCGCGCTCTCGGCGGACAAGTTCGACCAGTACCTCTCGCTGCGCAAGCAGGTGAACCCGGCCACGGGCCAGACGTTCACCGCGGCCGAAGCGCTGGCGAAGATGAACTGCGGCGAGCTGTGCACCCCGCACGCGGTGACCACCCAGCCGTTCAACACCGACCGCACGGCGCGGACCGCGTCCAACTGATCTCCCAGGAATACAGGAGTAGAGGAAGACCATGAAGGTCGAAGCCCGCATCTTCTTCATCGTGGCGATCTTCGCCGTGTTCATGGCGGGGGTCTACTGGGTGTGGACCGCGCTGGCCGCGACCCACGGTGCCGAGCCGGTGGGCATCGTCGCGCTGTTCCTCACCGGTGGCCTCGCGTTCCTGGCCGGCAGCTACATGCAGTTCGTCGCCCGCCGCATCGAACCGCGCCCGGAAGACCGCGAGGACGCCGAAATCAGCGACGGCGCGGGCGAGCTGGGCTTCTTCAGCCCGGGCAGCTACTGGCCGATCAGCATGGCGGCCACCGCCGCCCTCGCCGCGCTGGGGCTGGCGTTCTTCCACATCTGGCTGCTGGTCATCGCGCTGGTCGCGCTGCTCATCACGATCGGCGGCCTGGTGTTCGAGTACCACACGGGCCCGTCGCACGACTGACGTCCCCAGCCTGAACGAACCGGCCGTCGCACTCCGGTGCGGCGGCCGGTTCGTGTCGGTGCCGTGGTCGCCCCATGCAGTGAATGACTCATTCCTGGCGTCCGACGCCAGGAATGAGTCATTCACTGCGTTTCCGGCCGGGCGGGCGCGCGGCGGGTCAGCCGCGGAACGCCGTCCGGTAGGACGACGGGCTCGTCCCCCGCAGGCGGCTGAACTGGTGCCGCAGCGCGGCCGCCGACGCGTAACCGCACGCTGCCGCGATGTCCTCCACCGACAAGCCGCCCTCCTCCAGCAGGGCCTGGGCGCGGTCCAGTCGCCGTTCGGTCAGCCAGCGGTGCGGGGTGGTGCCCGTCGCCGCCGAGAAGCGGCGCAGGAACGTCCGCTCGCCCAAGCCGCTGCGGCGGGCCAGTTCCGCCACCGTGAACGGCTGGTCCAGCCGCCGCTCCACCCACTCCAGGGCCTCCGCGACCACGGCGTCGTCACCCGCCGCCGTCGCCGGAACGGGTGCCTGGACGAACTGCGCCTGCCCGCCCGCGCGGTGCGGTGCCGCGACCATCCGCCGGGCCAGCGTCGTGGCCGCGGCGACGCCGCGCAGCCGGCGGACCAGGTGCAGGCACAGGTCGACCGCCGCCACCGTGCCCGCGCTGGTCAGGATGCCGCCGTCGTCGGCGTAGAGCGCCTGCGGATCCACCTCGGCGGCCGGGAACCGCTGCCGGAACTCCGTCTCGTACACCCAGTGGACCGTGCACCGGCGGCCGTCGAGCAAGCCCGCGTACCCCAGCGAGAACACCCCCGCGCAGAACCCCGCCACCCACGCGCCCCGCCCGGCCGCGTCGCGCAGGACGTCCAGCACCGGTTCGGGTGGCGGCGCGGTCCGTGGCGCGCACGTCGGCACGATCAGCAGGTCCGCCGACGCCGCGAAATCCAGGTCCCGCAGTCCGGAGAGCCCGAACCCGGACCAGCTCTCGACCGCCGTCCCGCCGGGGGAGCAGACGGCGAAGTCCCAGCCCCCGATGCCGTCGGCGCTGCGGTCGGTGCCGAACACCTCGCACGCGACGCCCAGCTCGAACGGCGAAACGCGGTCGGCGAGCACCACCGCGACCCGGTTGACGTCCATGGCGGCCAGTGTGTCACAAGTTTTGCGGCCGTTGTCATCTCTGACACTGGTTGGCGGCGACGAAGGCGACGAACCTGATCGGCATGACGAACTCCGAAACCCGCCCCCTGCTCCAGTGGTCCGCGGCGATGGCGATGTCGGGCACGATCGGCGCCGTAGTCCTCGAGAGCGGCGCGGCCGCCCCCGCCGTGGCCTTCGCCCGATGCTTCGTCGGCGGCGCCCTGCTCGTGCTCTGGTGCCTCTCCCGCGGCTGGCTGCAGTCCTGGCGGCCGTCGCGCCGCGACCTCGGCCTCGCCGTGCTGGGCGGGCTGTTCCTTGTCGGCAACTGGGTGCTGCTGTTCGCTTCGTACGCGCTGTCGTCGATCTCGGTCAGCACGGTCGTCTACCACACCCAGCCGCTGATCCTGGTCGGCCTGGCGGCCGCCTTCCTCGGCGAGAAGGTCGCCAAGAGCCACCTGGTCCGGGCCGGGATCGCGTTCGGCGGGGTGGCCGTGATCTCGCTGTCCGCCCACGGCGAGGACGGCAAACCGGTCCAGCTCGCCGGCATTGCCCTGGCCCTCGGCGCGGCGTTCCTCTACGCCGGTGCGTCCTTCGTCGCGAAGCAGCTGAAGCACCTCCGCCCGCACCTCCTGGCCGCCGTGCAGACGACCGTGGGCGCGCTGGTGCTGGCGCCCGCGCTGCTGATCACGCCGCTGCCGTCGACGACGTCGGGGCTGCTCTGGCTGGTGCTGCTGGGCACGGTGCACACGGCCCTGATGTACGTGCTGATCTACGCGAGCATCGGCAAGCTGCCGACCACGACGGTGGCGCTGCTGTCCTACGTCTACCCGGTGGTCGCGGTCCTGGTCGACATCGCCTTCTACGGCCACCGCCCGACCTGGCCGGAGGCACTGGGCATGGTGGCGGTCCTGGCGGCGGCGCTGGCCCCCCAGCGCGGCCGCAAGCCCACGGCCGCGCCGGAAGAGCCGGCCGCGACGACCGCCCGCCCCCGAGCGGGCGAGCAGGTCAGCTGAAGGCGATCCAGCGGTCCAGCAGCGCGGCCGCGGCGCCCGAATCGATCGCCTCGGCCGCCCGCGCCAGACCCGCGCGGAGGTCGTCCTCGAGGGACTCGGAGAAGCCGGTGAAGGCGGTCAACGCGGCCGCCGCGTTGACCAGGACGGCGTCGCGGACCGGGCCCGGCTTGCCGCCCACCAGGTCGCGGACCACCTCGGCGTTCGCCGCCGCGTCGCCGCCGCGCAGGTCCTCCGCCGTCGCGCGGGCGATGCCCACCGACGCCGGGTCGAAACTGCGCTCGGTGACCGTGCCTTCGGACACCACCCACACGGTCGACGTCGTCGTCGTGGTGATCTCGTCGAGGCCGTCGTCGCCGCGGACCACCAGGGCGCGGGTGCCGCGGCGGGCGAACGTCTCCGCCAGCACCCGCGTCTTGTCGGCGTACGCGCAGCCGATCAGCGCGGCGCCCGGCTGGGCCGGGTTCGTCAGCGGGCCGAGCAGGTTGAACGTCGTCGGGATGCCGAGCTCGCTGCGCACCGGGCCGGCGTGGCGCAGCGCCGGGTGGAACGCCGAGGCCAGGAAGAACCCGATGCCGACCTCGGTGAGGCTGCGCTGGACGTCCTCCGGCGGCAGGCTGATCCGGACGCCGAGCGCTTCGAGGACGTCGGCCGCGCCGGACTTCGACGAGGCGCTGCGGTTGCCGTGCTTGGCCACCGGCGCGCCCGCCGCCGCCGTGACGATCGTCGCCATCGTCGAGATGTTCACCGAGTTGGAGCCGTCGCCGCCGGTGCCGACGATGTCGACCGCCGGGCGGTCCAGTTCGACCCGCCGGGCGTGCGCCAGCATCGTGGCCGCCATCCCGGCGATCTCCTCGGGCGTCTCGCCCTTGGCGCGCAGCGCCACCGCGAACCCGGCGATCCGGGCCGGGCTCGCCGCGCCGCTCATGATCTGGTCCATCGCCCACGCCGTGTCCTCCGCGGAGAGGTCGACGCCCGCGACGAGCTGCTTGAGCAGGGGTGGCCAGGTGCGGGGGACCGGGGTGGTCACCGGGCTCAGCCGTTCACGACCGGGACCCGTCGCGCGCGCAGCACGTCGGCGACGGTCTCCGCGGCGGTCAGCGGGTCGAGCGGGTGCACCAGCACGGCATCCGCCTGCGACCAGGTGGCCAGCCACCGGTCGTCCCGGCGCCGCACGGCGATCACGATCGGGGGACAGTCGGTGATTTCGCTCTTGAGCTGGCGGCAGAGGCCGATGCCGCCGGTGGGCTGCGCCTCGCCGTCGAGGATCGCCAGGTCGACGTTCCCCGCGTCCACCTCGGACAGCACGTCGGCGATGCCGGCCGCCTCGACGTAGTCCACGCGCGCCAGATCGGCGGCGGGCCGCCGGCCGACCGCGTTCACGATCGCCTCGCGCACCTCCGCCTTGTGGCTGAACACCAGGACCCGCATCGACCGCTCGCCCATGTTGGACACGCCTCCATCTCGTCACCGCACACTGCTTTTCGGGGGCTCCGGGTGGCGGAGCCCCCGGCCCGGGGCGCAGCCCCGGTTCAGCACGTCTACCGCGATCGTATCGGCCGAGACCGACATCACGCGGGCGCCTCCGGCTGGAGCGCGTCCCAGCCCAGCGCGTCGCCGCCGAGCCGCTGCGCCAGACCCGCCATCCGGGACCGTTCCTGGGCGCAGTGCAGGGCGTCGAGCACCTGCACCCGGACCGCGAGCACGCGCGCCGGATCCTCCGAAGGGGACTGTTCCCGCAGCTCATAGCCGTCCTGGGCGAGGATCGACGCCGCCTCGGCGAGCCGGTCCGGCGGGAGCAGCAGGTGGTGCCGCAGGACAGCCGGTGCCGTGCTGACCCAGGCGGGTGAACCGGCGAGCACGGCGGAGTCCGCGACGACCGGGTCGAAGGCCTCGGCGACGATCTTGAGATCGGGCTCGTCGGGGGTCAGACCGGGCGTTTCCCGCTTCTTGACCAGGTCACGCAGGCGGTCGAGTAAACCCATGAGTAGCTCTCACCTTCCCGGGCATCCGGTGTGATCGGTTACGCAGACGGCTCGCCGTGGACCCACCCGGCGGAGCGGCGGTGCGAGAGGACATAATGCGACGCGTGACAACGGCAGCTCCCACCATCAGTCAGCGGGTCCACTCGCTGAACCGGCCGAACATGGTCAGTGTCGGCACCATCGTGTGGCTTTCCAGCGAGCTGATGTTCTTCGCCGGACTGTTCGCGATGTTCTTCACCGTCAAGGCGCAGAACTCGTCCGGCCAGTGGCCGCCGCCGCTGCACGACGAGCCGTTCCACCTCAACGTGGCGTACGCGATCCCGTTCACGGTGATCCTCGTGCTGTCCTCGCTGACCTGCCAGTTCGGCGTGTTCGCCGCCGAGCGCGGCGATGTCTACGGGCTGCGCCGCTGGTACATCGTCACGTTGATCATGGGCGCGATCTTCGTCGCCGGCCAGGCCAACGAGTACCACAACCTGGTCGAAGAGGGGATGACGATCCCGTCCGGCCCGTTCGGCACGGTCTTCTTCCTCGCCACCGGGTTCCACGGCCTGCACGTCATCGGCGGGCTCATCGCCTTCGTGTACCTGCTCATCCGCACGAAACTGAGCAAGTTCACGCCCGCCCAGGCCACGTCGGCGATCGTCGTGTCCTACTACTGGCACTTCGTCGACATCGTGTGGGTCGGCCTCTTCGGTGTGATCTACCTCCTGCCGTGAGGGTTTCACCCACAGCCGCCACCACCTTCACCATCGGCCTGAACTGACAGCAAGGGTTGCCGCAAGATGACCACCAGCACCAAAACCTCGGAGCGCCGCTACCGCGCGCGGTCGAAGCTGCGGAGGCGGTTCGCCGGCCTGCTCGCGCTCGGCATCGCGCTGGTGGGCGCCGGCGCCCTGTACGCCGTGTTCGCCCCGGAGCCGCAGACCGCGCAGGCCCAGGGCACGCCGGCGCAGCTGCGCCTCGGCGAGCAGGTCTACAACAACACCTGCATCGCCTGCCACGGCGCGAACCTCGAGGGCGTGCAGGACCGCGGGCCGAGCCTGATCGGCATCGGCGACGCCGCGGTGTACTTCCAGACTTCTTCGGGCCGGATGCCCGCCGCGCGCCAGGAGGCGCAGATCGAGCGGAAGCCGCCGAAGCTGACCGAGGCCGAGATCGACGCGGTCGGCGCCTACATCCAGGCGCACGGCGGCGGCGTCCAGCGGCCCGCCGAGAAGGGCGAGGCCCTGCGCGGCGACGACCCGGCCCGCGGTGGCGAGCTGTTCCGCCTCAACTGCGCGTCGTGCCACAACTTCACCGGCCGCGGTGGCGCGCTGTCCGCCGGCAAGTACGCGCCGAACCTGGACCCGGCCAGCGAAGAGCAGATCTACACGGCCATGCTCACCGGCCCGCAGAACATGCCGAAGTTCTCCGACCGGCAGCTGTCGCCGGAGGAGAAGAAGGACATCGTCGCCTACGTGAAGTCGGTGTCGGACGGCAACAATGACCCGGGTGGTAACGGCCTCGGCGGGGTCGGCCCCGCTTCGGAGGGCGTCATCGCCTTCATCGTCGGGATCGCCGCGCTGATCGGCGTGACGTTGTGGATTGGATCGAAGGCATGAGTGCCGAGGGGCCGAAGCCGCCGTCGGAGGCGGAGCTGGCTGAGATGGACCGTGACCAGCTGGTGAAGCTGGGCGGGGCGCTCGACGGCGTCGAGATCGTCGAGTACCCGACCCCGTGGCCCGTGGAGGGCACCCGCGCGGAGAAGCGGGCCGAACGCCTGGTCGCGTTCTGGTTCGGCCTGTCCGCGCTGGCCGGGATCGGGTTCGTCGTTTCGCTGATCTGGTGGCCGTGGCAGTACGAGGCGCCGGACAACGAGAGCGGCCACTTCTGGTACAGCCTCTACACCCCGATGCTCGGCATCACGCTCGGCCTGGCCATCCTCGGCCTGGGCATCGGCGTGATCCTGTACACGAAGAAGTTCGTGCCCGCCGAGGTCGCGGTGCAGCAGCGCAGCGACAACCAGGGCGAGGGCTCGCCCGAGGTCGACCGCGCGACGATCCTCGCGCACCTGGCCGACGCCGGGAACCGCAGCACCATCGCCCGCCGGTCGCTGGTCAAGCGCTCGGCGATCGCCGGTGCGGGTGCGCTCGGCCTCGCGGCCGCGGCGCTGCCCATCGCGTCCTTCATCAAGGACCCGTGGAAGAACACCGAGACCCGCGATTCGCTGTGGCACACCGGCTGGCAGCCGAACTTCCCCGGCGAGAAGGTCTACCTGCGCCGCAACACCGGCAAGCCGGTCGAGGTGGAGCACGGCAAGGAGACCGAGATCTCGCTGGTCAAGGCCGAGGACCTCGACGCGGGCGCGATGGAGACGGTGTTCCCGTTCCGCGAGTCCGAGCGGAACGACGCGGAGGCGCTGGCCAAGGCGCTGACCCGCGTCGACAACCCGGTCATGCTGATCCGCCTGCGCCCGACCGACGCCGCGAAGGTGGTCAAGCGGGCCGGCCAGGAAGACTACAACTTCGGTGACTACTACGCGTACACGAAGATCTGCAGCCACGTCGGCTGCCCGACCTCCCTGTACGAGCAGCGGACCAACCGCATCCTGTGCCCGTGCCACCAGTCGCAGTTCGACGCGCTTCACTACGCCAAGCCGATCTTCGGCCCGGCGACCCGTCCGCTGGCCCAGCTACCGATCACGGTGGACGAAGAGGGATACTTGATCGCGCGAGGCGATTTCAACGAGGCCATCGGTCCGGCCTTTTGGGAGCGTAAGTCATGAGTTCACTCACCACGCCGACCAAGGGGTCGAGCCCGGTCGAGAAGGCGCTGGGCGACGCCGCGAACAACGCCGACCAGCGGTACCACCTGGCCAAGGGCCTGCGGCACCAGCTGAACAAGGTGTTCCCGACCCACTGGTCGTTCCTGCTGGGCGAGATCGCGCTCTACAGCTTCATCATCCTGCTGCTCACCGGTGTGTACCTGACGCTGTTCTTCGACCCCTCCATGCAGGAGGTCGTCTACCACGGCAGCTTCAAGAACATGCAGGGCCTGGAGATGTCGCAGGCGTTCCGCACGACGCTGGACATCTCGTTCGACGTGCGCGGCGGCCTGTTCATGCGGCAGCTGCACCACTGGGCCGCGCTGATCTTCGTCGCGTCGATGGCCGTGCACATGCTGCGGATCTTCTTCACCGGCGCGTTCCGGCGCCCGCGTGAGGCGAACTGGGTGATCGGCGGTCTGCTGCTGGTCCTGGGCTGCTTCGAAGGCTTCTTCGGGTATTCGCTGCCGGATGACCTGCTCTCCGGTACCGGTATCCGCGCGACGCTGTCGGGCATCGTGCTCTCGGTGCCGGTGGCCGGTACCTGGATCCACTGGGCGCTGTTCGGTGGGGAGTTCCCCGGCGACCAGATCATCCCGCGCCTGTACACGCTGCACATCCTGCTGCTGCCGGGCATCATGCTCGCGCTGGTCGGGGTGCACCTGGCGCTGGTCTGGTACCAGAAGCACACGCAGTTCCCGGGCGTGCGCCGCAAGGAGACCAACGTCGTCGGCGTCCGGATCATGCCGTACTTCGCGCTCAAGGGCGGGGCGTTCTTCACGCTGGTCATCGGCGTGCTGGCGCTGATGTCGGGCCTGTTCCAGATCAACCCGGTGTGGAACTTCGGCCCGTACAACCCGGCGCAGGTGTCGGCGGGCTCGCAGCCCGACTGGTACATGGCCTGGGCCGACGGCATGCTCCGGATCTGGCCGGCGTGGGAGGTCTACCTCGGGAACTACACGATCCCGGCGGTGTTCTTCCCCGGCGCGGTCGGCATGCCGATCCTGATCGGCCTGCTGCTGGCCTACCCGTTCCTGGAGCGGAAGCTGTCCAAGGACACCGCGCACCACAACCTGCTCCAGCGGCCCCGGGACGCCCCGGTCCGCACGGCGCTGGGCGCGATGGCGCTGGGCTTCTTCCTGGTCATCGAGCTGTCCGGCTTCAACGACATCATCGCCGACCAGTTCGACATCTCGTTGAACGCGACGACGTGGGCGGGCCGCATCGGCGTGCTGCTCGTGCCGCCGGTGGCCTACTACCTGACCTACCGGCTCTGCCTGGGTCTGCAGCGGGCCGACCGCGAGGTGCTGGAACACGGCGTCGAGACGGGCATCATCAAGCGGCTGCCGCACGGTGAGTTCATCGAGATCCACCAGCCGCTGGCCGGCGTGGACAGCCACGGGCACGCGATCCCGCTCGAGTACCAGGGCGCGTCGGTGCCGAAGAAGATGAACAAGCTGGGTTCGGCCGGGCACGCGGTGCCGGGCACGTTCTGGTCCCCGGACCCGGCCGAGGAGACCGCGGCGCTGCAGCGGGCCAACGGCAACGGGCACTCCGGGGCCGAGAACGGTCAGCACGGCCAGCACGGCGAGTTCGACTCCGCCGAGACGGCGTCGACCGCGAAGCAGTCCGACCACTAGCTCCACCTACGACGAAGGCCACCTCTTCCGGGAGGTGGCCTTTCGTCGTCTATTGCTAGCCGGCGCGGAGCCGGGAGACGGTCTTCTCCGCCCTCGAGACGCGCGTTTCGGGCTTCTTGGCCTCGGCGACCCACTGGACGTACTCACGCCGGTGGGAGGGCGGCAGCGCCTCGAACAGCGCCGCGGCGTCCGGGGCGGCCGCGAGGGCGGTGGCCAGCTCCGCGGGGAGCTCGCTCAATCCTCCACGCCGATCGAGAAGGCGGATTCGGTGTCGGCGCGGCTGTAGGACCGGAAGGCGATGTGCGTGACGGTGTCCAGCACGCCCGGCACCTTCCCGATCCGGCCGGGGATCAGGTCGGCCAGCTCCTCGTGCGTGGACACCTTCACCGTGGCGATGAGGTCGACGTCCCCGGCGCACGAGTAGACCTCGCCGACACCCTCGATGTCGGCGATCGCCTGCGCCGCGTCCGGGATCGCGTCCGCCTCTACCTGGATCAACACGATCGCGGTGATCACCTGGGTCCTCCAAGACTCGTCTGCGGGTGTCGCCCGCGATCCTAGTGAGCCCTACGCCGCGGTGCGGGCCAGCCGGTGTCCGGTCACTGCGTTCCGCAGGACGCTGAACCACCGGACGACACCCCGGCTGAGACGCTATTGGCACCTGACGGCACACCCGGCCAGTCGCCTCGCGTACCTGGGTGGTCGCCTTGCGTGCCTGGAGGGTCGGCTCACGTACCTGGGCGGTCGGTCGCGTGCCCGGATCGGTAGGCCACGAACCGACCGGGTACGCCGGCCGACTCTCCGGGTACGCAAGCCGACCGGCTGGGTACGTCAACCGACCCGGGCAGGCGGGTCGGGCGGGGCGCCGGGGTACGTCAGCCGACGTGTTCCAGTGAATGGGCGTTAGCGACCAGGTCCAGCCAGCCGCGCCAGCCCGCGACCGCCGCCGGCTCGGCCCAGGGGCGGGTGGTGCGGACCAGCCGCACTCCCGGGCGGGCCAGCCAGCGCAGCAGCACCCCCACCTCCTCCGGGGGTGCGCCGTTGAGCGGGCCCGGGTCCGGGAGCACCGTCTCCGCCGACGCCACCAGCGCCTCCACCACCGGGATCGGCGGCACCCCGCGCGGGGCCACGCCGGCCGAGGCCAGACGGCCGTAGCGGATCACCGACAGCTCCCAGCCGCCCGCTCCGTCCGGGGCCGCCGCGATCAGCTCGCCGATCGAGGCCAGCGAGGACTGCCGGTGAGCCCGGCCCAGCGCCCGGATCAGGCCCGCCAGCTCGTCGCGGTGGCGGGCCGCCTGCTCGTAGTGCCGGCCCTCCGCCAGGCGCTCCACGTGCGCGGCCGCCGTGTGCAGGGGACCGCCGTCCAGGCCCGCGATGAGCCCCGACACCGACTCGACGGCCGGGCCGTACTCCGCCACGCTCTGGCGGCCCGCGCACGGCGCTCCGCAGCGCCCCAGCTCCGCCAGCACGCACGGGGTCCCGTTCGCCGACCGCGGCGAGATCCGCTGCGTGCACGTCCGCAGGCCCGATGCCCCGGCCAGGGTGTCCGCGGTGGTGCGGGCGTCGGCCTGGTTGCGGAACGGGCCCAGCACCCCAGGCCGCGGCAGCCGCACCACCGACAGCCGGGGGAACGCCTCGTCCGTCAAGCCGATCCACCAGCCCTGGTGCCGGTTCTTCGACCGCCGGTTGTACGCGGGCCGGTGCGCGGCGATCAGCCGCAGCTCCCGCACCTCCGCTTCCAGCGCGTGCGCGCACACCACGTGGTCGACGCGCTCGGCCAGCGCGACCATCTCCCGGATCCGGCTGCGGTTCTCCGAACCCGTGAAGTACGTCCGCACCCGCCGCCGCAGGTCCTTCGCCGTGCCGACGTACAGGACCTCGTCCTTCGGCCCCTTGAACAGGTAGACGCCCGGTGCCGACGGCAGGTCGGCGGCCAGGTGCCGCTTCGCCCGCTGGGCGACGGTCACCTCCGGCAGGTACCCCATCAGCTCCTCGAGCGAGTGCACGCCCAGGTTCCCGACCCGCTCCAGCAGGCCGTGCAGGACGTCCACGGTCGCCCGTGCGTCGTCCAGCGCCCGGTGCGTGGGCCGCGTCCTCGCGCCGAACAGCAGCGCCAGTGCCGTCAGGTTGTACCGGCCGACCTCGTCCCGCGGCACCACCCGCCGCGCCAGCCGGACCGTGCACACCACCGTCGCCTTCGGCCACACGTACCCGTGCCCCTCGCACGCCGCCCGCATGTGCGAGGTGTCGAAGCCGGAATTGTGCGCCACCAGCACCGCACCCCCGATGAACTCGAGGAACGCCGGCAGCACCTCCTCGATCGGCGGCGCGTCGTAGACCATGGCCTGGGTGATCCCGGTCAGTGAGACGATCTGCGGCGGGATCGGCGCGCCCGGGTTGACCAGCGTCGCGAACTCGCCCAGCACCTCGCCGCCGCGCACCTTCACCGCCCCGATCTCGGTGATCCCCGACGGCCCCGGCGGAGCCCCGGTCGTCTCGAGGTCGAAGACGACGAAAGTGGTGTCCCGCAAGGGAGTTCCGAGCTCGTCGAAGGCGAGCTGAGCCTGGACCGAACGCATGGGCACGGACTCTAGGGGCGACCCCCGACAGTTTTGACGGTGCAGTGGCCGGCGCGATGCCCGCGCGGTCCGTGTGGCGTGCGGGGCGGGATGCGAGGGCGGGGCCTACCCTGGACCAATGCACCCGCAGCCGCTCGTGCCGGAGCCGCCCGAGGACCCCGTCGGTCCTTCGGGTGTCGCGTCGCGCGCCGAGCCGGCCGAGGAGCCCGCTGACCAGGCCGGACATCCCGATCCGGCCACCTGGCCGGCGCTGCCCGAACCGGTGCGCGACCGCATCGCCGAGCTCGCCGCGGCCGCCGTCGCCAAGCTGCCCGCCACCGACGTGCCCCGCCAGCTGCGGCCGGTCGCCAAGTTCGCCCCGGCCAAGCGCGCCAAGCTCGGTGGCGCCGCCCTGCTCGCGGCCCTCGGCGACTCCTCCCAGTTCCGGACCGCCGTCATCGAGTGGCTGCGCGAGCACCGCACCGACGCGCTCGACCCCAACGCCACCGAATCCGTCGCCGCGGCGGCCGCCGCCGTCCTGCTCGGCGAGTCCGGGGCCGCCGGGCGCGTCCGGCTGGTCGCCCGGAACGCCGAGGAAAACGCCCTGCGCGCCGAACGCGACGCTGCGCTCGCCCGCACCCAGCGGCTCGAGCTGGAGCTCGCCCAGGTCCGCGCCGAACTCGCCGAGGCGAAACGAGCCGCCGAGAACGCCCGGGGCGAGCGCGAGGGCGAAGTCGAGAAGCTCCTGAAGCGCCTTCGCGAACAAGGCGTCCAGCTGCGCCACGCCAGGGACGCGGCCGAAGCGGCCGCCGCCGACGCCGAACGCGGTTCCGCCGCGCGCAACGACGAGATCGCGGCCCTCACCACCCAGCTCGAGCGCGAACGCCAGCGCGTCGCCGGCGAGCGTGCCCGCGCCGAGCGCGCGGTCGCCGACGCCGAGATCGCCCGCCAGTCCGCGCGCGAGGCCCGGCAGGCCGACGAGGTCCGGCTCGCCCTGCTCATCGACACCATCGACGGCGCCGTCACCGGCCTGCGCCGCGAGCTCGCCCTCGGCGCGCGCGGCGCCCGCCCGGCGGACATGGTCCGCGGCGCGAGCTCCGGCCTCGGCCAGGGCGGCAAGATCGCCGACGTGTCCACGTTGGACCGCTACCTCGCGCTGCCCAACGTGCACCTGATCGTCGACGGCTACAACGTCACCAAGACCGGCTACCCGGAACTCGCCCTCGCCGACCAGCGCGACCGGCTGATCCACCAGCTGTCCGCGCTGGCCGCGCGCACCTCCGCCGAGGTCACCGTCGTGTTCGACGGCGCCGGCGTGCTGTCGGTCCCCGCCTCGGTGCCCCGCGGGGTGCGGGTGCTGTTCTCCGACCGGGGGGTGCTGGCCGACGACGTCATCCGCAACCTCGTCGCGGCCGAGCCCGCGGGGCGGCCGATGGTCGTCGCGACGTCCGACCGCGCGGTCGCGGACTCCGTGCGCGGCCGCGGCGCCCACCCCACGCCGTCATCTGTGCTGGTCAGCCGCCTCTCCCGGGTCTGACCGCCGGAAACTGTCGGTGGTGGCCCCTACCGTGTGGAGCAGCAGTTCCCCACGTGAGGAGGACACATGACCGGCACCCCCGAGCTGTCCGAAGTGGACGTCTCGCACATCGCCGTTTCGGACATCGAGAACCTGGTGGTCGATTGCGACCGCTGCGCGGTGCGCGGCATCTCGTGCCACGACTGCGTCGTGAGCGTGCTGCTCGGCGCGCCACCCGCCGTGGTGTGGGACGCCGACGAGCGGCGCGCGGTCGACGCGCTGGCCGAGGCCGGGATGGTGCCCCACCTTCGGCTGGTCGAAGAACCGATCCGGCGCACCGCCTGATTTCCACCGTTTCGTGGCGGCGCGCCGAATGGTCGATTGAATCGGTGAACGGTCGGTAGTCGAAATGCTCTCCGGAGAAACCCCAGCGTGTAACGCCCATCACATGTTTGTTCTTGCCCTGGTCCGATGGTGGTCAACGGCGTCACTCAGCGTTTTTGGCCGCGAGGTGGTGGACGTGGTGGCGGTCTTTTCGTAACCTGTCCGAGATCTCGTGGCCCCCGGCCGTCTGTGGAGGCGGCGACGCGGGATCGCCGCCGGACGCAGCTTTGTCGGGAAGCTGGGAACCGGAACCACCACCGCGTGCTTCACCTGTTGCGGCTCGTGCATGGCAAATGTGCACGGCTCGGGCGCGTGGTGGCGGGACAGCGGCGAAGAGGAACCCCCGACCTCTTCGTGCCCCGGTCCCCGTCGGCGGCCGAGACGCAAAGGAGACCCGCGCGACCGTGCAGTCGCATTCCCTCAGGCGCGTGGTTTCAGGTGCCCTCGCCGCGGCTTCGGTGATCACCCTCGTCACCGTGGCCCAGCCGATGGCCGCCACCGCCGCCCCCGTCCCCGTTCTCCAGACCCCACCCGCCGGCTCCGACGCCCTCGCCAAGTACCGCGACCTCGCGGCCCAGGCCGAGAAGCTCAACGAAGACCTGCTTTCGGCTCAGGACGACCTGAAGAAGAAGCAGGGCGAGCTCGACAAGGCCACCGGCGACGTCAACGCGGCGAAGCAGCAGGCTGCCCAAGCGTCCGAAAGCCAGAAGAAGTACCAGACCGAGGTCGACAAGTTCGCCGGCGCGTCGTTCACCAGCGGTGTCCAGCTGAACAAGCTGTCGGCGCTGCTGGCGGGCACGTCCACGCAGGACTTCCTCGACCGCTCCTCGGCCCTCGAGGTCATCGCGACCGGCAAGAACGCCGCGATGGGCAACCTCACCGGTGCCGTCCAGCAGGCCACCGACGCGGCCGCCAAGGCCAGCGACGCCGCGAAGCGTGCGCAGGACGCGCGGGACACGGCAGCCAAGCTGACCGAGGACATCAAGGCCAAGCAGAAGACGCTGCAGGACCAGATCGACCAGATCAAGGCGGCCGACAAGAACCTGAGCTCCGCGGACAAGGCGGTGCAGAAGGACCGCGGCGGGTCCGTGCCCACCAACATCCAGGCCCCGACCGCGGCCGCCCAGGCGGCGGTCAATGCCGCGCTGAGCAAGCTCGGCAGCGCGTACGTGTACGGCGCCACCGGCCCGATCAACTTCGATTGCTCCGGTCTGACGAAGTGGGCTTACGGGCAGGCCGGGATCACCCTGCCGCGGACCAGCCGCGAGCAGTCCACCTTCGGCGCCGCGGTGCCGCGGGACCAGCTCCAGCCGGGCGACCTCGTGTTCTTCTACTCGCCGGTTTCGCACGTCGGCATGTACATCGGCGACGGCAAGATGGTGCACGCGCCCGACACCGGTGACGTCGTGAAGATTTCGCCGCTGCAGAGCCAGTACTCGGGAGCGCGCCGCCCGACGGCGTGACCTTCGATCAGTGGCACGGAGGGGCGGTACCGCACACGCGGTGCCGCCCCTCCGGCTGTGTCATCCGAGGCTCCGCCTCGGGCCGGGGGCTTCGCCACCCGGACCCCCGAACGGATAGGTGGCGGCTAGCCTTTGGGCGTGCTCCGGACTCTGCTCGTGACCAACGACTTCCCGCCCCGGCCCGGGGGGATCCAGAACTACCTGAACTCCTTCGCCACCCGGCTGCCGGCGGACGACCTGGTCGTCTACGCGCCGTCGTGGGAGTCGCGGACGGGGTCGCACGAGGAGTTCGACGCCGAGGCGCCGTTCGAGGTCGTCCGGCACCCGACGTCGCTGATGCTGCCGACGCCGGACGTGCTCCGCCGGGCGAAGCAGATCATGCGGGCGCGGGACTGCGAAGCCGTCTGGTTCGGTGCCGCGGCGCCGCTCGCGCTGCTGGGGCACCCGCTGCGCCGGGCCGGGGCACGCCGCGTGGTGGCGTCGACGCACGGCCACGAAGTCGGCTGGTCCATGCTCCCGGCTTCGCGGCAGGCGCTGCGGCGGATCGGCGACACCGCCGACGTCGTCACCTACGTCAGCCGGTACACCCGTGGCCGCTTCGCCGCGGCGTTCGGCGCGATGGCCGGGCTGGAGCTGCTGCCCTCCGGCGTCGACACCGAGGTGTTCCGGCCGGATCCGGCCGCGCGCGCGGAGATCCGCGCCCGCCACGGCCTCGGTGACCGGCCGACCGTCGTCTGCGTGTCGCGGCTGGTCCCGCGCAAGGGCCAGGACCAGCTGATCCGCGCGCTGCCGGCGATCCGCGAGCGCGTTCCGGACGCCGCCCTGCTGCTCGTCGGCGGCGGCCCGTACCGCAAGAAGCTCACCGAACTGGTCACCGAGCTGGGCTTGGAGCGCGACGTCGTGCTCACCGGATCGGTGCCGTGGGCCGAGCTGCCGGCGCACTACACCGCCGGCGACGTCTTCGCGATGCCCGCGCGCACCCGGGGCAAGGGCCTCGACGTCGAAGGGCTCGGGATCGTCTACCTGGAGGCCTCGGCGACCGGGCTGCCGGTGGTCGCCGGCAACTCCGGCGGGGCGCCCGAAGCGGTGCTCGACGAGGTCACCGGGCACGTCGTCGAAGGCCGGGATGTCGTCCAGCTGAGCGAGACCCTGGTCAGCCTGCTGGCCGACCCGGTCCGCGCGCGCCGGATGGGCGAGGCCGGCCGGGCGTGGGTGACGGCGAACTGGCGCTGGGACGTCATGGCGCGGCGGCTGTCCGGCCTGCTGGACGGCGATCCGGTGGCCGTGGTCCGCTAAGGCGTGTAGAGCGCGGGGTGCCGGGGATCGTCGACCCGCACCACGACGTCGGCGAGCGAGCTCGGATCCACCTCTTCCTCGTAGCGCTCGTAGGCCGGGACCGCCCAGGCCTCCGGTACGCGGCGGCGCAGGGCGGCGGGGGAGAGCCACAGATGCACGGCCAGGTCGACGGCCAGCCCGGCGCCGAGCAGCAGTTCGCCGTCGAGGAGCACGACCCCGCCTTCGGGCAGCGGCACCCGCTCGGCGCGGGTGGCCCGGTCGCGCTCGGCGTCCCACAGCGACGGCAGGACCTCGCCCGACCCCTTCAGCGGCTCCAGGACTTCGCGGCGCAGGGCACCGAGGTCGAGCCAGCCGGTGTAGCGGGCGTCGGGGTTCGTGCGGCCGTGCTCGAAGCGCAGGGACGCGGGGCGCAGGAAGTCGCCGGCCGAAACGCGCAGCGTCGCGCGGCCGCGCAGGCGTAGCGGATCGACCAGGGCATCGGCGAGTTCCGCGGTTCCGGTGGCGCCCGCCGCGCCGTCGACGGCCACCGCGATCCGCGGCGAGGTCAGTGCGTCGATGCGGTCGGTGAGTTCCTCGGCGAGGACGGCGGGGGAGATCGGGCGGTAGCGCACGGGTTCCCATCTTCCACCCGGGCCACCCGCCGGTTTTGTCGTACCCCGGTGGGAAGATGAGGACATGAGTTCTTCAGTGGGGAAGACGGCCGATGTCGGGTGGAACATCGGCGTTTCGCGCACCTTGCCCTACCCGGCCGAGGTGGTGTGGGACTTCCTGGTCAGCCGCGAGGGCGTCACGATCTGGCTCGGCCCCGGTGTGGAACTGCCCAGGGAGCCGGGCGCGGAGTACGAAACGGCGAACGGCACGGTCGGCGAGATCCGCAGCTTCGCCGACGGCGACCGCGTGCGGCTCACGTGGCGGCCGAGCGACTGGGACCACGACTCGACCGTGCAGGTGCGGCTGAGCGGCACGGGAGCCAAGACCACGCTGCGGTTCCACCAGGAATGGCTTGCGGACGCGGAAGAGCGCGCGCAACAGCGGGCATACTGGCAGGACGTGACGGAGCGCGTCGTGGCGGCACTCGCCGAACGCTGACGCCGTGAGCAATGGGGGCTGACGTGACGACCGACGAAATCCTCGAGGTGGCACAAGACTTCGCGCAGGACGCGCACCTCTTCTCGGAGATGTTGCGCGAAGGCGGCCCGGTGCGCCTGGTGCGGCTGCCGCCGCGGGGCCTGCCGTGCTACGTGGTCACCGGGTTCGCGGAGGCGCGGGCGCTGCTGGCCGATCCGCGGCTGCAGAAGAGCAGCCAGGGCATCCGTGCGGTCTTCGAAGCGAAGCTGCCGCCGGAGGCGCTGCAAAACGGCCTGGGGCAGGACCTGAGCTGGCACATGCTCAACTCGGACCCGCCGGACCACACGCGGCTGCGGAAGCTGGTGAACAAGGCGTTCACCGCGCGCACGGTGGCCCGGCTGCGGCCGCGGGTCGAGGAGATCACCGCGGAGCTGCTCGACGCGCTGGCCGGGCAGGAGCGGGCCGACCTGGTGGCGTCGTTCGCCGCACCGCTGCCGATCACGGTGATCTGCGAGCTGCTCGGCGTGCGCGAAGAGGATCGCGCGGAGTTTTCCGGCTGGTCCAGGACACTGCTGAGCGCGGCGGTGAACCTGGAGCAGGTGCAGGCCGCGGCGGCGAGCATGTTCGCCTACCTGACCGACCTGATCGCCCAGAAGCGCGCCGAGCCGGCCGAAGACCTGCTGTCGGACCTGGTGCACGCGAGCGACGACGGGGATTCGCTGTCCGAGCCCGAACTGGTGTCGATGGCGTTCCTGCTGCTGGTCGCCGGGCACGAGACCACGGTCAACCTGATCGCCAACGCTGTGCTGGCGCTGCTGCGCGAGCCGGAGCAGCTGGCCCGGCTGCGCGCGGAGCCGGAGCTGCTGCCGGGCGCGGTGGAGGAGTTCCTCCGCTTCGACGGCCCGATCCACCTGGCCACCCTGCGGTTCACGGCCGAGCCGGTGGAGGTCGCCGGAGTGACGATCCCGGCGGGCGAGCTCGTGCTGGTCTCGCTGCTGGGCGCCAACCGCGACGCGGAGCGCTACCCGGAGCCGGACCGCCTGGACATCACCCGCGCGGTGAGCGGCCACCTGGCGTTCGGGCACGGGATCCACTACTGCGTGGGGGCGCCCTTGGCCCGGCTGGAGGCGGAGATCGCGCTCGGCGGGCTGCTGGCGCGGTTCCCGGGGCTGGCGCTGGACGCGAAGGCGGACGAGCTGGTGTACCGGACGAGTTCGCTGGTGCACGGGTTGGAGACGCTGCCGGTCCGGCTGTGAAGACGCTTCGGGCCGGGCCCGGGGAGCGAGGGGATGGGGCGGGCTGGGCGGATTTCGGCCGGTCGGTTCCACCCGCCGCCGAGGCGCGGGAACCCGGCTGAGGCGGTGTCGTAGGGTCGGCGGATGGACTCCGCCGACCTGCTCGCGTTGGACGCCCAGCACGTCTGGCACCCCTACGCGCCGATGCCGGCGAAGGTGCCGGCGCTGCTGGTCACCGAGGCGAGCGGCGTCCGGCTGAAGCTCGCCGACGGCCGGGAACTCGTCGACGGCATGTCCTCCTGGTGGTCCGCCATCCACGGCTACCGGCACCCCGTGCTCGACGCCGCCCTCACCGCGCAAGCCGGGCGGATGAGCCACGTCATGTTCGGCGGCCTCACCCACGAGCCCGCCATCACCCTCGCCAAGACCCTGGCCGACCTCAGCCCCGACGGCCTCGAGCACGTCTTCCTCTGCGACTCCGGTTCCGTCTCGGTCGAAGTCGCCGCGAAGATGTGCCTGCAGTACCAGCGCTCTCGCGGGCTCCCCGGGAAACGGCGGCTGCTCACCTGGCGCGGCGGCTACCACGGGGACACCTTCACGCCGATGAGCGTCTGCGACCCCGACGGCGGGATGCACTCGCTGTGGCGCGGGATCCTGCCCGAACAGGTCTTCGTGCCCGCACCGCCGTCCGGCTTCGACACCCCGCCCGATCAGTCCTATGTGGACCTCCTGGCCGCGGAAATCGAGCGGCACGAGGACGAACTCGCCGCGGTGATCGTCGAACCCGTGGTGCAGGGCGCCGGCGGAATGCGGTTCCACCACCCCGCCTACCTGCGCGCGCTGCGGGAACTCACCGAAGCGCACGACGTGCTGCTCGTCTTCGACGAGATCGCGACCGGCTTCGGCCGCACCGGCGCGCTGTTCGCCGCCGAGCACGCCGGTGTCACGCCCGACGTCATGTGCGTGGGCAAGGCGCTCACCGGGGGCTACCTGAGCATGGCGGCCGCCCTGTGCACCCCGGAAGTCGCCGCCGGGATCGCGCGCGGCGAACTGCCCGTCCTCGCGCACGGCCCGACCTTCATGGGCAACCCGCTCGCCTCGGCCGTCGCCAACGCCTCCCTCGGCCTGCTCGCCGACGGCGGCTGGCGCACCGACGTCACCCGGCTCGAAAAGGGCCTGCTCGACGGCCTGGCCCCGGCGCGCGACCTGCCCGCGGTCACCGACGTGCGGGTGCTGGGCGGGATCGGCGTGCTGCAGCTCGACCACCCCGTCGACCTGGCCGTCGCCACGGACGTCGTCACCGCGCACGGTGCCTGGTTGCGGCCGTTCCGGGACCTCGTCTACGCCATGCCGCCGTACGTTTCGACTGACGACGACCTCGCCGTGATCACCGGCGCGATGCTCGCGGTCGCCGAGAAGGCCTGAATTCAGCACATCGGGTGTGACCACCGGCACACCGAGACCCGAACTCCCCTCATCGTCGCGCAGCGTGCCGGACCACGATTTACACCACGCGAACGGTCGAGGCGACCAGGGTGAAACCGGCGGCGATCCCGTCGATCCTGTGCCCGGTCGAACGCGAGAAATCCTTGCGTAGCAGACATTTCGCCCGGTTTCGGCGATCCTGCCCCCATGATCGAGATCGTTCGTGGCGAACACGACACCGGACCCCCGAAGCACTCCGCACACCTGGAGAACCTCGAGCACGATTTCCTCGCGTCGATCGTCGTCTTCCTCGTCGCCGTCCCCCTGTCCCTCGGCGTGGCCTTCGCCGCCGGGGCGCCGCTGCTCTCCGGCCTGATCTCCGCGGTCGTCGGCGGGCTGGTCGCGAGCCTCTTCGGCGGATCGCCGCTGCAGGTCAGCGGGCCCTCCGCCGCCCTCACCGTGGTGCTGGCCGACACGATCGCCACCCACGGCTGGCCGGTCACCTGCGCGATCACCGTCGCCGCCGGCCTGCTCCAGATCCTCTTCGGCCTCACCCGGGCCGCCCGCGCCGCGCTCGCCGTGTCGCCGGCGATCGTGCACGGCCTGCTCGCCGGCATCGGCGTCACGCTCGTGCTCGGCCAGCTGCACGTCGTCCTCGGCGGCTCGGCCCAGGGCTCCGCGCCGGCCAACGTCCTGGCGCTGCCGGGGCAGGTCGCCGCCCACCACGACCAGGCCGTGCTGATCGGCGTCGTTACCCTCGGCGTCCTGCTGGCCTGGCCGCGGCTGCCGAACGCCGTCCGCCGCGTGCCCGCGCCGCTGGCCGCCGTCGCGCTGGCCACCGGCCTCTCCATCGCGACCGGCATGACCCTGCCGCGCGTCGACCTCCCCGCCGGGCTGCCCTCGCTGCACCTCGTGCCGCGGCTGCCGGACGGCGGCTGGGGCGGCTTCGCCGTCGCCGCGGTCACCATCGCGCTCATCGCCGGCCTGGAGAGCCTGCTGTCCGCGGTCTCGGTGGACAAGCTCCGCGGCGGCCCGCGCACCGACCTCGACCGCGAACTCATCGGGCAGGGCGCGGCGAACGTCGCCGCCGGCGCGCTCGGCGGCTTCCCCGTCACCGGCGTCATCGTGCGCAGCATGACCAACTTCGAGGCCGGCGCGCGCACCCGGGCCTCGGCGATCCTGCACTGCGGCTGGATCCTCGCCGCCTGCCTGCTGCTCACCGGCGTGCTGCGGCTGATCCCGCTGGCGGCGCTGGCCGCGCTGCTGGTGTACGTCGGGACGAAGCTGGTGAACCTGCACGGCCTCAAGGAAGTGCGGCGCCACGGCGACCTGCCGGTGTACGCGGTCACCCTGGCCGGCGCGGTGGCCGTCAACCTGCTCACCGGCGTCGCGGCGGGGGTCCTGCTGGCGCTGGCGATGATGCTGCGGCGGATGATCTTCTCCGGCATTCACGTCGAAAGGGAAAGCACCGGACGGGCGGGTGACCGCCACCGCGTCGTCATCGAAGGCGCGCTGACGTTCCTGTCCGTGCCGCGGCTGACCCGGGTGCTCGCCGACGTGCCCCCGCACGCCGAGGTCACCCTCGAGCTGCTCGTCGACTACCTCGACCACGCCGCGTTCGACTGCCTGCGCGGCTGGCAGCAGGCGCACGCCGGGCCGGTCACGGTCGACGAGATCGGGCACCCGTGGTTCGGGCGCGGCCGCGCGGGGGAGCCGACCGTGCGCCGCAGCGTCGCCGCGCGCGTGGTGCCGAGGTGGCTCGCGCCGTGGTCGGAGTGGCAGGCCGAGCACGTCGTGCTGCCCGCCCAGCGCACCGCCAGTTCCCTGCTGTGCCGCGGTGCTTCGGAGTTCCAGCGCCGCACGGCGCCGCTGCTGCGCGACACGTGGAGCGGGCTGGCGCACGGCCAGCAGCCGCACACGCTGTTCATCACCTGCGGCGACGCGCGGATCGTGCCGAACCTGATCACCACCAGCGGGCCGGGCGACCTGTTCACCGTGCGCAACATCGGCAACCTCGTGCCGCCGGCCGACGGCACGGACTCGTCGGTCGGCGCGGCGATCGAGTACGCCGTCGGCGTGCTCGAGGTCGCCGAGATCGTGGTGTGCGGCCATTCCGGCTGCGGCGCGATGAAGGCGCTGCTCGGCCGGGCCCCGGCCGGGCTCGACCAGCTCGGCAGCTGGCTGCGCCACGGCGAAGCGACGCTCCGGCGCCGCAGCCGCGAGGCACCGCTGCTGCTCGGCGGCGAGCGGCCGGCCGCCGAGGCCGATCAGCTGGCTCTGCAGAACGTGGCGCAGCAGCTGGAAATGCTGCGCGGCTACCCGGTGGTCGCGGCGGCCCTGGAGCGGGGCGCGCTGCGGCTGACCGGGATGTACTTCGACGTCGGCGCGGCGCAAGTGTCCCTTTTGGACGATGTGGTGCGCGGGTTCGTCCCCGCGGGGGCGCTGGAGCACTGACGAACCGACGGCGGCCACCTCCGTTGCCGGCGGAAGTGGCCGCCGTCGCGCAAAGCCTTGTGTCGTACGGAATTCAACTGTCACCTGACAGGCGGCGGCTTGTGAACGGCGTGTTAACGGGCTGCCCGGCATGTGACATCCGGGCTAATTGTGGCGATTTGTTCACTCGATCGGGTGGAACATAGCGGACATTTCACTCGATTTCCGGTTGCATGGTGATCATGAGACCCCTCGCCGTGCTCCGACACGACCTGCCGGCCTCACTGGTCGTCTTCCTCGTAGCCGTTCCCCTGTCCCTCGGCATCGCCCTCGCTTCGGGGGCCCCGGTCGCCGCCGGGCTGGTGGCCGCCGTCGTCGGCGGCATCGTCGCCGGCGCGCTCGGCGGCTCCGTGCTGCAAGTCAGCGGGCCCGCCGCCGGCCTGACCGTGGTCATGGCCGAAACCATCCAGACGTTCGGGTGGGTCGTCACCTGCGCGATCACCGTCGCCGCCGGCGCGTGCCAGATCCTGCTGGGGCTGAGCCGCATCGCGCGTGCCGCGCTGGCCATCTCGCCGGCGATCGTGCACGGCATGCTGGCCGGCATCGGCGTCACGATCGTGCTCGGCCAGCTGCACGTCATCCTCGGCGGCAAGGCCCAGAGCTCGGCCGTGGAGAACGTCGCCGAGCTGCCCGCCCAGATCATCGCCCACCACGACGCCGCCACCATCGTCGGCCTGATCACCATCGGCCTGCTGCTGCTCTGGCCGAAGCTGCCGGCCGCGGTCCGCAAGGTGCCGGGGCCGCTCGCCGCGATCGCGGTGGCCACGGTGGTGTCGGTGGTGTCCGGGATGACGCTCCCGCGCGTCGAACTGCCCGGTGACCTGCTGAACGTCCACCTCGTCCCGCAGCTGCCGGACGGCGGCTGGAGCGGGTTCGCCCTCGCCGTCGTCACGATCGCGCTGATCGCCAGCGTGGAGAGCCTGCTCTCGGCGGTCGCGGTCGACCGCATGCACACCGGGCCGCGCGCCAACCTCGACCGCGAGCTGGTCGGGCAGGGCGCGGCCAACATGCTCTCCGGCGCGCTGGGCGGCCTGCCCGTCACCGGCGTCATCGTCCGCAGCTCCACCAACGTCACCGCCGGGGCGAAGTCCCGGGCGTCGGCGGTGCTGCACGGTGTCTGGGTGCTGCTGTTCGTCGTCCTGCTCGCCGGGCTGATCCAGAGCATCCCGCTGGCCGCGCTGGCCGGGCTGCTCGTGCACGTCGGCGCGAAGCTGGTCAACCCCGGGCACATGAAGACCGTGCTGGCCCACGGCGACCTGCCCGTGTACCTGCTCACCCTCGCCGGCGTCGTGGTGTTCGACCTGCTCACCGGCGTGCTGGCGGGCATCGGGCTGGCGGTGGTGCTGATGCTGCGCCGCACGGTCTGGTCGGGTATCCACATCGAACGGGAGGGTGACGACTGGCGCGTCGTCGTCGAAGGTGTGCTGACGTTCCTGTCGGTGCCGCGGCTGTCGAAGGTGCTCGGGACCGTCCCGGGCGGGGTCACCGTGCGGCTGGAACTGGTCGTCGACTACCTCGACCACGCCGCGTTCGAGAGCCTGCACACCTGGCAGCAGGCGCACGAGCGCGCCGGCGGCACGGTGGAGGTCGACGAAGTCGGCCACCCGTGGTTCGGCGAGGGCAAGGCGGGCCGCCCGACGCGGTCCCGGGTCGCCGCGAGCCGGGCGGTGCCGCGCTGGCTGGCGCCGTGGTCGGAGTGGCAGGCGGCGGAAGCGGTCGAGATCCCGGCCCAGCAGACCCGACGCGGCGCCACGGAGTTCCACCGCCGCGCGGCCCCGCTGCTGCGTGACACGCTGTCGGGCCTGGCCGACGGCCAGCGGCCGCGCACCCTGTTCATCACCTGCGGTGATTCCCGGATCGTGCCGAACCTGATCACGACGAGCGGGCCGGGCGACCTGTTCACCATCCGCAACATCGGCAACCTGGTCCCGCCGGGCCAGGCGGACGCGTCGATGAACGCCTCGATCGAGTACGCGGTGGGCGTCCTCGGGGTCGAGGAGATCGTGGTGTGCGGCCACTCGAGCTGCGGTGCGATGGCGGCACTGGCCGACGGTCCGCCGCCGGGGCCGCTGTCGGCCTGGCTGCGCCACGCGGAACCGAGCGCGCACCGGCTGGGCTCGGCCACCCTCGACGGCGCGGTCCCGGACCGGGAGGGCGATCGGCTGGCGCTGCACAACGTCCTCCAGCAGCTGGAGCACCTGCGCGAGTACCCGGCGGTGGCGGCGGCCGAGCCGGCCGGGAAGCTGCAGCTGACGGGGATGTACTTCCACGTCGGCGACGCCCAGGTGTACCTGTTCGACGCGGCCGGGCGGACGTTCCGCCCGGCCGGGGCGCCGGTGGTGGTGCCGGGCGCCTGACCCGCCGGTCGCGTTGCCCGAGGTGCGAGCCGGGTCCGCTTCCGGCGGGCCCGGCTCGCTCCGCACGGTCGCCGCGGCCCGCCTCCGCAGGCCCGTGAAGCCCGGCGCCGCGCGGGCCGCCGGCCGCCCTGACCACGGCCCGCGTGCGCGCCCCGCCCCGGAGTCACTATGTTGATGGCCCGTGACCATGCTGGTGATGACGGGGACCGGGACCGGGGTCGGCAAGACGATCACCACGGCGGCGATCGCGGCCCTGGCGGTGGCCGGGGGACAGCGGGTGGCCGTGCTGAAGCCGGCCCAGACCGGGGTGCGGCCCGATGAGCCGGGTGACCTCCAGGACGTCGTCCGCCTCGCGGGGCCGGACGTCACCACGCGCGAACTGCGCCGCTACCCGGATCCCCTGTCACCGGAGGCCGCCGCCCGGCGCAGTGGGCTGCCGTCGCTCG
Source organism: Amycolatopsis mediterranei (assembly GCF_026017845.1). Lineage (NCBI taxonomy): Bacteria > Bacillati > Actinomycetota > Actinomycetes > Pseudonocardiales > Pseudonocardiaceae > Amycolatopsis > Amycolatopsis mediterranei. The sequence continues at coordinate 2,467,624 of NZ_CP100416.1, forward strand.
ATCCCGGCGAAATCGCCCAAGCCGCGTCCGACCTCGACACCGCGCACGACCTCACCCTCATCGAGGGCGCCGGCGGGCTGCTCGTGCGTTTCGACCGCGCCGGCGCGAGCCTCGCCGACGTCGCCTGGTCGCTCGGCTCGCTCGTGATCATCGTGGCCGAGGCCGGGCTCGGCACGCTGAACGCCACCGCGCTCACCGCCGAGGTCGCCGGCAAGCGCGGGCTGACCGTCGCCGGCGTGATCATCGGCGCGTGGCCGGCCGAACCGGACCTCGCGGCGCTGTCCAACCTCGAAGACCTGCCGGTCGCGGCGGGGGCACCCCTGCTCGGCGTGCTGCCCGCCGGCATCGGCCGGTCCTCCCGCGAGGACTTCCTGGCCGCGGCGCGGGCCGGGCTCTCGCCGTGGTTCGGCGGCGAATTCGACCCGGAACTTTTCGCTGGTTGCGCTTCCGCCGGGAAGTGACCTGCATCGCTGTCGCCTCGACGCACCTTCGTGCACGATGAGGGACGCTTTCCGCACCACCTCGATCAAGGAGCCGCCGTGACCGCAGTCCCGGACACCGATGTCAGTGACAGCCGGGGCTCCGCCCCGGGCCGGGGGCTCCGCCACCCGGAGCCCCCGAAGGATGTCCTCGCCCTGGCACGCGAGCAGGTCCTCGAAAACGGCGTCGGCCTCGGTGAACAGCAGGTCCTCGACGTGCTCCGGCTGCCCGACGACCGGCTGCCCGACCTCCTCGCTCTGGCGCACGAGGTGCGGATGCGCTGGTGCGGGCCGGAGGTCGAGGTCGAAGGCATCATCAGCCTGAAGACCGGCGGCTGCCCCGAGGACTGCCACTTCTGCTCCCAGTCCGGCCGCTTCCCGACGCCGGTGCGCTCGGCGTGGCTCGACATCCCGAACCTGGTCAAGGCCGCCCGGCAGACCGCCGAAACCGGCGCGACGGAGTTCTGCATCGTCGCCGCCGTCCGCGGGCCGGACCAGCGGCTGCTCTCGCAGGTCCGCGAGGGCGTTCGCGCGATCCGCGCGGACGGGAACGACATCCAGATCGCCTGCTCGCTGGGCATGCTGACGCAGGAGCAGGTCGACGAGCTCGTCGACATGGGCGTCCACCGCTACAACCACAACCTCGAGACGGCGCGTTCGCACTTCCCGTCGGTGGTCACGACGCACACGTGGGAAGAGCGCTGGGACACCCTGCGCATGGTCGCCGACGCGGGCATGGAGGTCTGCTGCGGCGGCATCATCGGCATGGGGGAGACGGTCGAGCAGCGCGCGGAGTTCGCTGTGCAGCTGGCCGAGCTGAACCCGCACGAGGTGCCGATGAACTTCCTCATCCCGCAGCCGGGCACGCCGTACGAGCACTACGAGATCGTCGAGGGTCGCGACGCGCTGCGGACGGTCGCGGCGTTCCGGCTCGCGATGCCGCGCACGATGCTGCGCTTCGCCGGCGGCCGCGAGCTCACGCTGGGCGACCTCGGTGCGGAGCAGGGCATGCTCGGCGGGATCAACGCGATCATCGTCGGCAACTACCTGACCAACCTGGGCCGGCCGGCTTCGGCGGACCTGGAGATGCTGGACGAGCTCAAGATGCCCATCAAGGCCCTCAGTGACAGCCTCTGACGCGGCCTTTTGTGTCCACTGTGGACAGCAGTTGCCGGGTGGGGCGGACCACCCGGCGTGCCACAACCCCCGGACGGCGCTGGAACCACCGCGCTACTGCACGTTCTGCGCGCGCCGGCTGGTGGTCCAGGTGAGCCCGCTCGGCTGGACGGCCCGCTGCAGCCGCCACGGCGAGACCGCGAGCGGCTGACGGCGGCGTGGGGTAACGAACCGGATCGTTCATCAGTGGGGCGGGCCGGCTGGTGCGGCGCGGTGACGAACCGGATCGTTCAGCACGAGTCCGCACGGTCCGCGTCGGCGACACGGCGAGCGGCTCACCCCGCCCACGCCTCGACCGGTTACGCTCGGTGGCACTGTTGCAGGAGGGAGTCCTGGTGAGTGAGTCGTCGGGGCCCGCGCACCGGCCGTCGGCCGTCGCCGGCCCGTGGTCGGTGCCCGTGCTGGTCCGGGAGCGGCGGCCGCGCGTCGTCGTGAAGGCCGACCTGCTGCCCGCCATCAGCGTGCTCGGCACCCTGAGCCTGCTGAGCTTCCCGCTCGCCTTCGCGTGGTCGCGGCTCGCGCCGCCGGAGCGGGTGCGCATCGTCGCCGCCGACGGCACCCAGGGCGCCCTGGAGCTGGAGAGCTGGCACCGGTTCGACGACCTGGCCGTCTTCGGCTTCCTCACGCTCGGGCTGGGGATCGTCGTCGGCGTCGTCTGCTGGCTGCTGCGCGAACGGCGCGGGCCGGTGGTCTTCCTCGCCGCGGTGCTCGGCGTCGCGCTCGCCGGCGCGCTCGCCATGCTGCTCGGCGTCGGCTGGGCGAACAGCCACTACGCCATCTCCAGCCCGCCCGCGCTGGGTTCGGTGATCGAACTGGCGCCACGCCTGGAGTCGTGGTGGGTGCTGCTGACCGGCCCGCTCGGCGTGTCGATCGCCTACAGCCTGCTGACCACCTGGAACGGGCGCGACGACCTGGGTCGCCGCCTCGGCTGACCGCTTTCCCCTAAGGTGGTGTCCGTCACCTACAGGGGGGATCCAGCAGTGACCGAGGACATCGAGGTTTCGCGGCACAACGCCGTCCGCTTTCCCGGCATCAGCCCGCGCGCGTACGAGCACCCGGTGGACCGCGGCGCGCTCGCCACGTTGCGCGCGGTGCCGGGCTTCGCCCAGGTCGTGAAGGCGGTTTCGGGCTTCTACAACGAGCGCGGCGAGCGGCTGATGGCGCTGGCGTCGTCGATCCGCGTCGGGCCGAAGCAGTACCCGGAGCTCGAGCGGCTGCGCCACGAATGCGCCGAGACGCTGGACCTGCCCGCGGTGCCGAACCTGTTCGTCTTCCAGAACGCGCAGATCCAGGCGCAGACGGTCGGCATGGACGAGCCGTTCATCGCGATCAGCACCGGGCTCGTCGAGCTGATGAACCAGGAGTCCCTGCGATTCGTGCTCGGCCACGAGATGGGGCACGTGCTCTCCGGGCACGCGGTCTACCGCACGATCATGGTGCGCCTGATCAGCCTGCAGCTGGCGATGTCCTGGACGCCGGTCAGCGCGCTCGGCATCCGCGCGATCATCGCGGCGCTGCGCGAGTGGTTCCGCAAGGCCGAGCTGTCGTGCGACCGCGCCGGCCTGCTGTGCAGCCAGGACCCGACGGCGGCGCTGCGCGCCCAGATCCAGGTGGCGGGCGGCATCGACCCGGCGCGCATCGACGTCCCGTCGTTCCTGCAGCAGGCCGCGGAATACGAGTCGGTCGAGGACATCCGCGACAGCTTCCTCAAGCTGAAGTCGGTCGAGACGGAGTCGCACCCGTTCGCGGTGGTGCGCGCGGCGCAGCTGCAGAAGTGGGCGGCCTCGGAGAACTACCGCGCGATCCTGGCGGGCGACTACGTGCGCCGGGATGCCGAAAGCCCGTCGTCGGACTGGAAGGACGACCTGAAGTCGGCGGCCCAGTCGTACAAGGAATCGTGGAACTCGTCGACGGACCCGCTGACGAAGGTGTTCAGCGACGTCGGCGAAGCGGTTTCGGGCGCCGCGGGCAAGGTGTGGAACAAGTTCGGCAACGGGAACGGGAACGGCGCCGCGGACTGAGTCAGTTCAAGCTGGCCGGGCGGCTCAGATCGGTCAGCTCGCCCGGCGGCAGCGGCACCGCGCCCAGCGTGTTCAGGAAGCCCGCTTCCCGCGTCAGCAGGCGGCAGGCGATGCGGAGCCGGCGCAGCGGGTGGCGTTCCTCCAGCAACCGCTGGCGGTCCTCCAGCGGCAGCAGGCAGTCCGCCGCCAGCACGTAGGCCAGCTCGGCGATCGTCGTGTCCGGGTCCGGGGCGGTCCAGTCGTCGCTGCGCCACGCCGTTTCGCAGTACCGCCGGTGCGCCGCGCGGGCGACCGTCGCCAGGCGCTCGGCCATGCCGCCGGCCGGGGTCACCGGGTCGTCGTCGATCCACTCCACCGAGGCGATCAGGTACGGCGCGGAAACGCAGTCGAGCTCGCGCAGGCGGAAGCGGCGCTGGGCCTGCGTCACGACGTCGAACCGGCCGTCCGGCAGGCGTTTGGCCTCGCGCAGCACCGTGCTGCAGCCGATCTCGTACAACTGGTCCAGACCACGGACCTCGCGGGTCAGCGACGACCGCAGGGCGACCACGCCGAACTCGCGGCCCGGCACCGTGCCGCTCACCAGGTCCGCCGTCAGCTGCCGGTACCGCGGTTCGAAGATGTGCAGCGGGAGATTGGTGCCGGGCAGCAGCACGGTCTGGAGCGGGAACAACGGCAGGATCGTCGTCGTCGCGTCACTTTCCGATTCCGGCTCGGTCACGGGTCCCACGGTAGAGGCAGAACGCCTTCGCCGCAGGATGGTCACCGGTTGGGTGGTTTGAAAACCGCGAAGGGGTCGGTGATCTGCATGCCCTTGCCGGCGAAGGAGAACAACGCCGCGGGACGGCCGCCCGCGCGGCCCGGCGGGGCCGTGTGGCCGGTCGGCACCAGCAGTCCGCGGCGGGAAAGGACCCGCTGCAGGTTGGTCGCCGAGACGCGGTAGCCCAGCGCCGCCGAATACAGGCCGCGCAGCGCCGAAATCGTGAACTCGTCGGGTGCGAGCGCGAAGCCGAGGTTCGTGTACGACAGCTTCGACCGCAGCCGGTCGCGGGCGCGCAGCACGATCGCCTCGTGGTCGAACGCCGTGCGCGGCAGCTTCGCGACGTCGTGCCACTGGGTGTCCTCGGGCACCTCGGGGTCGACATCGGAGGGCACCAGGCCGAGGAACGCCGTCGCCACCACACGCGGCCCCGGGACGCGGTCGGGGTCGCTGAACACCGCGAGCTGCTCGACGTGCTTGAGCTGGCGGACGTCCACCTTCTCGGCGAGCTGGCGCCGGATCGACGTCTCGACGTCCTCGTCGGGCCGCAGCCGCCCGCCCGGCAGCGACCAGCGGCCCAGGTGCGGGTCGAGCGCGCGCCGCCACAACAGCACCCTCAGTGTGTCCGAGCGCACTTGAAGGACCGCGCCCAAAACCTCGTGGGCGAGGGGGGCCTGGGTGTTAAGATGACTTCGCACGGTTTTCGATTGTAAGGCGAAAACCGGAGACAGGTCCAGGAGGGCCAGCATGACTTCGACGCTCGAACAAGATCTCACCCCCTACGGCGGGGTCGAGGCGAACGCGGCCTGGGCGGAGGAGGTGCGGCGCCTGGCGAAGCAGCGCGACGCGGTCCTGCTCGCGCACAACTACCAGGTCCCGGAGATCCAGGACATCGCCGACCACACCGGCGACTCCCTCGCGCTCAGCCGGATCGCGGCGAGCAGTGACGCGTCCACCATCGTCTTCTGCGGCGTGCACTTCATGGCCGAAACCGCGAAGATCCTGGCGCCGGAAAAGACGGTCCTGATCCCGGACGCGCGGGCCGGCTGCTCGCTGGCCGACTCCATCACCGGCGCCGAGCTGCGCGCCTGGAAGGCCGAGCACCCGGGCGCGGTGGTCGTCTCCTACGTCAACACCACGGCCGAGGTCAAAGCCGAGACCGACATCTGCTGCACGTCCTCGAACGCCGTGGACGTCGTCGCCTCCATCCCCGCTGACCAGGAGGTTCTCTTCCTCCCGGACCAGTTCCTCGGCGCCCACGTCAAGCGCGTCACCGGCCGGGAGAACGTGCACGTCTGGGCCGGGGAGTGCCACGTCCACGCGGGCATCAACGGTGCCGAGCTGGCCGAGCGCGCGGCCGCGGAGCCGGACGCCGACCTGTTCATCCACCCGGAGTGCGGGTGCGCGACGTCGGCGCTCTACCTGGCCGGCGAGGGCGCGGTGGCGCCGGAGCGGGTCAAGATCCTCTCGACCGGCGACATGGTCCACGAGGCGCGCGACACGAAGGCCAAGACCGTGCTGGTGGCCACCGAGATCGGCATGATCCACCAGCTCCGCAAGGCCGCGCCGGGCATCGACTTCCGTGCGGTGAACGACCGCGCGTCCTGCCGGTACATGAAGATGATCACCCCCGCGGCGCTGCTGCGGTGCCTGCGTGACGGCCTCGACGAGGTCCACGTCGACGTCGAGACGGCCGCTCGCGCCCGGGCCTCGGTGCAGCGGATGATCGAAATCGGGCAGCCCGGCGGCGGCGAATGACGCCGCCGGTTAATGACCCACGGGCGAAAACCCCGGTCTGGGAAGCGCGTGCCGACCTCGTCGTGATCGGCAGCGGCGTCGCGGGATTGACTGCGGCGCTGCGGGCGCAGGCGCTCGGGCTGCACGTCCTGGTGATCACCAAGGCCGCCGTCGCGGACGGCAACACGCGCTGGGCCCAGGGCGGCGTCGCCGTGGTCCTGGAAGACCAGCACGACCTCGACGACTCCGTCGCCAAGCACGCGGAAGACACCTTCACCGCGGGCGCCGGGCTGGTCGACGAGCCGGCGGCGCGCTCGATCCTCGACGGCGGACCGGCCGCGGTCGCCCGGCTGCGGGCCGACGGCGCGCGGTTCGACGCTTCCGGGAACGGCCTGCTCGCCCGGGCCCGCGAGGGCGGGCACAGCGCGTTCCGCGTGATCCACGCGGGCGGCGACGCGACCGGCGCCGAGGTCGAACGCGCCCTGGTCGCGCAGGCCGGGCAGGCGGGGGTGCCGGTGCTGGAGCACCACATCGCCGTCGACGCGCTGCGCACCCCCGGCGGCCGGGTCGCCGGCGTGACGGTGCTGGACCGCCACGGCGTGCCCGGCGTCGTCCGGGCTTCGGCCGTGCTGGTGGCCAGCGGCGGGATCGGGCAGCTCTACCAGGCGACGTCGAACCCGGAGATCGCCACCGGCGACGGGCTCGCGCTCGCGCTGCGGGCCGGCGCGACCGTCGCGGACATCGAGTTCGTCCAGTTCCACCCGACCGTGCTCTACACACCGGGCGCGCGCGGCCGCTGCCCGCTGGTCACCGAGGCGGTGCGCGGGGAGGGCGCGACGCTGGTCGACGGCGCCGGCCTGCCGGTGATGCGGGGCGTGCACCCGCTCGGCGACCTCGCCCCGCGCGACGTCGTCTCGGGGGCGATCACGCGGCGGATGGCGACCGCGCCCGGCGGCGTCGACGACCACGTCTTCCTCGACGCGACTTCGATCGCGGGGTTCGCGCAGCGGTTCCCGACGGTGTTCGCGGCGTGCGCGGCGCTGGGCCTCGACCCCGCGGTGGACCCGATCCCGGTGACCCCGGCGGCGCACTTCTCGTGCGGCGGTGTGGTGACCACTGTGGACGGACGCTCGTCGGTGGCCGGGCTGTACGCGGCCGGCGAGGTCGCGCGGACCGGGCTGCACGGCGCGAACCGCCTGGCGTCCAACAGCCTGCTCGAAGGCCTGGTCGTCGGGCAGCGCGTCGCGGAGGCCGTCGCGGCGGACCTCGCGGCCGGGCTGCTGGCCGATCCCGCGCGCGGGCGCCTGCCGTCGTGGACCACCGCGCCGGCGGCGGACCGCGACTCGCTGCAGCGCGTGATGAGCCGGTACGCGGCGATCGGCCGTGACGCCGACGGGCTGGCGGCGGCCGGTTCCGTGCTCGACCTGTCTCTTTCGGACACTCCCCTGTGGACACATGCGGCGGTCGAGGACGCAGCGCTGACGGTGGCGGCGCAGGCGTTGCTGGCCGCGGCCGTCCGGCGCACCGAGTCGCGGGGCTGTCACGTGCGATCCGACTTCCCGGGGCGCGACGACGGCTGGCGGCGCAGCCAGCACATCCGGCTCAGCCCGTCCGGCCAGCCCGTGCTGGCCGACCCGATCCCCCTGGAGGGTGTGGCATGACGTTCCCCATCTCCGAGGCCGTCCGCGGGCTGATCGCGGCGGCGGGCCTCGACGTCGACGACGTCACGCGGGTGGTCACCACGGCGCTCGGCGAGGACCTGCGGTACGGGCCGGACGCGACGACGGCGTCGACCGTGCCCGCTTCGGCGGTGGCGGTCGCCGAGCTGACCCCGCGGGTCGACGGCGTGGTCGCCGGGCTGCCGGTGGCACTCGCGGTGTTCGACATGGTGCTGGGCGACGGTTACGAGGTGCTGGCGCGGCGCGAAGACGGCGATCGGCTGGTCGCGGGCGAGCCCGCGCTGGTGCTGGCCGGCCCGGTGCGCGGGCTCCTCACGGCCGAGCGCACGGCGCTGAACCTGCTGTGCCACCTCTCCGGCGTCGCCACCGCGACCGCCTCCTGGGTGTCCGAAGTGGACGGTACCGGGTGCGCGATCCGGGACTCCCGCAAGACGTTGCCGGGGCTGCGGCTGCTGCAGAAGTACGCCGTCCGCTGCGGTGGCGGGGTCAACCACCGGCTGGGCCTCGGCGACGCGGTGCTGATCAAGGACAACCACGTCGTCGCCGCGGGTTCGGTGACGGCGGCGCTGGCCGCGGCCCGGGCGCACGCGCCGGAACTGGCCTGCGAGATCGAGGTCGACACCCTGGACCAGCTCGAGGAAGCACTGGCCGCCGGGGCGGACGAGGTGCTGCTGGACAACTTCACACCGGAGGAGTGCCGCCGGGCGGTGGCGCGCCGCGACGAAGTCTCCCCGAAGACACGGCTGGAATCCTCTGGTGGCCTCACCCTCGACCGTGGTAAGGCCTACGCGTGGTCCGGTGTGGACTATCTGTCCGTGGGCGGGCTGACCCATTCGTCACCCGCGCTGGATCTCGGCATGGACCTTCGCTGAGAGGGCGTTCCGGGCTAGACTGACGGTGGCGGATTCCTTGTCCGCCACCGTCTTTCGGCTTCGGGGGTGCGGGTGCGGTTACCGGCGGTGCTCGCGGTGGCGGGCCTCGTGGCGGCATCGGGCGTCTCGGGCGTCTCGGGCGTCTCGGGTGTCTTCGGGGCGCCGGCCGCTTCGGCGCAAGGCTGCGCGAACCCGTCCGGCACCTACACCGGCGAGGTCCCGTGGGGCCAGCGCCTGGTCGACCCGGCGCGGCTGTGGCCGCTGACGCGAGGCGGCGGCCAGCTGGTGGCCGTGATCGGCACCGGCGTCGACGCGCAGAACACCCAGTTCGCCCCCGGCCAGCTCGACAGCGGCGCCGGCACCGAGCGCACGGACTGCGACGGCCGCGGCACGATCGCGGCCGGGATCGTCGGCGCCCAGCCGGATCCGTCGACGACGTTCGCGGGTGTCGCGCCCGGCGTGCGGCTGCTGCCGATCCGGTACACCACCGGCGACGGCGGTGATCCGGGCGAGCTCGCCGCGGCGATCGACCGGGCGGCGGACCGGCGGGCGGGCGTGATCCTGGTCGCCGTGCCCGCGGCGTCCGACAGCCCGGCGCTGGCGGCGGCGGTCTCACGGGCGCGCGCGAAAGGGGCGGTGGTCGTCTCGGCGGCGTCGGCGACCCAGCAGGGCGCGCGGACGTACCCGACGGCGACGTCCGGAGTCCTGGCCGCCGGCTCGGTGAACGCCGCGGGCGAGCCGGTGCAGACGGAAGCGGGGGACTACGTCGGCGTCGCGGCGCCGGGAGCGGAGCTGGTGAGCACGTCGGCGGGGGCGGCCGGCGCGGTGGCGCACCGCTGGCCGGTGACCGACCCGGGCCTTGCGGCGGCGTACGTCGCCGGGGTCGCGGCGCTGGTCCGGGCGTACCACCCGGAGCTGTCCGGCGACCAGGTCGTCACGCGCTTGACGTTGACGGCCCACCGCCCGCCGTCCGGTGGCCACGACCCGCGGCTGGGCTGGGGAGTCCTGGACGCCTACGCGGCGGTGTCGTCGACCCTGCCCGCCGACGTCGCCCCGCCCGGCGCTCGTCCCCCGGCTGCTTCGTCGCCGATGGTGGTCCCGGCCGCGGCCCCGCCACCCCGGCCGACGGACATCCCGGCGGGCACGATCGCCCTGGCCGGGGTCGCCTTGGCCGCGGCCGCCGGAGTGACGGTGGCGGCGGTCCGCCGCGCCCGCCGCCGAGCCTGGCGCCCCACCCGCTTCACCCGGTAACGCGTGTCGTCCACCTGAGTACGCGTGTCGTCCATCGGCGTACGCGTGTCGTCCATCCGGTCACGCGAACTCGCGTACCGGAACGGCGAACTCGCGTACGTGGACGGACGACATGCGTCCGCAGACGGACGACACGCGTACCTGGATGGACGACACGCGTACGTGGGGGGACGACACGTCAGGCGGGGGTGGGGCGGGTTGAGCCGATGATCGTCACCGGGCCGGCGATGTGGATCGTGAAGTCCGCGCCGTCGCGGGTGAAGCGGGTGATCTGCTCGGCGGGAGTGCTGCGGTCGTGGGACTGCCAGCCGTCGCCGTGCAACGCCGGGAGGAGCGCTGCCAGGCTGGTTGACGGGGACGCCGGGTGCTCGACGCGGACGCCGTACTGCCAGCACAGCAGCCGGCCCGGGGTGGTCGGGTCGCAGTCCAGCTCGCCGTCCAACGTCCGGTCCGCCGGGCCGAAGGACGCCGCGGCCGAGTCGATCACCGAGGTCAGCTCGTCCGCCAAGCGGCGCAGTTCCGGGGTCACGGGGTCACGCTCCCACCGCTGGTGAGGACGCGGTAGATGTTCGTCCACGAATCGGACCCCGGCTTCAGCACGTCGTTGTGCGACGACACGCCCCACGACGGCGAGCCGTCGGCCTGGTTACCGGTGCCGAGCTCGGTGACGCCCGGGAAGACGTCCGGGTCCGCGCCGTGGCCGACGCCGGTCCACTCAAGGCCCCACGCGTTGCCCTGCGCGAGCACGATCGGGTCGAGCGGGGCCGTCATCGAGAACCGCTGGACGCCCGCCTGGCTCGGCGGCAGGTCGGCAGGCGACCACACGCCGTGGCCCATGCCGGCCGACTCGACGTGCAGCACGCGGTCGACGTCGAGGCCGTGCGTCTCGGCGAGCCCGACCGTCGCCCCGCCGTAGCTGTGCCCGATCGCGGTCAGCGTGACGTCGGAGCCCGCGTGGCTCGCGATCTCGCCGCGCAGGTCGTCGGCGAAGTGCTTGAGGTCCGGCGCCATCGCCTGGGCGTACCCCGCGGCCGGCCCCTGCGCCACCGGGCCCTGCGGGAACACCCCGTCGGCCCAGACGACGACCGCCGTGCGCCCGGCCGGGTCCGCCGCCACCAGGCTGCGGCCGAGGCCGGCGTAGGCGTCGAAGTTCGCCATCTGCGTGTTGACGCCGGGCACGAACAGCCCGACGTTCCGCGTCCCCGGCTCGATGTGCCCGACCAGCTCGGCGATCCGGCCGTTGCCCGCCGGGTCGAACCGCAGGATCTGCCGGTCGTGCGCGAGGATGTCCTCGTACAGCTTGATCCGCGCCTGCGACCGAGCGACTTCGTCGAGATCGGTCAACGCGGCCAGCCGCGAACGCTCGGCCGTCAGCGCGTCGGCGACCTTCACGCGGTTGTCCGCGATCGCGTGCGCCCACGCCCCGGTGTCGGCCGAGCCGCCGATTCCGGCCGGATTTCCCGCGCGGGGCAACGGATCCTCGGGCAGCAGCGCCCGGTACATCGCCGCGACCTGGGCATCGGCGCGCCGATATCCGGCCGCGCAAGCGACGAGTCCACTTTGGATCCGCCGCGCCAGCGCCACGTGCGAGCCGAGCTCGCCGCCCAGCTCCGTCATGGTCTTCTCGAACGTCTTGGCCGCGGCGGCGGACTCGCTCACCTGGCCGAACGCGGTGGCGGGCAGCTTCTCGCCCGCCACCGCCGACTGCGCCGCTGCCAGCGCCTCGGCGCGGGAACCGGACTCGCCGGCCACCGCGTCGAGGCGCGCCGGGGCGACGCGATAGCCCCCGGCCGTCATCAGGAGCCGTCTTCGCCGATGACCGGCGGCGCGACCGGCGCCGACTGGCCCCAGACGTTCTCCGTCTCCACCAGCCACGCCGGGATCCGCCGCCCGGATCCCATGTCCCCGCCGCCGCCCATGCCCATCGGCATCATGGGCATCATCGGCATCGCGCTCTTGGCGGCCGCCGCGCCCACGGCCCCGGCCGCGCCGCCGGCGAGCCCGCTCAGCGCGTTGCCCGCGCCGCCGTCGCCGGCCAGGCCGGAGTGCGCCGCCGGCATTTCACCGGGGCCGGTGAGCCCACCGCCGCCGCCGCCGACCGGGACACCGGCGCCGCCGCCGAGCGAAGGCGCGTCACCACCGCCGATCGGGATGCCGCCGCCCGAGCCGCCTTCGACGCCGGCGCCGCCCCCGCCGAGCTTCGTGCCCGGCGGTTCTTCCTTGTCGTCCTTGGGGTCCTTGCCGGTCGCCCACGACGGCACCTTCGGCATGATCGAGCCGAACCGGCCGAACGCGGCGGCCGAAGCCGCGGCGAGCCCGGCGGTGAACATGTCGCCGAACAGCGGGTTCGACGTCGGCACGGTCGTGCCCGGCGCCAGTGTCGTCCCGGTGCCACCGGGCAGCGGGTGCGTGCCGGTGGTGGGGGTGACGACGACCCCGGGACCGCTCAGGCCGTTGCCGACCAGCCCCGGCGACCCGGCGCTGCCCGCGCCCCCACTGGCCGGCGGGGTCGAGGGCGTCGGCACGGCGTTCGGCGAGGCCGGGATCGACTCCTCGGCCACGGTGTACTCGCCCGCAAGCTGCGTCATGACGACGATCGCCTTGCCGTGCGCCGATCCGGCGGCGTTCGCGGCGGCCTGCTGCGCTTCGACGTTCGCGATGGCCTGCTGACGCTGTTGCGCCGCGGCCTGCACGACGGCGGGGGAGGCGTCCGGCGGCAGCAGCGGCGGGTTCACCGCGAGCGCGACGTCGGCGGGGGCGACGTCCGGCACCGAGACCGGCGGCGGCATCTCCTTCTTGGCCTTCACCAGCGCGTCGGCGGCGTCGCCGAGCATCACGTTCATCGCCTCCGCGGTCTGCGCCACCTTCGAGATGCCGTTCGCGAGGTCGGTGATCATGTGCTGGTACTGCTCGGCCGCGCCGCCGGTCCACTGGTCCTTGAACTCGCTGAGCTCCGAGTTGAGGTCGTGGGCCTGCTCGTGCAGGTGCAGCGCGGCGGACTTCCACTTGTCGGCGGCGTGCCGCGCGCTGTTCGGGTCGCCGGCCTGCAGCATCGCGTACAGCTGCTGGTGGCTGTACGCGGCGAAGTTCGTGTGCGCGGTGTTCGTCATCCCTGGTGGCTCCCCTCGCTGTCACCCGAGCCGAGCAGGCCGAGCACCGGGTCGAGCAGGCCGGTGACGGCGCCCGAAGCGTGCAGATCCCCGGCCACCGACTGGTCGGCGTTCTGGTAACCGTCGGCGACCGTGGTGGTGACGTCCTGGGCGAACCCGATCGCGCTGCGGACCTGGTCGAGCAGGCCCTGCATCTCCGAGACGGCGGCGCGGTGGGCGTCGGCCAGCGACCCGGCCTCGCCGAACTCGCCGAACAGCAGCGGCTCTTCGCCGAGGGTGAGCAGGAAGTCGTTCGGTTTCGACATCGCGTGGATCTGGGTCTCCAGTTCCCGCACGAAGTCCTTCAGCGATTCCAGGTGGACGTAGTACGACTGGTCTGGCATCGGTCCCGGCTCTCTGGGCGCGACATGCGGACAGGGGGAAAGCCGGTCGGCCGGTGCGAGCGGGGGGTTTCCCGCACCGGCCGACCGACGTCTGGGGCGCGGATCAGCCCGCGAACAGTCCCTGGTTGCGGTTCTCCAGCGACTGCTGGAGGTCGTGCGCCTCGCCCACCTTCCCGCCGAACTGCGCGATGATCGCGACGATGTCCGCGGTGGCCTGGCGCAGGCGCGTCTCGGCCTGGCGGGCGGCGTCACCGGCGGAGCTGCCGGAGGCGTACCAGGTCGCGGTGATCGGCTGCAGGTTCTGGTGCAGCTGCTCCAGCTGCGAGGTGAGCGCCTTGGCCTTGGCGGCCAGGGATGCCGAGCTGTGCTGCAGCGCGGCGAAGTTGATTTCGACGACGTCGGCCATGGTGGGCGTCCTCTCGGGTCAGGGGTTGAGGCGGGGGAGCACGCCCGAGCCCTCGAGGGTGTGGCCGACCCCCTGGAAGCTCTGGTGGACGTCGGCGTCGCCGCGGCCGTAGTTCGCGTGGCTGGTGTGCACGAGCTGCGACATCGTGTCGAGCTCCTTCACCGCGGCGGTCATCTTCTCCTGCAGCCGCCGCTGGAGGTCCCAGAAGGCCACGGCCTGGTCACCCTTGTAGTTGCGCAGGGCCTCGGTCAGCTCGGACTCCAAGCTGGCCATCGTGGACTTGGCGTTCGTCGCGGTTTCCTCGAAACCCTGGACGGCGCGCGTCATGGCAGCGGAATCTGCCTGGAATCCCGGACTGGACATCGACGGGCCACCTCCTTCCTGAAGCGAATTCCCCTGGCGCGGTGGTCCGCGCGTGTGAAAGTCACGCTAGGAAAGAGGCCAGTGTGGTCAAACGGCACAACTGCCGGTCGCACTGACGGCACTATTACCCACGCGAGCGGAGGTAGGGCGTTCCCCACCACGGGACGGTGGTGCGCTCCAGTGCTTCCGCGCCGCCGCCGCGGCAGGCTTTCAGCCATGGCAGACAAGGGAAAACCGCTGGTCACGCTGCGCGCGTGGCACCGCCCGCTGGTGGTGCTCGCCGGGGCGATGGGGGTGCTGTGCGCGGTCTCGCTGCTCGGACTCCTGCTCGATGATCGCACGCTGGTCAACGCGCCGATCTGGCTCAAGCCGTTCAAGTTCTCCGTCTCGATCGGGCTGTACGCGCTGACGCTGGCGTGGCTGCTGACGCACGTGCGCCGCGGCCGCCGCGCCGGCTGGTGGTTCGGGACGCTCTTCGCCGCGGGCATCGGCCTGGACTTCGCGCTGCTGGTCTGGCAGATCATCGTCCGCGGCCGGACCCTGCACTTCAACCAGTCGACGCCGATGGACGCCGCGATCAACAACGTCGTCGCGGGCGGTGCGTACACGGCGTGGTCGATGACCGCCGCCGTGGCCGTCCTGCTGCTGTTCCAGCGCATCCCGGACCGGGCGCTGAGGTCGGCGCTGCGCTGGGGCGCCGGCCTCGCCGTGGTGGGGATGTACGTCGCGACGCTGATGTTCACGGCCACGCCGGCGCAGCAGGCGGTGCTCGAGGCGAACGGCAAGTTCTCGACGTTCGGCGCGCACTCCGTCGGCGTCGACGACGGCGGCCCCGGGCTGCCGGTGGTCGGCTGGAGCACGGTCGGCGGGGACCTGCGGATCCCGCACTTCGTCGGCATCCACGCCCTGCAGGTGCTGCCGCTGGTGGCGTTCGGGCTGCTCCTGCTGGCCCGCCGCTACCGGGTGCTCGAATCCGACGTCGTCCGCCGCCGGCTGGTCCGGACCACGGGCGCCGGCTACGCGGGGCTGATCGCGCTGCTCACCTGGCAGGCCGAGCGCGGCCAGTCCATCGTGCACCCGGACTTCTGGACGCTCGCCGCCGTCACCGGCCTGATCGCGGGGCTCGCCGTCGCCGGCACGCTGTCACTGCGGTCGCTTCCGCGCGAGCGGGTCGTTTCTGCCGAAATTCTGAGATCCGCCCGGTAGACCGGACGCCCCGGGCGAAAGGTGAGTCGCGATGGTCCACCCGCAGGCACTGCTGGACGAGCTGGAGCGCACTCCGGAAGCCCCCGCGTTCGAACACGGCGCCCGGGTGACCACCCGCGGCGAGCTGCGGGAGCTGATCGGCCGGTTCACCGCGGGCCTGCGGGCGGCCGGGCTCGGCCCGGGCGACGGCGTGGGGATCGCCACCGCCGTCACGCCGGAGGGGTTCGCCGCGCTCATCGCGGTGCACGTCCTCGGCGCCCGGGCGGTCGGGGTGCGGCCCGGGCTGCCGGAGCCGCAGCTGCGGCACATCCTCGGCGACGTCGCCGCCCTGATCACCGACGCGGAACCGGTGGCCGCCGCCGGGGTGCCGGTGCTGCGGGTGGGGCCGTCCCTGCTGGCCCGCTACACCGAGCCGGTGCCGCAAGCGCAGCTCGACGACATCGCGACGGTCGTGTTCACCAGCGGCAGCACCGGCGTCCCGAAGGGCGTGGCCTACCGCTACCGCGCGCTGACCGAAGGCCGGGTGTGGCGGCCGCCGGTGCCGGGCTCGGCGCACGAGCGGCTGGGCTCGGGGTTCGGCCGGTACCTGCTGTTCGGCTCCCTGGCCAGCGCGGTGATGGTCGAGCAGCTGGGGGTGTGCCTGTTCGCGGGCGGCACGGCGGTGATCCCCGAGGGGCTGCCGGACTTCCCCGGCGTGCTGCCGCGGCTGGGCATCTCGGCGGCGCTGACCACCGTGCCGCGGCTGCACCGGATGCTCGACGTGCTGCGCGGGTCCGACGTCGACCTGAGCTGCCTGCGGAGGCTGATCGTGGCCGGTTCGCCGGTGCCGCCGCACAAGCTCGCCGAGGCGGCCGAGCGGATCGGGCCCGCGATGCACCACGCGTACGGGCAGACCGAGACCGGGATGCTGACGATCTGCCGGGCCGACGAGGGGCCCGGGTCGGTCGGCAAGGCGTGCGACACGGTGGAAATCGCGGTGCGAAACGGCGAGGTGTGGGTGCGCACACCGTCGGCGTTCGCGGGCTACTGGCGTGACGAGGCCGCCACGGCCGAGGTGCTGCGCGACGGCTGGGTGCGCACCCAGGACCTCGGGCACCTCGACCGAGCGGGTTACCTGCACCTGTCCGGCCGCGCGCGTGACGTGGTGATCGTCAACGCGATCATCCACTACACCGGCCCGATCGAGCGGGCGATCGCCGCGTGCCCGGACGTCGACCAGGCCTACGTCGTGGCTGTTCCGGACGCGCGGACCGGCGAGGCGGCGCACGCGTTCGTGGTCCCGGTGCCGGGTCGTTCGCCGGACCTGGGTGAGGTGCGCAAGGCGGTGGCGGCCGAGCTGGGGGAGGCGGCGGTCCCGGCGCGGTTCAGCTTCGTGGGCGCGGTTCCGGTGGCGCCGTCGGGGAAACCGGACAAGGCGGCGCTGCGGGCGTCCATTGTGGAGTGACGACGTCCCGGCCGCCAGATCGGTGCCCCATCTGGCCGCCGAGCAGCGCGGTCGTGCGGAACTTCGGGCCGCGAGTGTGCCGCGTGCCGGCCGCCCGGGCGGGGAGGCCGGCACGCGGGGTCCGGTGTCAGACGCCGGTCGTGGTGCGGATCCAGCTGCGGCTGGCCGCGATGCTCGCGTAGTTCTGCGTGCCCTGCGGGTTCGAGCCGGAGTTGCTGCCCGTGGAGCAGACCCCGACCTGGACGACGTTGTACAGCTCCGGGCCGCCCGAGTCGCCGTGCCAGGCCGAGCCGTTGATGCCCTGGCTGGCGATCGCCGTGCCGCCGAAGGCGTCCGAGCTCAGGCCCGTCACGCGCACGTTGGCCGTCTTGAGGGTGCTCGACGGCGGGCTGCTGCCCTGCGTGCGGCCCCAGCCGTAGATCTGGTTGGTCGACCCGGTCGGCGGGTTGCCCGTGCCGAGCTTCATGTACGTCGTGTTGACCGCCGACGTCAGGTGCAGCAGGGCGATGTCCCCGTTCGGGGACGCCTTCTGCTGGTCGACGGTGGCGTTCGTGCCCTGCTGCAGCGTCACGTTGCCGACCTTGACGTGCATGCCCGGCGAGTTCAGGCAGTGCTGGGCGGTGAGCACCCACTGCGGGGCGATGATCGTCCCCGAGCACTCGAAACCACCGTACGTCGTCACGTTGTTCCAGTAGATCTGGGCGCCCCACGGCGCGGAGGAGACCGTGCTCCCGCCGATGATGTCCTGCTGGGCGTCCGCCACCCCCGCTGAGACCAGACTCAGCGCCGCGGCGGCCGCACCCACCGCGGCTACAGCCCTCGACATTCGCATGAAAATGCCCTTCGGCCCAGGTGATCCGGATATCCGTCCCGAACGGGACGACCAGCCCAACGTAAGAGCCGTGAAGGATTTTCGGAACCTACCGAAGTCGGTAACCCGCGCGGCCCGCGTCGCCTTCCGGCGAGCTCGAAAAGGTGGCGCGGACGTGCGGGGATCTCCGTTAGCCTGCCCGCGTGGGAGTGGGGGCGGGATGACGGCGAAGAAGACCCTCAGGGTGCTGGCGGACTACGACTGCTGGGCCCTGTGGGTGTCCGGGCCGGGGGAGAGCGGGAACCTCGACCCGGCCGACCCGGTCCTCGGGTTGAGTCCCGCGCTGGTGCGTGAGCTGAACCGCTGGGCCGACGACTACACCGCGACCCTGAACCGCGCTGATCCGCGGTCTTCCGGGTTCGGGTCCGCGGCGGCGGAGCAGGCGTTCGTCGCCCGGGGTCGCCGGCTGGCGGAGGCGGTGCGAGCCGAGGTCGGCTCCGACTGGCGGGTCACCTACCACGACGGCGAGCTCGGCCGGGACGTCGAGGTCCCCGAGCTCTTCGACGAGCTGATGCGCACCGAGCTGCGCCGCCGGCCGGTGAGCGGCTACGCGATCGCCACGCTCGTCTCCGGGCTGCTCGGCGGCCTGCTCGCGCCGGTCTTCGGCGCCGTCGCGATCTCCCGGATCCGGAAGCAGCGGCAGCGGGGGCTCGTGCTCGTCGTCTGCGGCCTGGTCGCCTTCACGGGCTGGATGGGCGTGCTCGCCTACCGGATCAGCACCGGGACGGCGTGGTGGCAGCAGCAGGCCGGCCACGGACGGCTGCCCGAGGACGGGGCGCACGGGCTCGACCTCGCGGCGGGCGAATGCTTCTGGGCCCCGGCGGCCTCGGGTGAGGCCGACGTGGTCCGGACGTCGTGCACCGCGCAGCACACCGGCCAGGCGTTCGAGGTCATCCCGCTGGGCGAGGGCCCGATGCCCGACATCCTCGAGCTCTACCGGACCACCCTGGCCCGGTGCGAAGCCGGCGCTCGCCCGGTGCCCGGCGTCCGCGTCCAGGTCATGACGCCGACGTCGACGAGCTGGGCCGAGGGCAAGCACCGGGTGGTCTGCTACTACCACTTCGCCGCCGAGATGACCGGGTCCGTGGGATGAGCCGTCCGCCCGGGCCCGCTCCCGTCGTCGCACTGTCCGGAGTGGACCGCACGCTGCTCGGCCGGCGGGCGGTTCGTGGGCGCTCGCTCGGGCACCGCCACGGGACGGCTCCGGTGAAGCTGCCGCCGGACGAGCGGCCGACCCCGGAGCTGGTCGGCGCCGATCCGGTCCTGCTCGCGCCGCCGGACCTCTCCGGTGCCGTGCCGGTGTATTGCCCCGGGAGGTGGCGATCGCGGTGACACGTGATCGGATGTCCTGGTGTGAGGAAGGCTTCAGGGTTCGCCGCACAGATCAGCGCAACTAGGACTCCGCCGGTTTCGTCCACGCCACCTGGACCAGGCCCGTCCCGTGCCGCCGGGACACCAGCGTTCCGCGTCCCGGTGGCTGCGGTGACGGCTTCACGTCCGCGAGCAACGCGCCTTCGTCCTTCGTCCCCGACATGATCAACCCCGGCGTGCCCAGTTCCCGCAGCCGCTGCAGCACCGGCTCGAACAACGCCCGCCCGGCGCCGCCGGACCCGCGGACGATCACCAGGTGCAGGCCGATGTCGCGGGCCTGCGGCAGGAACTCCAGCAGCGGCTGCAACGGGTTGCGCCCCACCGTCGCCACCAGCTCGTAGTCGTCCACCAGCACGAACAGCTCCGGCCCGCGCCACCACGACCGGTTCCGCAGCTGCTCGGGCGTCACCGACGGCCCGGGCAGCCGGTTCCGCATCGCCTGGGCGCACTCGCCGATCAGGTCCGTCAGCTTGCCCTCGGCTCCGGCGTACCCCAGCAGGTGCGGCTCGGCCACCGCGCCGAGCAGGCCGCGCCGGTAGTCCGCCACGATGATCGCCGCTTCCTCCGGGGTGTACGCCGACGTGATCCCCGAAGCGATGGCGCGCAGCAGCGAGCTCTTTCCGGACTCCACATCGCCGAAGGCCATGAAGTGCGGGTCCGCGGCGAAGTCCAGGTACACCGGGCGCAACGTCGATTCCGCGATACCCAGCGTCACCTGCTTGCCCGGGGCCGCGGGCAGCGTGTCCAGCGGCACTTCCGGCGGCAGCAGCCGGACCCGCGGGGCGCGGGGTCCCTGCCACGCGTCCGAAATCCGGCGCACCAGGTCGACGCCGCCCGCGCCGACCGTCTCCGGGCGCTGGTCGCTGTCGATGCGCGGCAACGCCGCCAGGAAGTGGAGCTTCTCCGCGGTGATGCCGCGGCCCGGGCGGTCGGCGGGGACGTTGGCCGCCACCTTGCGGTCGATCGAGGAGTCCATCGGGTCGCCCAGGCGCAGTTCGAAGCGCGTGCCGATCGCGTCGCGCAGCTGGGCGCGGACGCCGATCCACTGGTTGAGCGAGACGATCACGTGGATGCCGAAGCCGAGCCCGCGCGCGGCCAGCCCGGTGATCTGCTCCTCCAGCTGCTCGTACTCCTGGCGGATCGTCGTCCAGTTGTCCACGAACAGGAACACGTCACCGAACTCGCGGTCGTCGGTGCTTTCGGTGAACTCCGATCGGCGGGCGCGGAACGCCGCCATCGACTCGATCCTCTGCGCGGCGAAGAACTCCTCGCGCTGCTCGAGCAACGTCGTCAGCTCGGCGACGACCCGGCGGCAGCGCTGCGCGTCGCGGCGGGTCGCGTACCCGGACACGTGCGGCAGCCCGGCGATCGGAGCCAATGCGCCGCCGCCCATGTCCAGCACGAACAGCTGCACCTCGGCCGGTGTGTGCGTCAGCGCCAGCATGCCCGCGATGTCCTTCATCAGCGTCGACTTGCCGCTTTGGGGCGCCCCGACGATCAGTGCGTGCCCGGCCGCGCCGGAGAAGTCCGCCCACAGCAGGTCGCGGCGCTGCTCGAACGGCTTGTCCACCAGCGCCACCGGGATCGTGAGCTTCCCGTTGCCGCCCCAGCCCAGCGGACACAGGCCGCGCGCGGCGTCCTCGCCCAGCGGCGGCAGCAGCTGGTCCAGCGTGGGCGGTTCGGTCAGCGGCGGCAGCCAGATCTGGTGCGCGGCCGGGCCGCGGCCCTCCAGGCGCGACAGCATCGCGCCGATGATCGTCTCGCCGGTGCCCTCGGCGGCCGGCGCCGGAGAGACCTCGGTCGTCACCGGGATTTCCACCGGGGCCAGGGAAAACGGCAGCACGCCGAGCTCTTGGCCGTCCTCGCGCACGACCGTGCTCCGCGGCGGCAGCTCGCCGGAGACGTAGGCCGCCTTGAGCCGGATCAGCGTTTCGGTGTCGGACTTCAGGTACGCCGACCCCGGCACCGGCGGCAGGTGGTAGGCGTCCGCGACGCCCAGCACGGCCCGGCTTTCCGCCGCGGAAAACGTCCGCAACCCGATCCGGTACGACAGGTGGGAGTCGAGCCCGCGCAGCCGTCCTTCTTCCAGCCGCTGTGAGGCCAGCAGCAGGTGGATGCCGAGCGAGCGCCCGAGCCGGCCGATCGCGACGAACAGGTCGATGAACTCCGGGCGGGAGGACAGCAGCTCGCTGAACTCGTCGATGATCACCAGCAGCGACGGCAGCGGGTCGAGTGGCGCGCCGTCCGCGCGGGCCTTCTCGTAGTCGCGCACCGACGCGTAGTTCCCGGCCGCGTGCAGCAGTTCCTGCCGCCGCAGCAGCTCGCCGTTGAGCGCGTCGGCCATGCGGTCGACCAGCGCGAGGTCGTCGGAGAGGTTCGTGATGACGGCGCACGTGTGCGGCAGCCCGGTCATCCCGGCGAAGGTCGCGCCGCCCTTGAAGTCGATGAGCGCCAGGTTGAGCGTCTCCGACGAATGCATCACCGCCAGCGCCGTCACCAGCGTCCGCAGCAGCTCGCTCTTGCCGGACCCGGTCGCGCCGATGACCAGGCCGTGCGGGCCCATCCCGCCTTCCGCCGACTCCTTGAGGTCCAGCTCGACCGGACGGCCTTCCGGGTTGACGCCCAGCGGGATCCGCAGCCGGTCGCGGGCCGCGCGCGGGGCCCAGGTGACGGCGGTGTCGGTGTCGCGCGGGTCGCCGATGCCGAGCAGCCCGGCCAGCCCGAACGTCGCCGACATCGGTTTGTCGCCGACGACCGCGGCGGCCGTGTGCAACGGCGTCAGCATCCGGGCGAGGGCTTCGGCGGCGCCGCGGTCGAGGACGTCCGGACGGCCGAGGAAGCCCAGCCGCTGCTCGCCGCCTTCGCCGACGACCATGCCCAGGGACTCCGGTGCGGTGTGCAGGCTCAGCAGCCGCTCGGTCGACGACGCCCGCGGCTGCTCCTGCCCGACTTCGATCACCGTGACGCCGAGCCGGCCGTCCTGGCCGATCAGCCGGGGCTCACCGTGGGCGTTGCCGCCGTCGACGAGGACCACGAGGTGCGGCAGGTCGAGCTCGGCCGCCGCGCGCCGGCTGAACGCGGGGCGTTCCCCCAGGTCGGCGCCCAGCAGCTCGGCCAGCCCGGCCGCGGTGCCGTCGGCCAGCCGCCGTGAGCCGACGGCGTCGGCCGCGCCGGCCGCGGTCGCGTGCGGCAGCCACTTCGCCCACTCCCAGTCGTGCTGCCGGTCCGGTGACACGCAGAGGGCGATCCGCAGGTCCGCGGGGGAGTGGAAGGTGACGAGCTGGCACAGCAGCGCCCGCACCAGGCCGAGCACGTCGGGCCGCCGCCCGGCCACGGTGACCGCGGCGAACGACCGCAGCGACAGCGCGACCGGCAGGCCGTCCACCGTCGAGTAGGTGCGGATGAAGTGCTTGAGGCTGGTCGAGGACACCGGATCGAGGTCCTCCAGCGGCACGGTCTGCGGCGCCTTCAACGGCGTCGCGAGCCGTTGCGGCCCGGTGCCCGCGCGCACCTGCGCGAACTGCGGCTCGGTGCGCCGCCGGTCCCACAGCTTCCCGGTTTCGACGTAGGCCCACAGGTCGGCCGGGTCGGGCTGGACGGCGATCATGGCCGCGCGCTGGCCGTCGGCGATGTCGCGGACCTGGGCACGCAGCCCGGACAGGTACCGCTGGTAGTCCCGGCGTTCGTCGTTGATCTGCGCCTTCTTCGCCATCCCGCCGCGGCCGAGCGACATCACCACCATGCCGCCCATGGCGCAGAGGAACAGCGCGCCGAAGACGTAGGTCATCACGCCGCCGTCGCGTCCGATGTAGACGAACGACATCGCGCCCATGCCGAGCATCATCGGCAGGAACATCATCAGCTGCACCATCCCGCCCGACGAGCTCTTGGGGAGCATCGGCGGGGACTGCAGCACGATTTCGCTCGGTCGGTCGGACGGCAGGCTCATCAGGACAGGCTGCTCCAGTTCGGGGGCGGTCTGACCGGTATTTTGGCCACTCGCCGCCACGCCGCGGTGGGTACTTTTGCCGTCCGCCCGCTTCCGGGGCCGAACCTACGCTCAGCCGAGCACACCCCCCGGAAGGAGACCCATGGCCGGCGAGTACCGGGCTGAGCCCGAGGCGATGCGCTCCGCCGTGGGCAACGTCGGGGGCATCATCGCCCACGGCATCAACGCCGTGGCCGACCTCGAACGGCTCGTCGTGCAGCCGATGTCGTTCGCGACGTTCGGCAGCGCGGTCGCCGCCGCGAACGCGGCCCTGCACTCCGGCCAGATCACCGCCGTCCGCACGCTGCTTCAGCTGCTGCAGCAGGTCAACGGGCTCGTCAAGGCCAGCGCCGACGCCTACCAGGCGGCCGACCGGGACGTCGCTTCCGGCTACGGCGGCGGGCACGCCTCGACGAGCACCGGGTCGTCGATCTGGGGCAGCTCGCACGCTTCCGAGCTCGCCACGCTGGCCATCAACGACAGCGCGGGCGCCCACGGCGAGCCGTCGTCGGTCGGGAACGTGCTGCGCTACCTGGGGGACGCGCGGCTGGGCCGGCTCGGCGACCACCCGATCACCGACACGCGCTTCCACGGGGTCGCCGACTTCAACGACTGGCTCGCCGGTGACGCCGACAACCAGGCGCGCATCGGGCTGATCGAGGTCTACGCGGGCACCGCGCGCACGTTCTCCGACGTGCCCGGCGGCGTGCACAGCGGCGACGTCGTGGTCGTGGAGCCGTTGCTGTTCTCCGACCGCCAGCCGGTCATCGGTGTCGCCGGCGACGGCGGCCGCCTCTACAACCACGGGCTGCTCGACGCCCGCACCGGCGGGCTGGCGAAGGTCAGCGTCTACCGGCCCGCCTCCGTCGTCTGAACTCCTTGAACCTTTGTGAGGATCGATGCTGACTTTCCCGAACTCCAGCGCGATGGACGCGACCGCGTCTTCGGGCGGGCCGATCACCATCCTGCCGCAGATCGTCACCGGCCAGCCGGAGCAGATCGCCAAGCACGTGGCGGACCTGGTCCGCAAGGCCGAGCAGTTCCTCGGCATGTACAACGAGCTGACGAAGGCCGCCGACCAGCTGGGCAAGATCTGGTCGGGGGCGGCCAGCGAGTCGGCGCTGAAGAAGATCAGCGACTCCCTCGACCAGCTGACGAAGATCATCAACGTCGTGCAGAAGGGCGCCGAGCTCCTCGGCGTCTCCGGCACGCTGATCAAGACCGCGCAGGAGGCCTACCGCGCGGTGGTCGCCGCGGTGAACCCGACGGTCGCCGCGCTGATGTCGAACTGGTGGACCTACGGGGCCGCGGTCGCTTTGTCGACCGCGACGAGCGCGTCGCTGCGGGCGTTCATCACCGCGATCGGCGCGCTGCTCAAGGCGCTCGGCGCGGTGGAGCTCGCCCAGCAGGTCACCACGCTCGCGCAGGTCATCGGCGAGATCGAGAAGCTCTTCCACCACGGTTCCGGCAGTTCGGGCGCCACGACGCCGTCGATCGGGAACACCCCGGTCACCGCGCCGCAGACCCCGCCGCCGGTGGCGAGCCCGTCGGGGCAGCAGGCTGCGTCATCAGGAAATCCCACCCGCGGCGGTGAGGGGATCCCGCAGCAGCCTTCGTTCACCGACTACACCCCGCCCGCGCTCGCCACCGGCGGCGGTTCCAGCACCGGCAACGGGACGGCGGTGACCGGCAACGGCACCCCGCTGAACCCGGCCAACAGCTGGATCGCCGTCGACCCGGCGCAGAACGGCGCGACCGTGCCGGCCCAGCCCGCACCGGTCACCCAGCCGGCCCCCGCGCCCGTGGTGCCCGCCCCGGCGGCCGGGCACGCCGACGAAGTCGTCATCCACACCAACCTCGCCACCGGCGAGTCCACTGTGGAGGCTCCGGGCGGGCAGGACTTCGACCTCGACATCGCGCTGGACTACAACGGCAAGCACTTCAGCCAGCACGTCGGCTACGACGCGGCCGGGAACTGACCGGTGGCGGGCTCGGGGGTCGTCGACGCGTCCGGGGTGGTCAGCTCGGTGCTGTCCGGGTACCGGCGCGTGCTCGTCGAATGCCGCCGGCGCGTCACCGGGGATCCCGGGGCGCTGAGCGCCGCTTCGCAGCGGGTGGCAACGCAGGCTTCGACGGTTTCGGGCAAGGCGCGCGAGATCGACGAGTCCGCGAAGACGCTGCACGCGGACTGGGACGGTGACGCCTACACGGCGTTCGCGACGGCCGCCGGGAAGCTCGGCGAAGAGCTCACCGAGGCGGCCACGAAGCTCGACGACCAGGCGAAGCGGCTCGGGACCGCGGCCCGGCTCGTGCAGTCCGCGGAAGCCGCCGTCGATGCGGTGCTCGCGCAGTTCGACCAGTACGCCGCCCAGCTGACCGCGCAGGCCCGCGCGGTGAACTCCGCTTCGGTCGGCGCCTTCATCCAGGCCGCCCGGCAGCTCGGCGAACAGAGCGTCGCCGCGGCCCGCCAGGTCGTCGACGAGTTCTCCGACGCGCTCGCCGAGCTGTTCCCGCCCGAAGGCGTCGGACGGCTCGAGCACGAGCTCGGCAAGTGGGCCCGCGGGCCGCTGCACTGGCTCAACGGCGAGCCCCTCGACGGCCGGAAGCGGCCGCGGACCGTGCCGTCGTGGTTCGGCAACTCCGGCTGGAAGAAGCTCACCTGGGACGGCCTCGAAGGCACCCGCGCGCCGAAGAAGGCGGACACGCCGTTCGGGCAGCCCGAAGCCGAGGCGCTGAAGGACAAGATCGGCCGCAACACCGAGATCACCTACTACAAGTTCCAGCACGAACAGGACGGCCTTTCCCCCGAGTACGACGGGAAGATCACGTCGAAGGGCTGGGACGCGGGCGCGTCCGGGCACGCGGAACTCGCGGCGCTGCACGGCGAGGCCGAGCTCAAGAAGGAGTGGGGTGTCGCCGAAGCCCACGCCAAGGGCACGGTGTTCGCCGGCGGCGAGGTCAGCGCGTCCGGCACGATCGGCGCGCACGGTGTCGGCGCGCACACAGGAGCCTTTGTCGGCGGGAAGGTCGAGGGCGAGGTCGCCGCGGACGTCGCGGGCATCGGCGTCGGCGCGAACGGCACCCTGCAGTACGGCCTCGGCGCGCAGCTCGACGCCCAAGCCGTCTACGACGCCGGGCACCTCAAGGTCAACTTCAAGGCGGGTGCGGCGCTCGGCCTCGGCCTGGGCGTCGGCGCGAAGATCGACATCGACCTGCCGAAGCTCGGCCACACGATCGGCGAGTACGGCGGCGCGGCGGTCGACGCCGTCAGCCACACGGCTCACGACGCCGCCGAAGCGGTGGGCTCCGCTTGGGACGACGCCGTTTCCTACGTGGGGCTGTGATGACCCTTCCGCTCGACTTCGTCATCCCGGACGGCTGGACCGCCGTCGACCCGGGCGACTCCGGCGCGGTGTTCGTCGCCGTGCACCCGGTGCCGGGCGAGGAGTTCACGCCGAACATCACGGTCAGCGTGCAGCAGCGGCCGGACGAGGCGTCGATCGACGCCATCGCCGCCGAGGCCGTCGAACGGCTTTCGCGCACGCTGGCCGGGCTCGAGGTGCTGAGCCGCCGCGACGTCGGCGACCCGGCCGCGCCCGCCGTCATGCAGCTGCTGCGCCTGCGCACCGGCGAAGGCACCGAGCTGATCCAGACCCAGGTGCACCTGACGGTCCCCGGGGCCACCCCGGAAGACCGCCTGGTGCTCGAGCTCGCCTGCACGGCCGCGCCCGCGACCGCCCGCGCGCTCTCACCCGGTTTCCAGCGGTTCGTGGCCAGCGTCCACGTCCGCCAGCACGAAGGGAAAGCACAGTGACCGATCCGTACGCGGTGCCGGACATGGACGAGCTGCTGGCGCAGGTGCGCAAGCAGACCGAAGAGGTCCAGCGGATCCAGCGCACGGTCGAGGCGATGGAGATCAAGGCGCACTCGCGGCAGAACGAGGTCACCGTCACCCTCCGCGGCGACGGCCGGTTCACCTCGATCGACATCGACCCCCGCGCCATCCGCGAGTACGACGCCCGCAACTTGTCGGAGATCGTGCTGGAGGCGGTGAACGCCGGGCTGCAGAAGCTCGCCGAAGCCAGTTCCGCGAAGTTCGCCCCGGTGATCGCGGCCGCGAAAGACGTGTGATGACGGCCTCTCTGACCGGCACGACTCGGCGGGTCACGGTGGTCACGCCGCGAGCCCGGGTCGACGTCGCCCTGCCGCAGCAGTCGACGTTCGCCGAGCTGGTCCCGCAGCTGGTCCGGCTCGCCGGAGCGTCCGGACAGGCGTCGGCCGAGCACCCGGGCTGGGTGCTGTCCCGGTTGGGCGGCGCGCCACTGGCGTTGGGCCTGAGCGTGGCCGCCGCCCAGATCCGCGACGGCGAAGTGCTGCACCTGACCCCGCGGGAGCGCCCGCGGGGTCCGCTGCTGTTCGACGACGTCGTCGACTCGATCGCCAGCGTCGCCGAGTCGTCCGGAAGCTGGAGCCCCTCGGTCGCGCGGCGGTCCGGACTGGTGGCTGCGGTGGTCCTGCTGCTGGCGGGCGGCTTGCTGGTGCAGGCGGCGGCGTCCGGCAGTGTCCTGGCCCCGATCGGAACGGGGCTGCTGGCCCTGGTGCTGCTGCTCGGCGGTGGCGCGTTGAGCCGCGCGTACGGCGACGCCGAGGCGGGTGCGGCCGGGTCGCTGGCCGGCGTCGGTGTCGCGCTGCTCGCGGGGATGTCCGTGCTGCCACCGCATCCGCTGTTCTCGCTGTCGGCGGGCCCCCTGGCGGCGGGGTTCGCGGCGGTGACGGTGTACGGCGTGCTGGCGGCGGTCTCGGTGGCCGACCGCCTGCCGTGGTTCGTGGCGATCACCGGCGCGGCGGGCTTCGGCGCGTTGACCACCGGCGTGGTGCTGCTGGCGGGCGTCTCACCGCTGTCGGCGGCCGCGGTGGTCGCGGTGCTGGGCACGGCCCTCGCGGCGGTGGCGCCGATGCTGGCGTTGCGCCTGGCCCGGCTGCCGCTGCCGCGCGTCCCGGACGACATGGCGGCGTTCCGCGCGGACGAGCAACCGTCGCTCGGCACCGAGATGATCGGCCGGACCTCCCGCGCCCAGGGGGTGCTGACGGGATTGCTGGTGGCGCTCGGACTGGTGGTGCTGGCGGCTTCCGTCGTGCTGTCGTCGGGCGGGCCGTGGGAAGCGGGCTTGGCCGGTTTGCTGGGCCTGGCTTGGATTCTGCGGTCGCGGTCGTACGCGGGCCGGGCGCAGCGCCTGGTGTTGGTCGGCTTCGGCGTCCCGACGCTGGTGTGCGCGGGGGTGTGGCTGGTGGCCTCGGGCCACCGCACGGCGGTGTTCGCGGCCGGGTGCGCGGTGGTGCTGGCGGCGGTGGTCTGCCTGGTGTACGCGACGCGGGTGGCGCGGGGGCTGCGTTCGCCGTACTGGTCGCGGCTTTTGGACGTGACGGAGTTCTTGGTGCTGTTGTCGCTGGTGCCGATGGTGGCGATGATCGCGGGGGTGTACCAAGCCGTCCGGGGTTGACGGTGACCCGCGGACACTGTTAATACTGATCTTTGGGAGCGCTCCCAGCCTGTTGTCTTCGCGTCCGCGGCCGACTTCAGGAGATGTCATGACACCACGTCGAAACCAGTCCGAGATCGCGGGTTCCCCGCTGCTGAACCGGCGGACGGTGCTGGCGGCGAGCGCCGCACTGCCGGTATTGGCGGTCGGGACACCGGCCGCGGCGGCCACCGCGGTGGTCGTCGAGCCGTCGAACGTGCAGCAGACGATCCTGGGCTTCGGCGGGATGAACCACACCGTCTGGATCAGCGATCTCACCGCCGCCCAGCGCGAGACGGCGTTCGGCAACGGCACCGGCCAGCTGGGCTTCACCGTGCTGCGCATCCCCGTCCACGAGGACCGCAACAACTGGAGCCGCGAGGTGGCCACGGCCCGGCGGGCGAGTGAGCTCGGGGCCAAGGTCATCGCCTCGCCGTGGAACCCGCCCGCCTCGATGACTGAAAGTTTCTCCGGCGGCAAGCGGCTGCGGTACAACGCCTACGGCACCTATGCCCAGCACCTGAACGACTTCACCGCGTTCATGGCGAACAACGGCGTGAACCTGTACGGGATTTCGGTGCAGAACGAGCCGGACTACGCGCAGCAATGGACGGCGTGGACCGCGAGCGAGATCGTCAAGTTCCTGCGCGAGAACGCCGGCACGATCAGCACCCGGGTCATCGCGCCCGAGTCGTTCCAGTACCGCAAGAACCTTTCCGATCCGATTCTCAACGATGCCACCGCGCTGGCGAACGTGGACATCATCGGCACGCACCTCTACGGCACCTCGTTCGCGGACCTGCCCTACCCGCTCTTCCAGCAGAAGGGCGGCGGCAAAGAGCTGTGGATGACCGAGGTCTACTACCCCAACAGCACCGACTCGGCCGACCTGTGGCCGCAGGCGCTCGACGTCGGCGAGCACATCCACCGCGCGCTGGTGGACGGCCGGTTCCAGACCTACGTCTGGTGGTACATCCGCCGCTCGTACGGTCCGATGCGCGAGGACGGCCAGATCAGCAAGCGCGGCGCCTGCATGGCGCACTTCTCGAAGTGGGTCCGCCCCGGCTTTTCGCGGATCACCGCGACCGCGAACCCGCAGGCGAACGTCTACGTCTCGGCGTTCAAGAGCGGAGCCCGGATCGTCGTCGTCGCGATCAACAAGAACACCTCGGCGGCCGACCTCGCGTTCACCCTCCGGGACACCGGTTCCTCGACCGCCCAGACCTGGCTGACGAACGCGAGCGCGAACCTCGCGCGCTCCACGGATGTCACCATTTCGAACGGCGCGTTCAACGCTCAGCTGCCGGCCCGCAGCATCCGGACGTTCGTGGTCAATTGAGCTGGGTGCCGCAGCGACGCAGTGAATGACTCATTCCTGTCGTCGGATGCAAGGAATGAGTCATTCACTGCATTCAGGAGTCCAGCGCGAGGGGGAGGGTCCGCCGCACCCCGGCGCCGTGCCGTCCGTGCAGCGGGACCGCCGAGGGCGGCACGGGAACCGGAGCACCCGGCCGCACACCCACGCGGATCGTCACTTCCGCTTTTTCCTTGCCGCCCGCGGTCCGGGTCAGCGTGTACGACGTCGCCGTGAAAGCCGCGCCCGGCACCGAAAAGTCCACCGGACGCGGCGAACGCGGGGTGAAGCACATCTGCGTGGAATCGCCCCACACCCACGACTTCCACCGGTCGGGCGCCCCCGAAGCCGGGCCCTGGACCCCCAAGGCCACCCGCAGCTCCTTCGCGAGTTCCCCGGCCTCCAGCACCGTGCTCTGGTACCCGGCTTCGGCCAGCGCACCCATCAAGCTCAACGCCGCCGAGGCCGTGCTCCGCAGCGCCCCGAGATCACCCCCGCCGCGGGCCAGCGCGGCGATCGGGGCCAGGTCCGGCCGGTAGCGCACCGCCAGCCAGCGCACCCGCAGCACCTGGTCGCCGTGCGGGATCGCCCAGGTCAGCAGCTGGGCCGACGCCAGCGGGATGTCCGCCCGCCGGTACGCCGAGCGCAGGGCCTCGACCAGCGGCCCCGGTGTGCCGGGGTCCGGCGTCAAGCGGACCAGTGCGCTCCACCCGCCGTCGATCTCCGCGACACCGAAGCGGTTGCCCGCGCGGTCGACGTGCTGGCGGACCTTCACCGGCCCCGCCACGCGCAACAGCGGGTCCGGGCTGTCGCGGCGGGTGTCGTGGCGGCGCAACCGGAACGCCGTCCAGGTCAGTGCCCAGCCCGCCGCGTGCCGGCCCGCGAAGCGCACCGACGTCAGCAGCACGGCCAAGCCCGCGCCGATGCTGACCACCAGCCGAACCGGGTGCGTGACGCCGTCGACCAGCCACGCGAGCAGGACGGCGATCGCGGCGAGTTCCCACAGCGCCGCCTGCAGCGGCCGGATCGGCAGCAGCCACGGCAGCGGTGCGGCCGCGGGCCGGGACGGTGCCGGGCGGACAGCGGTATCGACGGACACGGGTTCCCCTTTCCCCGGCCCTCGACGCTACTGCCTCCCCAGATACCGCGTGGGCGTAAAAATTACCCTCGCCGCCGCCCGGCCCGGTGCTTAGCATCGGGCACTCGGAGGGTCGACGGACACAGCCGGGGGCACAGCAGCGTGTGGACGCAGCGGGACCAGATCCAGGCGTACCAGTTCCTCCGCCGCCGGCTCGTCTCCGCGCTCGTCGCCGCCGACGCCAACCACCCCGTCTCGCCCAGCCGCCGGCTCGTGCTCGGCACCGTGCTGGGGGTCGTGGCCGCCCTCCTGGTCACCGCCGTCTTCGGCATCATCGGCCTGCTGAACCCCTCCGGCGGCAAGGACTGGCTGGCCGGCGGCAAGGTGATCGTCGAGGAGGGCACCGGCGCGCGGTTCGTGCTCGGCGCCGACGGCGTCCTGCACCCGGTGCTCAACTACGCCTCGGCGCGGCTGCTGGCCGGCGGCAACGGCGACGCGACCGTGTCCGTGTCGCCGGAGAACCTCGGCAAGGCGGGCCGCGGCGCCCAGATCGGCATCCCCGGCGCGCCCGACTCGCTGCCGGCGCCGGGCGCGCTCGTCAACACGCCTTGGACGAGCTGCAGCCGGACCACCCAGGACGCGCCCGCGTCGGCCGAGCCGCGCACCGCCGTCCTGCTGGCCGCGCCCGCGTCCGGTGTCGAGCTGCCGCGCGACCAGGGCGTGATCGTGCGGCTGCCGAAGGGGGAGCGCTTCCTGCTGGCCGGGGGACGGCGCCACCGGCTGAGCGACGAGGCCGCGACCGCGCTGCAGTTCGACAGCTACCCGACGATCGCGGTGTCCTCGCGGTGGCTCGACACCGTCCCGGCCGGCCGGGACCTGACCGCGCTGCCGGTCGCCGGCGCCGGCAACCCCGGGCCGGCGGTGGGCGGCCGCGGCACCCGCGTCGGCGAAGTCCTCGCTGTCGTCGACGCGATGGCCGCGCCCGGCACCGCCACGTCGTACTACCTGGTCCGCCGCGAGGGCCTCGAGCCGGTCGGGCAGACCGAGGCGAGCCTGCTGGTGACGACGGAGGCCAACGCCGCCGCCTACTCCGGGCCGCCCGCGCCGGTGGAGGTCCGCGCGGCCGACGTCGCCGCGGTCGCGAAGGTCGCCGCGCCGCGCGCCGGCGGGGCCGACCCGGCCGCCTACCCCGACCGCATCCCCGGCAAGGCGCCGATCACCGGCAACGCCGTGGCGCTGTGCGTTCAGGGCAGCCGGTTGCTCGTTTCGGCCGAATTCCCGCTTCCCGTTGGCGCCAAAGCCATCCAGGTCGCCACCCGGACCGAAGCAAGGGTGGCGGACGAGGTGTTCGTGCCTCCCTCGGGAGGAGCCGTCGTCGTCGAAGCCGGTTCGGCCACCGCGTACCTGGTGACCGACACGGGCCGGAAGTACCCGGTGGTGAACGCGCAGTCCCTGGCCTCGCTCGGCTACGGAAGCGTCGCCAAGCCGCCGATCGCAGGTAGTTTGCTGGCATTGGTGCCGACGGGCCCCGCGCTGGACCCGGCCACGGCCGGACGGCCGGCTCCGTCGGGTGGAACGGGGTGAAAGTCGTGCACATGACAGAAGAGCGTTCGACCGAGGGTGAACTGGGCCAGGGGCGGGTCCGGGTCGCGGTTATCGAAGACCACCCGCTGTACCGCGTCTCCGTCGAACGCGTGCTGGCCGAAGCCGGCTTCGTCGAGCTCGGCGCGGTCGTCGATTCGGTCGCCCGGTTCCACGTGCACCGGCAGCCGCCGGGCAGCGTGGTCCTGCTCGACCTGGGCCTGCCGGGGGTCGCGGGCGCGGCGGCCGTGCTGGAGGTGTGCGAGCTCGGGCACCACGTGCTCGTGGTCTCCGCGCAGGCGGAACCGGAGGTCGTGCTCGGCGCGATCGCGGCGGGGGCGCGCGGGTTCCTGTCGAAGGACGTCGACGCGGACGAGCTGCTGATCGCGATCAAGACCGTCGCCGACGGCGGCGCGTACGTCTCGGCGGTGGTCGCCGGGATGATCATGAAGGACAACGCCGACCGGCCCGCCGTGTCGGCCGAAGCCGAGCTGTCGCCGCGCGAGGAACAGGTGCTGCGGCTGGTGGCGGCGGGGGAGCGGGACGTCGACATCGCGCTGATCCTCGGCATCGGCGTCCGGACGGTCCGCGGCTACCTCGACCGCATCCGCGACAAGACGGGTGAACGGCGGCGGCCGGGCCTGGTCAAGGAGGCCATCCGGCGCGGCCTGATCGGCGACGCCAACCGCCGGCGCGGCGGCCGCAAATGAGCGAGCCGGCGCCGTCTTCCCGGCGGATCTCCGTGGGCGTGATCGAGGACCACCCGCTCTACCGGTACGCGCTGACCCGCGTGCTGACCGAGGCGCCGGACATCGAGCTCGGCGCGGTGGCGGACTCGGTGGCCCGGTTCGCGGTCCAGGAGCAGCCGGCGGGCAGCGTCGTGGTCCTCGACCTCAAGCTGCGCGGAGTCCAGGACGCGGCCGCGGTCCTGGAAGTCGGGCAGATGGGGCACAAGGTGCTGGTGGTGTCGGCGCACGCGGAGCAGCCGGAGGTGCTCGGCGCGATGCAGGCGGGCGCGAAGGGCTTCCTGTCCAAGGACGTCGACGGCGACGAGCTGCTGCGCGCGATCCGCACGATCGCCGACGACAACGCGTACGTCTCGCCGACGCTGGCCGGGATGATCATCCAGGACAGCGAAGAGCGCCACGCGGGCCCGAAGATCGTGCTGTCGGAGCGGGAGAAGCAGGTGCTCCGCCTGGTGGCGGCGGGGGAGCGGGACGTCGACGTGGCGGAGATCCTCAACATCAGCGTCCGCACGGTCCGCTCGTACCTGGACCGCATCCGCGACAAGACCGGCGAACGGCGACGCGCGGGCTTCGTCCGGGTCGCCATCCGCGAAGGCCTGCTCCGCTAGCTTCGCCGATGCAGTGAATGACTCATTCCTGTCATCCGACGACAGGAATGAGTCATTCACTGCGTCCGGAGGTCAGAGACGGCGGTTGGCCAGGGCTCCCGTTGCCGCGCGGGCCTGGGCCGGCACCGCCGGGTCCACGTCCACCAGCAGCGTCTCCGGCGCCGCCCCGGCCTGGGCGACCACCCGGCCGAAGCCGTCCGCGACCAGTGAGTACCCGATTCCCGTCGGCGCCTTCGGGTTGACCGTGACGCCCGTCGCCGCGGGGTCGGCCTGGCCGCAGCCCAGCACCCAGCAGCCCGAGTCCAGCGCCCGCGCGCGCACCAGGACCTCCCACTGCTCGCGCTTGCCCTCGCCCGCGCCCCACGACGTCGGCAGCAGCACGACGTCGGCGCCGTCGTCGGCCAAGGCGCGGAACAGCTCCGGGAACCGCACGTCGTAGCAGGTCGCGACGCCGTAGACGACGCCGTCCAGCTCGAAGGTGGTCGCCGCGGAACCGGGCGCCACCGTGTCCGACTCGGCGAAGCCGAACGCGTCGTAGAGGTGGATCTTGTCGTAGCCGCGGTGGTGCCCGCCGCCGGTGATCAGCAGCGTGTTGCGGACCCGCCCGTCGTCCGCCGGGGTGAACATGCCGGCGACGACGACCACGTCGTGCTCGGCGGCCACCGAAGCCACGGCCGACGCCCACGGGCCGTCGAGGGGCTCCGCGACCGGCTCGAGCGGCCGCCCGAAGCGCGCCATGGTCGCTTCGGGGAACACGACGATCCGCGCGCCGTCCGCCGCCGCGGCCTCGACGCCGGAGCGAACGAGTTTCAGGTTCGCCTCCGGATCGTCACCCGAGTTGACCTGGCACAACGCGATTCGCGCCACCGCTGCCTCCTGCATGCTGGGATCGGCCGTCACCGGGGAGTATCGCCGAAAACCCGTTCGGCGTGACCTCGTACCCTGGTGGGCATGCTGAACCGCACCGACCTGCGCGGGCAGGTCCCGACCGCCGCCGAACTGCGCGCCACGCTCCCTCGCGCCGAATACGACGTGGACGCGGCGCTGCACCACGTGCGCCCGGTGGTCGAGGCGGTCCGCGATCGCGGTGTCGAAGCCGTCCTGGAGTACACCGAGAAGTTCGACAAGGTGCGTCCCGCGTCCGTGCGGGTGCCGCGCGCTGCGTTGACCCGCGCTTTGGAAGAGCTCGACCCCGCGGTCCGCGCCGCGCTCGAGGAGTCGATCGCCCGGGCCCGGAAGGTGCACGCCGAGCAGCGCCGCACCGACGTCACGACCACCGTCGTCGAGGGCGGCACGGTCACCGAGAAGTGGGTGCCGGTCGAGCGCGTCGGGCTGTACGCGCCGGGCGGGCTGGCCGTGTACCCCTCGACGGTGGTGATGAACGTCGTCCCGGCGCAGATCGCCGGCGTCGGCTCCCTGGTCGTCTGCTCGCCGCCGCAGGCCGCGTTCGACGGCCTGCCGCACCCGACCATCCTCGCCGCGGCCGAGCTGCTCGGCGTCGACGAGGTGTGGGCGGCCGGCGGCGCGCAGGCCGTCGCGCTGCTCGCGTACGGCGGCACGGACACCGACGGCGCCGAGCTGGCCCCGGTCGACATCGTCACCGGGCCCGGCAACATCTACCTCACCGCGGCCAAGCGGCTCCTGCGCGGCCTGATCGGCATCGACGCCGAGGCCGGGCCCACCGAGATCGCCATCCTCGCCGACGAGACGGCCGACCCGGTGCACGTCGCCGCCGACCTGATCAGCCAGGCCGAGCACGACCCCCTGGCCGCGAGCGTCCTGGTCACGACGTCGGTGGAGCTGGCCGACGCCGTCGACAAGGAGCTGGTGAACCGCGTCGCCGCGACCAAGCACACCGAGCGCGTCGCGGAAGCACTGGCCGGCAAGCAGTCCGGCATCATCCTGGTGTCCACAGTGGACGACGGGCTGCGCGTCGTCGACGCCTACGCCGCCGAGCACCTGGAGATCCAGACGGCGGACGCGCGCGCGGTCGCCGCCCGCGTCCGCAACGCCGGCGCGATCTTCGTCGGCGCGTACGCCCCGGTGTCGCTCGGCGACTACTGCGCCGGGTCCAACCACGTCCTGCCCACCGGCGGGTTCGCCCGCCACTCCTCGGGCCTGTCCGTGCAGAGCTTCCTCAAGGGCATCCACGTCGTGGACTACACCGAGGACGCGCTGCGCGAGGTCGCCGGCCGCGTGGTCGCGCTGGCCGACGCCGAGGACCTGCCCGCGCACGGCGAGGCCGTCACCGCGCGCTTCGGAGGTTCGGTCCGATGACGATCGGCGAAGAGATCACGCTGGACGAACTGCCGCTGCGGGACGACCTGCGCGGCAAGTCGCCCTACGGCGCACCGCAGCTGGACGTCCCGATCCGGCTCAACACGAACGAGAACCCCTACCCGCCGCCGCCTTCGCTGGTGGCCGACGTTGCCGAGGCGGTCCGTCTCGAGGCTGCGGAGCTGCACCGCTACCCGGATCGCGACGCCGTGGCGCTGCGGCAGGACCTGGCCGACTACCTGAGCGTGTCGACGCGGGTGGTGCTGTCGGAGGCGAACGTCTGGGCCGCCAACGGGTCCAACGAGGTGCTGCAGCAGATCCTGCAGGCGTTCGGCGGTCCCGGCCGCAGCGCGCTCGGCTTCGAGCCGTCGTACTCGATGCACCCGATCATCGCCTCCGGCACCCGCACCGAGTGGCTGCCGGCGCCGCGCCGCGACGACTTCAGCCTCGACACGGCCGCCGCGGCCGCGGTCATTTCGGAACGCCGTCCGGACGTCGTGTTCGTCACCAGCCCGAACAACCCGACGGGCGGCTCGATCCCGCTTTCCGAACTGCGTTCTTTGCTCGATGCGGCCACCGGGATCGTGGTGGTCGACGAGGCGTACGCGGAGTTCTCGTCGCAGCCGAGCGCGGTCGAGCTGCTGGCGGACTACCCGTCGCGGCTGATCGTCTCGCGCACGATGAGCAAGGCGTTCGCCTTCGCGGGCGGCCGGCTCGGCTACCTGGCGGCGGCTCCGGCGGTGGTCGACGCACTGCAGCTGGTGCGCCTGCCGTACCACCTCTCACGGCTCACGCAGGCGGCGGCGCGGGCGGCCCTGCGGCACGCGGACGCCACTTTGGACAGTGTGCACAAGCTGGCCGCGGAACGCGACCGCGTCGTGGAAGCGCTGGCGGGCCTGGGGTACGACCCGGTGCCGAGCGACTCGAACTTCGTCCTCTTCGGACGGTTCGGCGACCCGCACGCGGCCTGGCAGTCCTATTTGGATCGCGGGGTGCTGATCCGCGACCCGGGCATCCCCGGACACCTGCGCGTGAGCATCGGCACCCCGGAAGAGAACGACGCCTTCCTCGAGGCGAGTAAGGAAGTCTCGCGATGACCCGCATCGGCAAGGTCGAACGGACCACCAAGGAGTCCTCGATCTTCGTCCAGCTGGACCTCGACGGCACGGGCGAGGTCGACATCTCGACCGGCGTCCCGTTCTACGACCACATGCTGACGGCGTTCGGCGTCCACGGCTCGCTGGACCTGAAGGTCGAGGCCACCGGCGACGTCCACATCGACGCCCACCACACGGTGGAGGACACGGCGATCGTGCTGGGCCAGGCGATCCGCCAGGCCCTGGGCGACAAGAGCGGCATCCGCCGCTTCGGCGACGCGTGGATCCCGATGGACGAGACCCTGGCCCACGCGGCCGTCGACGTCTCGGGCCGGCCGTACTGCGTGCACGTGGGCGAGCCCGAGCAGTTCAACAGTTTCACGATCGGCGGCAACTACCCGTTCGTGCTGACGCGGCACGTGTTCGACTCGCTGGCGTTCCACGCCCAGATCGCGTTGCACGTGCGGGTGATCCACGGCCGCGACCCGCACCACATCGCGGAGGCGGAGTACAAGGCGGTGGCCCGGGCGCTGAGGGCAGCGACCGAGCCCGACCCGCGCGCGGGGGGCATCCCCTCGACGAAGGGCGTGCTCTAGTACACGTCGCCGGCCGCCGCGACCTCGACGTTTCCCTTGTGGACGGTCGCGGCGCGCTCGGCGGCTTCGTCCGGTGTCAAGAACGGGCCGAGGTGGGTCAGCAGGAGCTGCCCGGCCCCCTGCGCGGCGCGGGCCGCGTCCTCGGGCGTCAGGTGCACCGCGGACGGTTCCGGACCGTCGGCCTCGCAGAGGAACAGGTCGGCGCCGTTGGCCAGTTCGGTGAGGGCGGCGCACGGGCCGGTGTCGCCGGAGTAGGCGAGCACTCGGTCGCCGTCGGTGACACGGACGCCGAAGGCGGGGAAGCCGTGTTCGACCGCGGACGTGGCCAGGGTCAGGCCGTTCACTTCGGTGAAGTGGCCGTCGTGCAGCTCGTGCACGTGGAAGGCCTGCTCGATCGGCGCCGGGCCGGTGTTGCCGAGGAAGTCAGCGAGCCGGTCGCGGATCCCGGGCGGCCCGTAGAGCGGCAGCGGCCCGGCGGGCCGGAGATCGGCGAACAGC
The DNA here is from genome assembly GCF_026017845.1 of Amycolatopsis mediterranei. Classification (NCBI taxonomy): domain Bacteria; kingdom Bacillati; phylum Actinomycetota; class Actinomycetes; order Pseudonocardiales; family Pseudonocardiaceae; genus Amycolatopsis; species Amycolatopsis mediterranei. Next base: position 2,506,092 of record NZ_CP100416.1, read on the forward strand.
AGCGCGTAGACGGCCGGCAGCAGGTCGGCGACGTGGTCGGCGTGCAGGTGCGAGATCCAGATGGCGTCGACGTCGGTGAGCGCGGTGTGTTCCTGCAGCGCGGCGAGGGTGCCGGGGCCGGCGTCCAGCCAGACGGTCGCGCCGTTTCCTCGGACGAGGTACCCCGAGCACGGCTCGCCGGGGCGGGGGTACGGGGTCGCGCTGCCCAGCACGATCAACTCCAAGGGCATGTGGCACCCTAACCCGCATGAGCAACGGAGTCGTCGGCGTCCTCCTGCTCGCCCTGGGCGGTTTCCTGGTGGGCGGGGTCTATTCGACGTGGAAGACGGCGAAGTTCATGGCCGTGGTGCTGGGCGTCGCGGCCCTGCTCGCCATCGGCGGCGCGATCTTCTGGTTCTCGAGCTAGCTAGCCGTCGGCCAGCCGCTGGATGGTGGCGCCCAGCCAGGCCTCGAGCTCGGCGGGATCGCCGAGTTCGGACCGCAGCACCCGGCGGCGCGTCGAGACGCCGAGCACGAACGCGTCGATCGCGGCCGCCCGGCTGCGGGCGTCGGCGGCGTCGAGGCCGCTGTCGCGCAGGTAGCGCTGCAGCGGCTCCAGCGAGTTCGTGTCGAGGAATGCGGCCAGCGCCTCCGCCGCTTCCGGGCGTTCGCCGGCCGCGCGGTGCAACACCAGCAGCGGATCCTCCCCGGGGTTGCCGAACCAGCGCCGGACGATGTTCGCCGCGAGCCGGGCGCCCAGCGTGGCCCGGTCGCCGTCGAAGGAGTCCGCGACCGGGATCTCCACGCGGGTCGCGGCCAGGAAAAGGCCGTCCTTGCCGCCGAAGTAGCGCGTGATGAGGTTGGGGGACACGCCGGCGGCGTCGGCGACGCCCTTGACCGTGACGGCCGTGTAGCCGTGCCGGGCGAACTGGCCTCGAGCGTGCCCCAGGATCCGCTGCCGGGTGGCGGCCGCATCGCGCGAAATCATGTGTACGAGCATACACATCGATGTGTACGCTGATACACATGGACGACGAGATGCGCGACCGGCTCCGGCGGACGCGGCGGGCCACGACCCCGTGGAGTGAGGACCGCACGCGCGGCATCGGCGGCACCCGCCTCGACGCGCTCCTCGACCGCTGGGCGAACGGGTACGACTGGGGAGTGCACGAGCGCCGCATCGGTGAGCTGCCCTGGGCGACGGTACGGGCGGGCGGCGCCGACCTGCGGGTCATCCACCGGCGGTCCGCGGATCCGGGCGCGCCGGTCGTCGTGCTGCTGCACGGCTGGCCGGACTCGGTGCTGCGGTTCGAGCGCGTCCTGCCGCTGCTCGCGGACATGCACGTGGTGGTGCCCGCGCTGCCGGGCTTCCCGTTCGCGGCACCGCTCGCCACGCCCGGGATGTCGGCCGGCCGGATGGCCGGGATCATCGCGGCCGCGCTCGCCGAGCTCGGTTACCCGAGGTACACGCTGTCCGGCGGCGATGTGGGTGGCACGGTCGCGGAGATCCTCGCGGGCGAGCACCCGGACCGGGTGGCCGCCCTGCACCTGACGAACGTCGCCCCGCAGCGCGCGCTCACGGTGGATCCGGCAAAGCTCGCCCCCGACGCGGCGGCTTACCTCGCCCGGGCGGGGCAGTGGTTCCGGGCCGAGGGCGGGTACATCGCCGAGCAGTCGACGCGGCCGAACACGCTCGCCGTCGCCCTCGGCGACTCACCGGCCGGCCTCGCGGCGTGGATCGTCGAGAAGCTCGAGTCGTGGTCCGGCGAGGGGGCGTTCACCGTGGACGAGCTGCTCACGTGGGTCACCGCGTACTGGGTCACCGGCGCGATCGGCACTTCGTTCGCGACGTACACCGAACCGGCGGCGCTGCCGGCCCGGGTCGACACGCCGACCGTGCTTTCGGTCTTCCTGCGGGATACCAAACCGGAGCCGCGGAGCTACGCCGAGGTGTTCTTGAACGTCCGTGAGTACGTGGAGCACGGCGCCGGCGGCCACTTCGCGGCTTGGGAACAGCCGGAGGCGTACGTCGACGACCTGCGCCGGGCGGTCAAGCTGGGCGGCTGAGTCTGCCCCCACCCTCTCCGGGGGGCGTCCCAAGTCCAGTCTACCGGTGGGGCCCGACAAAACCCCTGGCCGAAGCCTGGTTGTCCACAACCCCGCGGGGTTGTGGACAACCGAGGTCAGCGGCTCGCGCCGACCAGCTCCCGCTCCTCGGGCTCGTCCAGGTGCTTCGTGAGCTTCTCGCCCTCGACGTCGACGTCCGGCAGGATCCGGTCCAGCCACTGCGGCAGCCACCACGCGCCGCGGCCGAGCAGGGACATCACCGCCGGGACCAGCGTCATGCGGACCACGAACGCGTCCACCAGCACGCCGAACGCCAGGGCGAAGCCGATCGACTGGATCAGCGACGACTCCGCGAGCACGAACCCGGCGAACACGCTGATCATGATCAGCGCCGCCGCGACCACCACGCGCGCGCCGTGGCGGAAGCCGGTGACCATCGCCTCCTGCGGCTCCGCGCCGTGGACGTGCTCCTCGCGCATTCGCGTCACCAGGAACACCTGGTAGTCCATCGCGAGTCCGAAGAGGACACCGATGAGCAGGATCGGCAGCATGCTCATGATCGGGCCGGTCGAGGCGACGCCGAGCAGGTCCGTCAGCCAGCCCCACTGGAACACCGCGACCACCGCGCCGAACGTCGCCGCAACCGAGCCGAGGAAGCCGAGCGTCGCCTTCAGCGGCACCACCACCGAGCGGAACACCAGCATCAGCAGCACGAACGCCAGCCCGACGATCAGCGCCAGGTACGGCAGCATCGCGTCCGAAAGCTTCTCGGAGACGTCGATGTTCGCCGCGGTCTGGCCGGTGACGGACAGCTTCGCGCCGGTCCCGGTCTCCAGCGCGCCGGATTCGGTGCGGATCGCGGCCACCAGGTCCTCGGTCTGCGCGCTGCTCGGGCCGCTCTTCGGGATCACCGTGAGCAGCGCCGTGTCACCGTTCTGGTTGACCCGCGGCGGGGTGACGGCGGCGACGTCCGGCAGCTTCTGGATGTCGGCCGCGGCCCGGCCGAGCGCGGCCTGGCGGTTGGTGCTCGAAGAGACGTCGACGACGACCAGCAGCGGCCCGTTGGAGCCCGGGCCGAAGCTGCGGCTCGCGATCTCGTACGCCTTGTGCTGCGTCGACTCCGGCGCGGCCGTGCTGTCGTTGGGCAGGCCGAGCTGCATGCTCAGCGCGGGCAGCGCGACGACGGCCATCCCGGCCAGCGCGACCAGCAGCACCGGGATCCGGTGGCGGCCGACGAACCGCGCCCAGCGTTCGCCGTGCGTCGGTTCGACCGGCTTGCGGCGCAGCCGGATGCGGCTGCCGGCGACCCGGGCCCCGGCGAAGCCGAGGATGGCGGGCAGCAGCGTCAGGGCGATGAGCACGGCGATCGCGACGGTGACGGCCGCGGCGACGCCCATCTGGCCGAGGAACGGGATGCCGATCACGGTGAGCCCGGCCAGCGCGATGATGACGGTGAGCCCGGCGAAGACCACGGCGGACCCGGCGGTGCCGGCGGCGCGTCCGGCGGCTTCTTCGGGATCGCGGCCGATGCTCAGTTCGTGGCGGTAGCGCGACACGATGAACAGCGCGTAGTCGATGCCGACGGCCAGGCCGATCATCAGCGCCAGGATCGGGGTGTTCGAGTTCAGCTCGAGGAAGCCGGAGGCGACGAAGATGCCCGCCATTCCGGTGCCGACGCCGATCAGCGCGGTGAGCAGCGGGATCCCGGCCGCGAGCAGCGAGCCGAACGTGATGACCAGCACGACGGCGGCGACCGCGACGCCCAGGCCTTCGGTGGCCCCGGTCGCGGGCGCGCCCTGCACGGCGTCACCGCCGAACTCGATGGTGAACCCGGCGGCGCGTCCGGCGTTCGCGGTGTCGAGGAGCGCCTGGCGGTCTCCGTCGGTCAGCTCGTACGCCTTCGCTCCGTAACTGACCTGAGCGAGCGCGACGCGCCGATCGGGTGAGATCGACTGCGCCTGGAACGGGTCGACCACGGCGGCGACCTTCGGCGCCGTCTTCAGCTGCCCGACCAGGGCTTCGACGGCGGCCTTGCCCTTCGCGTCGGTCACCGTGGTCCCGGCCGGAGCCTCGATGATCACCCGCGCGGTGGCGCCACCCGCGTTGGCCTGCGGGAACTTCTCGGTGAGCTGGTCGACCGCCCGCTGCGACTCGGTGCCGGGGATCGTCACCGAGTTCGACAGCTGGCCCGACAGCGTCAGCGCGCCCAGGCCCAGCGCCACCAAAACCGCCGCCCAGACGGCCGCGACCAGCGCTCTGCGCCGGAAGGAAAACCGGCCGAGCCGGTACAGGAAGGTCGCCACGAGTCAGCTCCGTTTCGCCCGAACGGGCTCGGTTCACTCCATCAGGTCCTTTTCCAAGCTAGCCGATCGGCAAGGGCAGGTCCAAGCCGATCGGCAAGGATGTGACTAGCCGAACAGCAAGGTTTATTCCTTGCCGTTCGGCTAGTAAGTCGGTTTGCCGATCGACAGGGCGTGACGTAGGCTCCGACGGCTCGATGAGGAGGAAGAATGACCGCCGGCCCGGCCGAGGACACCCGGACCCGACTGCTGCAGACCGCGCTGCGCCTGTTCACCGAACACGGGGTCGAGGGCACGTCGCTGCAGATGATCGCCGACGCGCTGGGCATCACCAAGGCGGCTGTGTACTACCACTTCAAGACGAAGGCGGAGATCACCGAGGCGGTCGCCGAGCCGGGCGTCCGCGACCTGGACGAACTCGTCCGCCGGGCGGCGGCGCAGAAGCGCCGGGGTGCGCAGGTGGACCTGCTGCTGGAGGGCTTCGTCGACCTGGTGATCCGCCACCGGGCGCTGGTGGCGCTGTTTTCGAGCGACCCGGGCATCGCCCGAGCGATCGAGAAGTCGGCCCACGGCGGCATGGAGGGCTTCGGGCAGGTGTTGCTCGGCATTTTGTCGGGCCCGGACCCCGACACGACGGCCCGGGTCAACGCCCTGGTGACATTGACGGGCATCGCCATGGCGGGCGGTTCCCCGGACCTGGCCGCCCTCGGCGACGACGAGCTGCGCACGGAACTCCTGGACGTGGGCCGCCGCCTGCTGGGCCGCCCCCGCCGCCGAACCACCACCCCAGTCCCAGCACTCTAACCCCACCCCCACATGAGTTCCGGGTTCGATCACGCGAGTCGCGCGTACTCGAACGGTCGGTTCGCGTACCGGGAGAGTCGGATTGTGCGGCGGAACTCGCGTGATCAGCGGGGCATCACGCGTGATTGAAAGGTCGACTCGCGTGATTGGCGGGACGACACGGCTCAGGTGAGGCTGGCGAGGTGGTGCGGGGGAACGGAGGGGGTCAGCCAGACTTCGTTGGCGCTTATCTGGAATGGGTGACCTTCCGCGGCCATCGCGGCGGCGTCGACCCGGAGGATCACCGGCTTGCCGCGGCGGGCGCCGACGATTCCGGCCGTTTCCACCGTGGCCGACAGGTGGACCGCGTGGCGGTTCATCGGGCGCAGGCCTTCGCGGAAGATCGCGTCGAGGTACTTCGCCACCGTGCCGTGGTAGAGCACGTCCGGCGGGGTGGTGTCCGGCAGTCCCAGCTCGACCGGGACGCTGTGGCCCTGGCTCGCGCGGATGCGCGTTCCGGTTTCGTCGAAGGCGAAGCGGCGCTTGCTGTTCTTCTCGACCACTTCGTCGAGCTGCGCGCGGGTGATCGCGAGGGCGCGCACGAGCGCGTCGACCGGGGCCCAGCCGTCGGACGTGAGGGTGAGGCCGAGAGCGGCCGGGTCGTGGCGCAGGTGCCGGGAAAGCCGCTTCGAGATGCGGATCATTTCTTTTTCGTTCATTGCCTTTCCGGCATCCTCCCCGGGCGCAAGCGGTTTAGATGCCGCCCTCGACCGCGGGACGCAGTTTGCTCGCGCCCGGCCCGAAGCGGGCCAGCTCGTCGTCGTTGTTGTACAACGCGCAGCTGCGCAGGGAAAGGCAGCCGCAGCCGACGCAGCCGGTGAGCCGGCTGCGAAGCCGCTGCAGGGCGTCGATGCGCGCGTCGAGCTCGTGCTGCCAGTCGCGGGACAGGCGGGCCCAGTCCGCCTTCGTCGGGGCGTGGTCCGCCGGCAGCGTGGCCAGCGCCGAGCTGATGTCCTCGAGCGAGAGGCCGACCCGTTGCGCGGCGCGGATGAACGCGATCCGGCGCAGCACCGAACGCGCGTACCGGCGCTGGTTGCCCGCCGACCGCTCCGAACTGATCAGCCCCTTCTCCTCGTAGAACCGCAGTGCCGTGTGCGGAACCCCGCTGCGTTCCGCCACCTGTCCGATGCTGAGATGTTCAGCGAGCCTGGTCACCAGGTCAGGCTATCCTTGACTTCGAGTTTAGTCGAGGTTGCATCGTCGGGTCATGACCACTGTGACCGCACCGGGCTACGCCGATCTGCCCCGGCTGATCTCGCTGATGACCGGCGACGAAAAGCACACCGCCGCCGCGGAGTCCACTTTGGACGTGCTGTGGGTGCTCTACGACCGCGTGCTCGACGTCACGCCCGCGAACTTCCGCGAACCCGGCCGCGACCGGTTCCTGCTGTCCAAGGGGCACGGGCCGATGGCGTACTACGCCGTGCTCACCGCGAAAGGCTTCATCGCCGAGGCCGAGCTGGCGACGTGGTCCGACCCGATGTCGCGGCTCGGCCACCACCCCGACCGGTGCCGCATCCCCGGCGTCGAAATCTCCAGCGGTTCCCTCGGCCACGGCCTGCCGATCGCGCTCGGCACCGCGCTCGGCCTGCGTGCCCGCGGCCTGACGAGCGCGAAGGTCGTGACGCTCGTCGGCGACGCCGAGCTCGACGAGGGCTCGAACCACGAGGCGATCGCCGTCGCGGCGCGCGACCGCCTCGAAAACCTGACCACGGTGGTGATCGACAACCGGTCGTCGACGCGCGGCTGGCCGGGTGGCATCGCCCCCCGCTTCGCCGTCGAAGGCTGGGAGACGCGCACGGTGTCCGGCCGCGACCACGACGCGCTGGACGAAGCCTTCACCACCGCCCACCCCGGCCGGCCGCTGGCCGTGGTCGCCGTCGTCGAACCGAAGGGCTGAGCACGATGCCGATGCGGGAAACCTTCCTCGCCACCACCGAAGAGATCATCGACGCCGACCCGGACGTCGCGGTCGTGCTGGCCGACATCTCGGCCGCGCAGCTCGCCGGCGCCGCGCGGCGGCACCCGGACCGGGTGATCAACGTCGGGATCCGCGAGCAGCTGCTGGTCAGCACGGGCGCCGGGCTGGCCCTGGCGGGACTGCGGCCGATCGTGCACACGTTCCCGTCGTTCCTGGTGGAACGCGCTTTCGAGCAGATCAAGCTGGACTTTTCGCACCAGGACATGGGTGGGGTCCTGGTGTCGTGGGGCGCGTCGTACGACATGTCGACAGCGGGCCGCACGCACCAGTCCCCGGGCGACGTCGCGCTGATCGATTCCCTGCCGGGCTGGACGGTCCACGTCCCGGGCCACCCGGCGGAGGCCCGCCGGTTGCTGCTGGAGTCGATCCCGGGAGACGGGCGGGTCTACCTGAGGCTTTCGGCGCAGGAAAACGCCTCCCCGCAGCTGGGGGTGGGATTCACCCGGCTGCGCTCCGGGCGGGCCGGCGTGGTGGTGGCGGTGGGCCCGGTCCTGGACCGCGTCCTGCGCGCCACGGCGGGCCTGGACGTGACGGTGCTGTACGCATCGACGATCCGCCCGTTCGACGGCGCCGGCCTGCGCTCGGCGGTGCAGTCCGCGACCCCCGATGTGGTGCTCGTGGAGCCGTACCTGGCGGGGACGTCGGCGCATTGCGTGGCGGAGGCGCTTTCCGAGGTGCCGCACCGGTTGCAGGCGCTCGGGGTCCGGCGGGACGTGGAGGTGCGGACGTACGGGGAGATCGCGGACCACGACCTGGCGCACGGGCTGGACGCGGGATCGCTGGGGTTGTCGATCAGGGAGTTCCTGGGGGACCGCCGTGGAACGGCCGATGCGTCCGGGGCCGCGGGTCGATAGCGTGACCGCCATGCCATCGATCCGGCCGATCGCCCTTGCCGTCATCCGGCGGGGGACTGCCCTCCTTGTCTTCGAAGCGCGCGACGACGTCAAAGGCGAGACCTTCCATCGGCCGCTCGGGGGTGGGATCGAGTTCGGTGAGCGCAGCGAAGACGCCCTGAAACGCGAGTTCCGCGAGGAACTCGACGCCGAGATCGTCGTCAAGAAGCTGCTCGGGGTGCTCGAGAACGTCTTCACCTGGCAGGACCGGCCCGGGCACGAGATCGTCTTCCTCTACGCCGCCGAGTTCGCCGACCCGAGCCGGTACGAGCTCGACGAGATGAAGATCCTCGACGATCCCGCCACCGCACGCTGGGTCGACGTCCGCGACTTCCTCGACGGCGGCAAGATCCTCTATCCCACCGGGCTCACCGAACTCCTTTCAGCGGATCAGTGACCGCGAAGTCGGCACCAGCTCGAACGACCCCGGCGAAGCGACCCGGCTGAACCACACCGAGAACGGGCCGTCCGTCCGGACCGGCAGCTGCGGGAAGGTGTTCGCAGACGGCTCCGTCTCGAACGCCGCGAACACCGAATCCGGTGGCGGCGCACCTGGTGAAATCGTCACGTGCAGGCCCGCGCCCGGCGGTGGCGAAGCCAGGCCGCGGCGGAGCGGGCGCAGCAGCAGCACGTTGTCGGAGTCGATCATCGTCTCGTTCGCCGCCGAACGGTGTTCCTTCCAGACCGGGCCGAAGTAGAACTCCTCCAGTGCCGCCTTGCGCTCGGCCATCGAGCGGAAACCGCGCAGCCACACGAACTCGTCCGGGGACGCCCGCGAGCGGAACAGCCCGAACAAGTGCGCGCCCGCGGCCTCCTGCGGCTCGACGAACTCGCGCTCGAACAGCTCGATCAGCTCGTCGCGCCGGCCGGGGTGCAGGGTGTAGCGCCGCAGCTCCACCACGGTTTCGAACTCGGAGAAAGGCTCGGGGGAAGTCTCGGAAAAAGTCATGGTGCCGAAGCTAGCGGCCACCACCGACAAAAACCGGTCAGCGGAACGCGGCCAGCCCGGTGACCGCCTGGCCGAGGGACAGCGCGTGCATCTCTTCGGTGCCTTCGTACGTCAGCACCGTCTCGAGGTTCGCCATGTGCCGCATCACCGGGTACTCCAGCGAAATCCCGTTGGCGCCGAGCATCGAGCGCGCGGTCCGGGCCGCGTCCAGCGCCGACCGGACGTTCGCCATCTTCCCGAAGCTGACGTGGTTGTGGTGCAGGGCACCGGCGTCCTTCAGTCGCCCGATCTGCAGGGCCACCAGCCCGGCGCGGTTGACCTCGACGAGCAGGTCGGCGAGCTTGCGCTGGGTCAGCTGGAACCCGGCGAGCGGTTTCCCGAACTGCGAACGCGAGAGCGTGTACTCCAACGCGGCTTCGTAGCACGCGCGCGCCGCGCCGACGACCCCGAACAGGATCCCGTAGCGGGCTTCGTTCAGGCAGGACAGCGGCCCGCGCAGCCCGCGGACCTCGGGAAACGCCGCCGATGACGGCAACCGGACGCCGTCGAGCACCAGTTCCGCCGTCAGGGACGCCCGCAGCGACAGCTTGTGCTTGACCTCGTTGGCCGTGAAGCCCGGCGTCGACGTCGGGACGACGAAACCGCGGATCCCGTCGTCGGTCTGCGCCCAGACGACCGCGACGTCGGCGACGGTCCCGTTGGTGATCCACATCTTCGTGCCCGAGAGCACCCAGTCGGAGCCGTCGCGCACCGCGCGGGTCCGCATCGAACCGGGGTCGCTGCCCGCGTCCGGCTCGGTCAGGCCGAAACAGCCCAGCGCCTCGCCGGTGGCCATCCGCGGCAGCCACTCCTGCCGCTGCTCTTCGCTGCCCCACCGGTGGATCGCGTACATCGCCAGCGATCCCTGCACCGAGACGAAGCTGCGCAGGCCCGAGTCGACGGCCTCCAGCTCGCGGCAAGCGATGCCGTACGCGACGGCGCTGGTGCCGGCGCAGCCGTAGCCCTCCAGGTGCATGCCGAGCAGGCCGAGCGAGCCGAAGCCCTTCGCCAGCTCCGCCGCGGGGAGCGCGCCCGTTTCGTACCAATCGGCGACGTGGTCCAGCAGGTGGTCCTTCGCGTACGCGCGGACGGCGTCGCGGATGGCGCGTTCCTCCTCGGCGAGCCCGGCGTCGAGGTCGAGAAAATCGTGCGGGTCAGGGGTGCGGTTCATGATGGGCTCCCGGGGACGCGTCGGTGCGGCTCCCGCAGGAAACCACAGTCAGGCGTCTGTCCTCCGCGTGGCGTTCGTCACGCGGGCAGCAGACGCGCTCGGTGTGCACCGCGGCCGGGTCTGCTGGCGGGGGATCAGCAGCTCGCCGAACTGCGGAAACGGCACGCTTTCGATGTCTTCACGCCAGGCGTGCAGCATCTGGGACAGCAGATCGTCCTCGGCCATCTTCGCCTCCCTGGCGTCCGGTCGTGCCGGGCTGAGCGCACACGATCGGGTGAAGTGATACCCGGCGAGCGGGAAGTTCAAACGGATTTCTTCAAGATCTTTCCGGGCCGTGCCCGCTCTGTGGCAGGATGGCGTCGCCGCCGCCAAGGCCTCCACTCCTGAGGAGCGCACATGCGCGCACCGCGGACGGCAAGTCTGCTCGCTCTCACCACCGCCACCCTGCTCGCCGCGACCGGCGTCGCCGCCGCGCACGGAACCCGCTGGCAGCAGACCGGCCACACCACCGCCGAGAACCGGATCAGCGGCGAGGGCCTCACGACCCTCCGGCTGCCCGGCCACGCCCCCGAGATCGTCTACCGCAACGGCGCCACCATCCCGCAGCCGCTCAAGGACGAGGGCTGGGGCCACGTCGGCGATCCCGATTCGCTGCACGGGTACGTCTTCGACGTCTACCAGGACACCCGCACCCCGACGCCGGTCACGAAGATGTACCTGGTCACCAAGCCGGACGGGACGACGACGGAGTTCGTCCACCCGCTGCAGCCCGACGAGCCGGCCGTCAACGCGAACGCCCAGGTCGCGGCCACGCCCGACGGGCAGTGGCTCGTCTCCGGTCCGCTCGGGGAGATCGACCGCCTCTACGTCTCCCCGACGCCCTTCCTGAACCCGCGCGGCCCGAAGGTGGCCGGCGACCTCCCGGTGGCCGCCCGCATCCACCTCGACCACCACATCCGCAGCGCCCAGGGCTGCGACTTCGTCGGCGCGACGCGGCTGATCTGCGCGACCAGCGACCCGTACAACGACCTGTACCCGACGAACCTGCAGCTCCTGCAGATCGACCTCGCGCGCCCGCTGACCGGCCACGACGTCACCGCCCGGGTGCACGAGATCGGCCAGGTTCCGCTGGTCAGCACCTGCACGGGCACCTTCACCCCGGAAGGCGTCGACTACGACGACGGCGTGCTGCGCGTCGAGGTCGTGCCGCCGTCACCCTGCAACACGGTGACCGACGTCTATTCCTTCGAGCGCCGCTGAGGGCGACGGCTACGCTGGGTGGCGTGTCTCGTGTGGTGATCCTCGACTACGGTTCCGGCAACCTCCGCTCCGCCGAACGCGCTGTGGCGCGCGCCGGGGCCGACGTCGAGGTCACCGCCGACCCGCATGCCGCCGTCGAAGCCGATGGGCTCGTCGTGCCCGGCGTCGGTGCCTACTCCGCCTGCATGGCGGGGCTGCTGGACGTGCAGGGGCACCGGATCATCGGGAAGCGGCTCGCCGGCGGCCGCCCGGTGCTCGGCATCTGCGTCGGCATGCAGATCCTCTTCGCCCGCGGGGTCGAGCACGGCGAGGAGACCGAAGGCACCGGGGAATGGCCCGGGGTCGTCGACCGGCTGCACGCGGATGTCCTGCCGCACATGGGGTGGAACACCGTGCGCGCGCCCGCGGACTCGCGGCTGTTCGCCGGTCTCGACCCCGAGGAGCGGTTCTACTTCGTGCACTCCTACGCCGCGCGCACGTGGGAGCTCGACGGCCTGGCCGGGCAGGAACCGAAGGTCACCTGGGCCCACCACGGCGAAGACTTCGTCGCCGCGGTCGAAAACGGGCCGCTGTGGGCCACCCAGTTCCACCCGGAAAAGTCCGGTGACGCCGGGGCGCAGCTGCTGCGCAACTGGCTGGCGACCCTCTGACCGGGTGATCCGGGTCTCCGCCCTAGAGTTACCCGCGTGACTTTCACGCTCCTTCCCGCCGTTGATGTGGCCGATGGCCAGGCCGTGCGACTCGTCCAGGGCGAGGCCGGCACCGAGACCTCCTATGGCAGCCCGCTGGAGGCCGCGCTGGCCTGGCAGCGCGACGGCGCCGAGTGGATCCACCTGGTCGACCTCGACGCCGCGTTCGGCAAGGGCAGCAACCGCGAGCTGCTCGCCGAGGTCGTCGGCCGGCTCGACGTGCAGGTCGAGCTCTCCGGCGGCATCCGCGACGACGCGTCGCTGAAGGCCGCACTGGACACCGGGGCCCGGCGGGTCAACCTCGGCACCGCCGCGCTCGAAGACCCGGAGTGGACCAGCCGGGTCATCGGCGAGTACGGCGACCGCGTCGCGATCGGCCTCGACGTGCGGATCACCGAGGCCGGCCACCGGCTTTCGGCCCGCGGCTGGACCTCCGACGGCGGCGACCTGTGGGACGTCCTGGAGCGCCTCGACCGCGACGGCGCGTCCCGCTACGTCGTCACCGACGTCAGCAAGGACGGCACGCTGCGCGGCCCGAACCTCGAGCTGCTGCGCGACGTCGTCGCCCGCACGGACGCACCGGTGATCGCCTCCGGTGGGGTGTCGAGCGTGGCCGACCTCGTCGCCCTGGCGGGCTTGGCGGCCGACGGCGTCGAGGGGTCCATCGTCGGCAAGGCGCTCTACGCCGGCGCGTTCACGCTGCCGGAGGCCCTCGCCGCGGTCGCGAAGCTCTAGTTGGTGGCGCTGTAGACGCCGAGTCCCGGCTTGGGGGTGAACCCGAGCGTCGAGGACATGTTGACCAGCGCCGAACCTGGCCCGGCTTGGGCGAGGAAGGCGTGGGCCAGTGTCACCACCGCGCGGCAGTTGAGGTCCAGCACGGCGAGGGAGTCTTCGAGCGGGGTTTCCGCGAAGCCGCCGTGGACCGCGATGCCCGCGTTGTTCACCAGCAGCGTGTGAGGCTCGCTCAACCGCTCGGCGGTGGCCCGCAGGCCCTCGGGGGTGGCGAGGTCCGCGGCCAGGTGGTCGTGGCCCGGCCCCAGTTCCGCCATGAGGTCGGCGAGCCGGTCTTCGCGGCGGGCCACCGCCGTCACCGCGTACCCCGCCGCGGCCAGCGCCGTGGCGAACGCCCGGCCGATGCCGGCGCTCGCCCCCGTCACCAGCGCCTTCACCGCTTCGGCTTCGTTTCCGGCGCGAACGCGAACGAAACGCGCTCCATCAGCGGCTTCCGCTGGGTGTTGTGGAAGGCTCACCACGGGGGCGACGACCCGGCTGATCGACCGGCTGGAGCGGGCCGGCTACGTCCGCCGCGCGGCCGACCCGGCCGACCGGCGCAAGGTGGTGGTCGAGCCGGTGCCGGACGCGCTCGCCGGCGTCGAAGCGATCGTCGGGCCGGCGCGTGGCCGGATCGCCGAGGTCATCGGCCGGTACTCGCCGGAGCAGCAGGAGGTGCTGTTCGACTACTTCGCCCGCGCGGCGCCGGCGTATCGCGAAGCGTCGGAAGAGATCCGGAAGGCGACGCGGGAGCGTCAGGCCGGACGGTAGCTCGTGACTCCGCGTGTAGTACTTTGCGCGAAGTGGTACCGACCGGAGTGAGGTCCCCATCATGGTGCGACGCAACCCCGAGCGGCGGGCGGCGCTGCTCGACGCCTCGATCGAGGTCCTGGCCAACGAGGGCGCGCGCGGCCTCACCTTCCGCGCGGTCGACCAGCAGGCCGGCGTCCCGGTCGGCACGGCGTCCAACTACTTCTCCAGCCGCGGCGAAATCCTCAAGTCCGCGGGGGAGCGGGTCTACGAGCGGCTGGCGGACGACGCGGTGCTCGCGGGCGGCCTCGAGGGGCCGCGTGACCGGGCCCGCGTCACCGAGCTGATGCACGACCTCGTCGACCGCGTGGCCGCGTTCCCGACGGGGTTCCTGGCGCTGCTGGAACTGCGGCTCGAAGCCGCGCGCCGGCCGGAACTGCGGGACGTGCTGACCCGCCGCATCCGCGCGGACGTCGACTTCAACGTCGAGTACCACGAGAAGTCCGGCCTGCCCGGCGACGGCACGACGGTGGTCCTGCTGTCGCTGGCGCTGAACTGGCTGATCATGGAACGGCTGACGCTGCCGGACCTGTACACCGACGAGCAGCGCCACGACCTGGTCGCGGCGCTGGTGGAGCGGCTGCTGGCCGGGCAGCCCGCCTTACCTCCGGGGTAATCGACGCCATGCCGGCGAGCGGCCAGGATTCCTTCCAGGACACCGGGAAAGGAATGCCATGACCGCCTACGGACTCGCCCGCCTGCGCCCGCCCGCCGTGCTGCCGGAGGAGGTTTTCGAATACCTGGAGCGCATCCAGGCGACGCTCGACCCCTACGGCGGCAAGTTCCTGGTGCACGGCGCGCCGGTGCAGGTCAGGGAAGGCGATTGGCCCGGCGGTCTCGTGCTCATCGAGTTCCCGAGCCTCGCCGCGGCACACGAGTGGTACGACTCGCCCGCCTACCGGGAGATCCTGCACCTGCGCGCGGACCACATCCCGGGTGACCTGATCCTGGTCGAGGGCTGCGGACCGGACCACGATTCGGCCGCGCTGGCGGCGGCCCTGCGCGGCGCCGCTTGACGCCGAAAAGCGGATGACAGCCGCCTCCGGAGGAGTAGGTTGCCGCGGTGGAGGAGATCGTCACCCAGCTCGAAATGACCGCCGCCGATCAGCTCAACCCCGCTCCGCTCGTCGATGGCGTTGCGCTGCGGACCATCCGGCCGGGGCCGCTGATCCGCGAGCTGCACCTCCGGATCGGGACGCCCTACCGGTGGCCGAGCGCGTCGCGCGGTGACGAAGAATGGGACCGCTGGCTCGCCGCGCCGCACCGGGAATACCGGCTCATCGAATACCAGGGCGAGGTCGCCGGCGCCGCGGATTTCGAGGCGCAGCCCGGGAACGACGTCGAAATCACCACGTTCGGCCTGGTTCCGGAGTTCGTCGGCAAGGGGCTCGGCGGGTGTGCGCTCACCCTCGTCGTCGCCGACGCGTGGGCGCTGCCCGGGACGCGGCGCGTCTGGCTGCACACCTCGACCCTCGATCACCCCAACGCGCTGCCGAACTACCTGCGGCGCGGCTTCCGCAGCTTCAGCCATCCACTTTGACCGCGATGCCGACCGTCCGGTCTTCCGGGCCGCGCAGCTTCGAGAAGAACATCGTGACGCGCCCGACGATGCCGTACTTGCGGGCGATCGCCCGCCGGGCCTGTTCGGTCCCGGCGGCGTCGAGCAGCCGGGCCTGGCCGGAGACCTTCGCGCCGTGCGTCTTCTGCCCGCGGACGTCGCAGGCCTGGACCTCGACCCGGCCGTCGTTGCGGATGCGCTTGACCTTGCCGGCCTTGCGCACCGACCACAGCACCAGTTCGCCGTCGCGGCCGGCCACCCAGATCGGGGTCGGCACGGCCCGCCCGTCGCGCCGGAACGTGGTCAGGACGACGTAGCGCTCGGCGGCGAGGCGGTCGGTCTCGGAGGTCATGCGCCCACCGTAGCCGGGTGGCGGACGGCGATGCCGGGATAACGGGTGATCAGGCCCGTGTCGTCGTATTCGAGGACGCAGGCGAAGCCGAACGCCGGGGCCGCGTAGCCGTACCGCCCCGGCGCCAGGTGCTCGTAGGTCTGCTCGAGCCGGTCGACGCCGAGATCGGCCGCGCGGACGTACGCGGCCGGCGCCTCGGCCCGGCCGCCGGCCGGCAAGGCGAGTCGGTGCACCGGGAAGGTGTTCGTCATCGCGGACGCCTCGAGGTCGAGGCAGCCGTCCAGGTGCGGCGCGGGCCGCCCGTCGAGCCGCCAGTGCCCGCGGCCGTCCGCTTCGATCTCCAGTTCCCGCGGACCGAGGCCGGCGATCCGCGCCGAGCGAAGTGTCCACTGTGGACTTACGGTGAGGGAGTAGCGCACCGCCCACGCGGCACCGTCCTCCACGGCGGTCGTGGCGCCTTCGACGAGCCAGCCGCCTTCGTGCCGCCGGAACCGGGTGACTTCGAAGCCGGTGCGGGCGTCTTCGTGCCGCCAGGCGGCGCTGCCGGGGAAGGTCATGGCCCACCGTAACCGGCATGAGAGATGCCTAGTCCTTTCGGCGGCGAAAGCCCACACGCCTGGTCGAAGCGTTTCAACACTTCAGCCTGCAACGCTTCTGGGGCTGCATTCCCGCACCCTGGAGGGTATCGATGGCGGTCAGACAGCAAGTACCGGTTCATCCGCAAGCAAGCTTCTTCGGCGCCGGGCCGTATCCCGCGCGCCGGGCCCTCGTCGCCCTCGCCGCCGTCGTGGCGGGGTTCGTGCTGACCGCCATCTGGTCGGCGCCGTTCGTCGACTCCGTGATCGGGGACAGCGTCGCGAACGGGCTGCTCGGGTACGACGCGAAAGCCACCCCGATCAGCGGGGTCCTCGCCGGGACGCTCTTCGCGTTCGTCTCCGGCCTCGCGGGGTCGTTCACCGCCTGCAACATCGCCGCCTTCGGCGCGGTCGCGCCGCTGGTCGGTGACCAGGCGGGGGAGAAGCGGAGCGCGCTCAAGCCGCTCGGCTGGATCGCCGCCGGCATGCTCACCGTTTCGGTCGCCTACGGCGTGATCGTCGCGCTCGTGGGCACGCGGATGCCGCAGTTCGACACCTCGAAGACCACCGGGCTCTCCCCGCGCAGCGTCCAGTCCATGATCGCCTTCGGCGTCGTCGGCCTGGTCTTCCTGCTGATGGGCCTGGTCGCCCTCGGCATCCTCCGCAACCCCTTCGAGGGCTTCACCCGCCGCCACCCCGCGGCGCCGCTGGTGCTGATGGGCGCGCTCATCGGCGGGTTCCTCATCGGACGGCCGTACCCGCTCTTCCGGATCATGTTCCGCAGCGCCGCGGAGGAACACAACGTCCTCTACGGCGCCGCCGCGTTCGCCCTCCAGTCGGTCGGCAACATCGTCGTCATGGCGGTGCTGTTCCTGATCCTCACGCGGGCCACCGGCGGGCGCGTGCAGCGCTGGCTGGCCGCGAAACCGGCGCGGATCGCCACCGTGACCGGCGCCGCGCTGCTCGTCGGCGGCACGTTCACGCTGCTCTACTGGGACGTCCGCGTGCTGGGCAGGCTCGGGATCATCTGGTTCCCGATGATCAACTGGTAGGCCGCCCGAGCCAGCGGTAGTCGGGCGCCGGGTCGAGCTGGACGCCGTTCGCGACGGCGATCAGCTCGGCCTCCGGCCGCGCACCCGACACCGTCAGCCAGCGCCCCGACGGCAGCCGGACCACGACCATCGCGTCCCGCCCGATCGCCGGCGCCCCGAAGAAGCCCTGGCCGCCGCGGACGATCACCGGCGTGGCACCGGTCATGCCGGGGGCGCCCGCGCCGGCGACGGCCCGCACCACGGGGATCGACGGCCGGGCCGGGTCGGCCGCGGTCAGCTCGGTGCGCGCGTCGCCGGGACCGGTGCCCTTCACCGCGGTCGACCGTTCGGCCAGCCCGGCCGGCAGCGGGCCGAACCGCAGCTCACCGTGGACGCCGACCGGTTCGGCGGTGACGGAGTCGGCGATCCGCTTGGCGACCGTGCGGGCGTCCGGGAACCCGGTCACCGTCGCGCACAGCACGTGCTGCTCGTCGGCCAGCCAGGTGACCTGGGCGTCCCCGCCGGAACCGGTGTCCATGGCGACCCGGCCGCGCACCAGGACCTGGTCCTTGATCGACGCGATCTTCAGCGCCGTCTGCGACCACTCGGGGTCGGCGGTGGAGTACGCCATCAGCGTGACCTTGGCGGGGCCCGCCGTCCACTGCCGGGCCTGCGGGGTGATCCCGGGGCCGCCTTCGCGGTACTGCTCGGTGAAGCCCTCCGGCAGCCATTCCGGGCCGTAGCCGAGCACCGGGTGGCTCGCGGCCGGTGCCGGGTCCGGCCGGGTCAGCAGCTGCATGCCGGAGACGGCGCCGACGACCACCACGACCACCGCGGCGGCGACGAGGGCCAGCCGGGACGCCGGCTGCCTCTTCCGGCCGGCGCGCGCGAGCGCCTCGTGCACCGCCCGCCCGTCCGGGGCGCGGGCGGCGAGGCGGTCCAGGCTGTCCCGGATCAGCGTCTCGGTCTCGTGCTCGCTGCGGGTCATTCGGGGGCTCCGGTGGTGACGACGGGGTGGTTCAACCCGGCTTGGCGCAGGGTGGCCAGTGCACGCGAGATCTGGCTGCGCACGGTGGAGGTGCCGCACCGCAGGAGCGCGGCGATCTCGGTGTCGGAGTAGTTCTCGTAGTACCGCAGCACGAGGGCCGCGCGCTGCTTGCGGGGCAGCGTCGCGAGCAGGCCGAGCATGGCGTCCCGCTCGTCGTAGGCGGCCGACGGGTCGGGTTCCGGCGGCCCGAGCGCGTCGAGGACGTCGTGGCTGCTGGCCACCATCCGCCGCACCGCCCGCCGCCGCCACGACAGGTACTCGTTGGTGATCATCCGCCGCACGTAGGTCGGCGGCGCGGCGATGTGGTCCCACCGCTGCTGGGCGCGCAGGAGCACGTCCTGGACGACGTCCTGGGCCAGGTGCGGGTCGTTCGTCAGGACGGTGGCGTAGCGGAGCAGCCCGTCCAGCCGCTCCGCCACGAACTCTTCGAAGGTCACACGCGTCCTTTCGGTCACCACTGTGGACGCGCGAGGAGGCCCGGCCGCTGCGCGGCGGACGGAAGTTTTTTTACCGCCCGAGGACGTCCTCCAGCCGGACGAAGGCGAAGCCGGTGGTCGGCAGGTCGCCGGCCGCCGGGCGGCGCTCGCCGTCGTGGACCACCAGGAGGCCGTGCGGGAAGCGGCGGCCGAGGGACACCGTGCTGATCGCCGAGCCGTCGGAGTGCTCGACCGAGTCCGTGCCGCGGCCCGCGACGATCCGCAGGTCACGGACGTGCTTGCCGTACACGACGAACCGCGAGTCGCCCTGGCTGGAGGCGAACAGCGTGCCGTTCGCCAGCGCGAGGCCCTCCGCGTCGGCGGTCAGCCACCGGCCGCCGTAACCGGGGTCGGGGCCGTCCGGGACGCACTCCTCGGTGGCCGCGTCCCAGCGCTGGGGCACGCCGAAGGAGCGCACGCGGTCGATCAGCTCGGGCCGCCCGAAGCCGGACGGCGTCAGCGGGATCCGCCAGATCCCGACGTCTTCCTGGGCGGTGTAGAGCACGCGGCCGTCGAGCACCGAGCCCTCCAGCTGGGGCCCTTCGCCGGGTTCCTCGCACGGCGACCAGGTCGTGCCGTCCGGCAGGCGGAACCGCGCGGGCAGGTCCACGGTGGCGATCGGCTCGGTGCCGACGGTGCCGCCCGGCCGGTCGACCAGCTTCAGCAGCGCCACCCGCGTCTCGTGCCGCCGGGTCACCGCCACCCACCGGACGCCGGTGCGCGGGTCCCGGCCCGCGGCCAGGCCGTAGGCGGTCCGCTGCCGGTCCACTTCGGACTCGAACGCGGAGAACACCGGCGCGGCGGCGGGATCGGTGACGTCGTGCAGCACGGACGATCCGGCGGCCGAGCCCGCGGGGTCGATCCGGTAGACGCGGACGCGGTCCCGCCCCCGGTCGCTGACGACGGCCAGGTCCCCGACGACGTCGACGTTGTTGAACCGCCCGCCCGGCCCGGCAGGGACCAGCTGCAGCGTCCGCGCGCCGAGGTCGAACGCGGCGAGGCCGCCCTCCTTGAGGGTGCCGAGCACGACGCTGCGTTCGGGGTCGCGCGGGTGCACCCAGATGGCGGGATCGTCGGCGTCGGCGTTGGCGGGGGAGGCGCCGGGGTCGTCGACGAAGGCCTGGGTCTGGAGGACGGGCGCCGGCTCGCGGGGAGCGGCCGAAGCGGGGACGGCGGTCAGGAGGGCGACGGCGGCGACGGCCACCGGGAGGAGTCTGCGCACGCGCGGAAACTAGACGAATCGGATGGCCGGGGCGTGAACGGCGGATGCCGGATCGCGGTGTCGGCCGTGCCATCGGCTGAGGTCCGGAGCCCCTTGACTAGGCTGGTGGCCATGTCTGTCGCGGTGCGGGTGATCCCCTGTCTCGACGTCGACGCGGGCCGGGTGGTGAAGGGGGTCAACTTCGCCGGCCTCCGCGACGCCGGTGACCCTGTCGAGCTGGCCCGGCGCTATGACGCCGAGGGGGCCGACGAGCTCACCTTCCTCGACGTCACGGCCTCCTCCGGCGACCGCGAGACCACCTACGACGTCGTCCGGCGGACCGCCGAGCAGGTGTTCATCCCGCTCACCGTCGGCGGCGGGGTGCGCAGCAACGACGACGTCAACCGGCTGCTGCGGACCGGCGCCGACAAGGTCAGCATCAACACCGCCGCGATCGCCCGGCCCGAATTCCTCAGCGAGGCGTCGAGGCGGTTCGGTGCCCAGTGCATCGTGCTGTCCGTCGACGCCCGGCGCGTGCCCGAGGGCGCCGAGCCGACGGCCTCCGGCTTCGAGGTGACCACCCACGGCGGCCGCCGCGGGACCGGGATCGACGCCGTCGAGTGGGCCGCGCGGGGCGAGGAACTCGGCGTGGGGGAGATCCTGCTGAACTCCATGGACGCCGACGGCACCAAGAACGGCTTCGACCTCGAACTCATCGAACTCGTGCGCAAGGCCGTGCGCGTCCCGGTGATCGCCAGCGGCGGCGCCGGGGCCGTCGAGCACTTCCTGCCCGCCGTGCGGACCGGCGCCGACGCCGTGCTCGCCGCCAGCGTGTTCCACTTCGGGCAGCTGAAGATCGGGGACGTCAAGGACGCCCTGCGCGAAGGCGGGGTCGAGGTCCGGTGAAGGCCTGGCAAGCACCCGTCGAGGTGAAGGTCACCGCCGGCCTGCTGATCGGGTTGCCCGTCGCGTGGGCGCTGCTCGACCTGATCCCGGTGCTGAGCGCCGGGGCGGGCCTGGCCATCTACCGGATGCCCGCGCTCGCGCTGATGCTCGGCGGCGTCGTCACCACCGGGCTGGTCCTCAAACACGGCAGCGCGCGGATCGGCGGCCTGGTCGTGGCGGTGGTGTTCGCGCTGCTGCACGCGTTCCTGCTGCTCGGCGCCGAGCTGTGGTTCAACAAGCTGTTCTCCGGCCTCTCCTTCGCCGGCTACGGCTACACGTTCGTCCTGCTGAACTCGATGCCGCTCAAGCGGCACCTCCTGGGAGCCAACGCATGACCCTCGACGCGGCCGTCTCGGCGCGCCTCAAGCGCAACGCCGACGGCCTGATCGCGGCGGTGGTCGTCGAACACGCCACGTCGGACGTGCTGATGATGGCCTGGATGAACGACGACGCCCTCGCCGCCACCCTCGCCACCCGCCGCGGGACGTACTGGTCGCGCAGCCGGCGGAAGCTGTGGGTCAAGGGCGAGACGTCCGGCCACTACCAGCACGTTCGCGAAGTGCGGATCGACTGCGACGGCGATACTGTCCTGCTGCGCGTCGACCAGACCGGCCCGGCCTGTCACACCGGCACGCACACCTGTTTCGACACCGAGGAGCGCCTCCTCCTGGCCGATGAGAAAGAGCTCGCGTGACCATCGTCGCCGACATCCTGGTCGGGCTCGTCGCCCTGATCCACCTCTACATCGTCGTCCTGGAGATGTTCCTCTGGACGTCGCCGCGCGCCCGCGCCGGCTTCGGCACGACGAAGGAGTTCGCGGAGGAGAGCAAGACGCTCGCCGCGAACCAGGGCCTGTACAACGGCTTCCTGGCGCTCGCGCTGGTGTGGGGCCTGATCGCGAGCGACCCGACCGGGTTCCAGCTCAAGCTGTACGGCATCGTCTGCGTGATCATCGCGGGCCTCTACGGGGCGGCGACGGCCAGCAAGCGGATCCTGTTCGTGCAGGTGGTCCCGGGCACGCTGGCGCTGATCGCGCTGCTGCTGGCGCGGTAGGTCAGCGCAGCCGGTCGAGAACGGAACGCCAGGCCCGCGCGGAGACGGTCAGCTGACCGGCCCGCCGGGCCTTGGTGTCCCGCACGCCCACGACCGGCCCCAGCGCCACCTCGACACAGTTGTCGTTGGGGCCGCTGTAGGAAGACTTGCGCCAGCCGGTCGAGCCCACTATCGCCTCCGTTATCCGGCGGCCTCCCGCAGCAGGGCCTGGGAAGCCTCTTCGCTCAGAGCTAGTCCGCGTAGCACTTTAGCATCGCGCTTATGGCCTGTGGTCTGGGATTCCTCGTGGAGGAAAGCCGTCGAGTAGATGTGTTCGATGGAGGCGATCGGTGGTGAGCCGGGGAACTCGTAGATGTCGAAGGGCCCGATCAAGCCGGGGTGGTAGCCGATCCCGGCGGGCACGATCCGCAGGCTGATGTTCGGGCGCGCGGACATCGCCAGCAGATGATCGATCTGGTCGGACATGACCCCGGTGTCGCCGAAGTTTTCGTGAAGCGAGCGTTCGCCGAGCAATGCAGTGAACCGCACCGGATCCGAGCGAGTGAGAATCCTCTGCCGTGCGAGCCGCACTCGCAGCCGCTTGTCGGCCTGCTCGATCGAAACCGCCGATTTGTCCATGATCGACCGGATGTAGTCGGGGGTCTGGAGAAGCCCGGGGATGATCAGCGGCGACCAGGTGGTGATCGTGGTGGCGGTCCTTTCCAGGTCCAGCCTCGTGGTGAGCGCGAAGGGAAGGTCGGAGTTGCTGGATGCCAGCCAGTTGGGCTCGCGGGCGTGCCGGGCGAGCGTCCGGATCCGGTCGCGCTGCTCCCCGCGGATGCCCAGCAGCGCGAGGATCGCCGACACGTCCTCGACGCTCGGCAGGCGATGTCCCTTCTCCCACGCCGACAACAGCTGAGGCAGGATGCCCAGCTCGTCGGCGAGAACGCGCAGACCAACTTTGCGTCCTTCGCGTTCTTCGCGCAGCGAAGCGGCGAGAGTTCTCGCGGCGGGCCCCGAAGACGTTGGCTTCATGAGCCGATAATACGAATCCCGTCGATTCCCCGAATGTGCGAAGGGTGTCCACGAAATGCGAGGGATCGCGTTTCTTTCCGGCATCCGGGTGACCGGCGGGCCTGCTCACTTGCACGTCCGGCGGGGCCGTCCGGTTGCCTCGGCGCCCTGTGCGGTTTCTCGCAGCACCGCCGTGGCTCGCGGCTTCTAGGCTCGGCTGATGGTGCTCGGCGATCCCCTCCGCGGTCTCGTCCGGCGGCGGGCGCGGTGGCTGGCCGTCGCGGCGGGCGGTGTGGCCGTTTTCGGGTTCTTCGTGGTGGCCGTGGCGGTTTACCTGCTCGTCGTGGCCAAGCCCGTCTTCGACCCGGGGGAGATTCCCGCCCTCATTGTCGTTTTCGCCGGTTCGCTCGCCTTCGCCCTTCTCGGCGCCTGGCGCTTGCGGGTGCTCACCGATCGGATCCGCGTCACCGCGAGCGAGAACGGCTTCGGGGCCTGGCTGCCGCCGTCGACCGCCGACGACCACGACCGCCGGATCGACTTCGCAGCCGAGACCGGCCGGTTGCGCCGGATCGCCCGCCGCGCCGGGGCGCTGATCCTGGTCTGGGTC
Organism: Amycolatopsis mediterranei; assembly: GCF_026017845.1. Lineage (NCBI taxonomy): Bacteria > Bacillati > Actinomycetota > Actinomycetes > Pseudonocardiales > Pseudonocardiaceae > Amycolatopsis > Amycolatopsis mediterranei. The sequence goes on from NZ_CP100416.1 coordinate 2,529,683, forward strand.
GCGCTGTTCGCGAGCGGGCTCGCCGGGATGAGCCTGCTCGACGAAGCCGCCGACGAGTTCCTCGCCACCGGTGCCCGGGTCCCCGGCGTGGTGCTGTCGGTGTACGACCCCGGCAAGGGCACGCCGTCGATGCAGGTGCGCTACGGCAGCCGGACCGTGAAGATCGTCCGCGACTCCGGGCACCACTACCACGTCGGCGAGGCGGTCACCGTCGTCGTCGACCCGGCCGATCCGGAGCACGTGCGCACCACGGAAGAGCAGAACGAGAACCAGTTCGTCTTCGGCCTCTGCCTCGTCGCCCTGCTGCTCGGCCTCGCCGGGGCACCGGTGGCGGCCGGGGCCGCGCTCGGCTGGCGGCGCCGGGCGCGGGCGGTCGGCGTCACCGGGTGGCGGGTCGCCACCGTCGACGTCGTGCCCGACCGCTCGATCGGCGGCCGGAAGCGGCCGCCCCCGACCATCCACGTCCGCTACCGGGACGGCACCGGCATCGTGCTGCGTGCCGTGCTTTCGACGCACGGCGCCAAGGCGCTGGCGGACTTCACCGACCGGCTCGCCTGGGTCGGCGGCTGGGGGCGGGAGATGGCCGTCCTCTTCCCGCAGGGACCGCGCCGCCCCGGGCCGTACGCGGTGCCGGCGGCCGCGAAGACGCCGCGCGCCACCAGCGGGTTCAGCCGGACTCGCCGATGACCGGCGATTCGTCCCGCCCGCCGCGGCAGCGGGGATGGCTCGTCGTGACGGCGATCGCGGGGCTCGTCTTCCTGTTCTTCGGTGCGGGCACGGCGTACTCGCTGCTGGTCCCGGACTACGTCTTCGCGGACGGCGAACTCCTCGGCGAGGCCGGCATCCTGACCGGCTCCCTGGTCTTCGCCGCGGTGGGCGTCCACCGCCTGCACGCCCCGGACCGGCGGCTGCTCGCCGCCGTGCCGGACTTCGGCGCCTGGCTGCCCGGGCGGGACGGTTCCCACGGCGAGGGCCGGGTCGATCTCGGCGCGCAGGCCGCGCGTCTGCGCCGGACCGCCCGCCGGGCCACCGGGATCGCCGCCGCCTGGGCCGTGCTGTTCGCGGCCGGCCTCGCCGGGGTGATCGCCGCCGACCGCGCCGCCGCGGACCTCCTGGCCACCGGCGTCCGCGTCGAGGGCTCGGTGGTCGACGTCCTCGACCCGGCGCGGGGCGCGCCGTCGATCCTGGTGCGCTACCCGGCGCCGGAGGTGTCCCGGACCGAGGAGATCGTCCGCGACTCCGGGCACGAGTACCACCTCGGCGAGCCGGTGACCGTCGTCTACGACCCCGCCGACCCGGCGCACGTCCGCACCACCGCCGAGGCGAACGGAAACCGGGTCCTGGTGAATTCCGGCGTCATTTCCCTGGTGACCGGCTTCATCGGGCTGCCGTTGGCGGCGACGGCGGCGCTGGGCTGGTGGCGCCGGGCGCGCGCGGTCGCGGCCACCGGGTGGCGGATCGCGACGGTGACCGTCGTGCCGCCCGGCGGCCGCCGAGCGGACATCGAGGCCCGCTACCGCGACGGCAGCGGCATCGTGCTGCGCTGCGCGCCGTCCTTGCACGATCCCGGCAACCCGGTCCGCCGCCGGGCGTGGATCGGCGGCTGGGGACGGCAGCTGGTCGTCCTCTTCCCGCCCGGCCGGGACCGGCCCGGGCCGTACCTCGTCCCGGTGCTCGCGGCCGGACCGCGGGATCAGCCGATTTCGCCGGTCAGGTAGCGCTGCAGGTTCGGTGCGATCGCCCGGACGAGGACCTCGACGTCCTCGGTGGCGAGCGGCTCGAACTTCGCCACGTACCGGACCATGCCCAGGCCCACCATCTGGCTCGCGCACAGGTTCATCCGCAGCGCGGTGCGGTCCGAGCCCATCGAGGTGATCAGCGCGCTGAAGAACCGCTGGAAGAAGTCGCGCAGCACGTGCCCGGCCTGCTCGTGGCCGGTGACGCTGCGGATGAGCGCCACGAACTGGCCGCCGCCCGCGCTGTCCCAGCGGGTGATGAAGGTGCGGACGATCCGCTCGCCCAGCTCGTCGTCGGGGCCGTGGCGCAGGATCTTCTGCAGCTCCAGGGGGTCGAACGGCAGCTCGAGGACCGCCTGGGCGAACAGGCCCTCCTTGCTGCCGAACCAGTGGTTGACCATCGCCGCGTCGACGTCGGCGCGGGTGGCGATCGCGCGCACGGTCGCACCGTCGTAGCCGTTTTCGGCGAACACCGACCGCGCGGCTTCGATCAGCGCCGTGCGGGTGTCCTGGCCGGCGGGCCGTCGCCCGCGGCGGCGGGCAGTAGTCTCGGTGTTGTCCGCGGTGCTCACGGCTTCAATCATGACTCAACCGCCCGCTGAATTCAACATTCATTGAATTATGGCCCGGCGCCGCCGTGATCCGCCGGGGCGGCACAATGAGGTCCATGGTCAGCGCATCCGCCGGTTCGACCGGTCCCGGCACGGTCAGCCCGTCCCGCGAGGACTTCCGCGTCCTCGCCGAGAGCCGCCGCGTGATCCCGGTCGTGCGCCGGGTCCTCGCCGACGGCGAGACGCCGATCGGGGTGTACCGCAAGCTCGCCGCCGACCGGCCCGGCACGTTCCTGTTCGAGTCCGCGGAAAACGGGGCCTCCTGGACCCGCTGGTCGTTCATCGGCGTCCGCAGCCCGGCTGCGCTCACCGTCCGCGACGGCGAAGCGGTCTGGACCGGCACCCCGCCGGTCGGCCTGCCGTCCGAAGGCAACCCGCTGAACGTCCTGCGCGAGACCATCGAAGCCCTGCACACCGAGCCGCTGCCCGGCCTGCCCCCGCTGACCGGCGGCATGGTCGGCTACATCGGCTACGACGCCGTGCGCTGGCTGGAAAAGCTGCCGGAGCTGGCCGAACGCGACCTCGACATCCCCGAGCTGACCATGCTCCTGGCCACCGACCTGGCCGCGTTCGACCACCACGAGGGCACCGTCACGCTCATCGCGAACGCCGTCAACTGGGACGACTCGCCCGAGCGCGTGGACGCGGCCTACGACGACGCCGTCGCCCGGCTGAGCGCGATGACCGAGCAGCTGCAGGTGGCCGCGCCCGCCACCGTCGCCGCGTTCGACCGGCCGGTGCCGGAATTCACCCGGAAGCGCTCGAAGGCGGACTTCCACGCGGCGGTGGAGAAGGCCGTCGAGGCGATCAAAGCCGGCGAAGCGTTCCAGATCGTGCCGTCGCAACGGTTCGAGATCCCCACCACCGCCGACGCGATCGACATCTACCGCGTGCTCCGGACGTCCAACCCGAGCCCGTACATGTACCTGCTGCGGCTGGACGGCTTCGACATCGTCGGCTCCAGCCCCGAATCGCTGGTCACCGTGCGGGACGGCCGCGCGACCACGCACCCGATCGCGGGCACCCGCTGGCGCGGCGCCGACCCCGAAGAGGACGCGCAGCTGGCGAAAGACCTCTTGGCCGACGAGAAGGAGCGCGCCGAGCACCTGATGCTCGTCGACCTCGGCCGCAACGACCTCGGCAAGGTCTGCAAGCCCGGCACCGTGCGCGTCGTCGACTTCTTCCAGATCGAGCGCTACAGCCACGTCATGCACATCGTGTCCACCGTCACCGGCGAGCTGGCCGAGGGCAAGACGGCCTTCGACGCGGTCACCGCGTGCTTCCCGGCCGGGACGCTGTCCGGCGCGCCGAAGGTCCGCGCGATGGAGCTGATCGAGGAGCTCGAACCGGTCCGCCGCGCGCTGTACGGCGGCGTCGTCGGCTACCTCGACTTCGCCGGCGACGCCGACACGGCCATCGCGATCCGCACCGCGCTGGTCAAGGACGGCATCGCGCACGTCCAGGCCGGCGGCGGGGTGGTCGCCGACTCGGTGCCGGACTACGAGGACACCGAATCGCTGAACAAAGCCAGGACCGTGCTCTCGGCGGTGGCCGCCGCGCAGACGATGGTGGCGGCGGGCGCCCTCGACCCGGCCGCGGACGCCGCCCATGTCTGACACGCCGGACGCGCCGCGGCGGCCGGGCGCCGCCTCCCCGGCTGCCGACGCGGCCGCTTCGGCGGCGACGGCGTCGAGGCGTCCACTGTGGATGATCGTGGTCGCGCTCCTGCTGGGCGCGCTCGCGCTGTGGGGTGCGTCACGGCTGACGTGGTTCGCCGAGTTCCGCGACGGCGGCGTCCGCGGCACGATCCTGTACCGCGAGACCGGCGAGCAGCGGGCGACCGCGCTGGTCCCGCTGGCCCTGCTCGCGCTGGCCGGCGTGGCCGGGGTGGTGGCCACCGGCGGCTGGGCGCGGCGCGTGCTCGGCGGCGTGCTGGCGCTGGCCGGGGCCGCGGCGATCTGGACCGGCGTCGCCGGCGTCCGGTTCGGCGGCTACGCGGACGGCCTGCCGGTGACCCAGATGCTGCTGGGCCGCGGCCTGGCCGTGCTCGGGGGAATTCTCGTCGCCGCCGGCGGGTTGGTCGCCGTCAAGGGCGCCGGCCGGGCCGCGCGCCTCGGCACGAAGTACGCGGCCCCGGCCACCCGGAAAAAGGTCCGTGACCCCGACGTCGAGCTGTGGGAAGCCCTGTCCGAAGGGGTAGATCCCACGGACGTCCGGGGCAGGCATTCGGAGTAACGCGCACACCCGGAACCGGGCGTCTCGGATGCGGGGGTTAGCATCGTTTCGGCGGGAAGGGGAAGGTTTTTGTGAGCGACCTTGCGAGTGAATCCGTGAGCACGCGCCCTGGTGGGGGCGCCCGGTGAGCGTGCTCGAAGACATCGTCGCCGGCGTGCGGGAAGATCTCGCCGTGCGGGAATCCGCGCTGCCGTTCGACGAGCTGAAGATCCGCGCGGCCGCCGCCCCGGCGCCGCGCGACGTGATGGCCGCCCTGCGCGAGTCCGGCATCGGCGTGATCGCCGAAGTCAAGCGGCGCAGCCCTTCGAAGGGCGACCTGGCCGACATCCCCGACCCGGCCGCGCTGGCGAAGGACTACGAAGCCGGCGGGGCGCGCGTGATCAGCGTGCTCACCGAGCAGCGCCGCTTCGGCGGTTCGCTGGCCGACCTGGACGCGGTCCGCGCGGCGGTGGACATCCCCATCCTGCGCAAGGACTTCGTCGTCAGCCCCTACCAGGTGCACGAGGCCCGCCTGCACGGCGCCGACATGGTGCTGCTGATCGTCGCCGCGCTGGAGCAGAACGCGCTCGTCTCGCTGCTCGACCGCGTCGAATCGCTCGGCATGACCGCGCTGGTGGAGATCCACAACGCCGAGGAGGCCGACCGGGCCCTCGAGGCGGGCGCCAAGGTCATCGGCGTCAACGCGCGCAACTTGCACACCCTCGAGGTGGACCGGGACGTCTTCTCGCGGCTGGCCCCCGGCCTGCCGATGGACGTCTACAAGGTCGCCGAGTCCGGTGTCCGCGGCCCGGGCGACCTGATGTCCTACGCCGGCCACGGCGCCGACGCGGTGCTGGTCGGCGAGGGGCTCGTCGCCTCCGGCGACCCGAAGGGCGCCCTGGTCAAGCTGGTCACCGCCGGTTCCCACCCCGCCTGCCCGAGGCCGTCCCGGTGACCCAGGAGCACGACAAGCACGACCCGGACGAGCGCGGCTACTACGGCCCGTACGGGGGCCGGTTCATGCCGGAGGCGCTGATCGGCGTCGTCGACGAGGTCGCCACCGAGTACGACAAGGCCCGGCACGACCCGGAGTTCTTGAACGAGTTCAACCGCTTGCTTCGCGATTACGCGGGCCGCCCGTCGCTGCTCACCGAGGCCAAGCGCTTCGGCGAGCACGCCGGCGGCGCGCGGGTGTTCCTCAAGCGCGAGGACCTGAACCACACCGGCTCTCACAAGATCAACAACGTGCTGGGTCAGGCGCTGCTCACCAAGCGGATGGGCAAGAAGCGCGTCATCGCCGAGACCGGCGCGGGCCAGCACGGCGTCGCGACGGCCACCGCGTGCGCGCTGCTCGACCTTGATTGCGTCGTCTACATGGGCGAGGTCGACACCGAGCGCCAGGCGCTGAACGTGGCCCGCATGCGGCTGCTCGGCGCCGAGGTGATCCCGGTCAAGACCGGGTCGCGGACGCTGAAGGACGCGATCAACGAGGCGCTGCGCGACTGGGTCACCAACGCCGACACCACGCACTACCTCTTCGGCACGGCCGCCGGGCCGGCGCCGTTCCCGACGATGGTGCGCAACTTCCACCACGTCATCGGCACCGAGGCCCGCGAGCAGATCCTCGAGCAGGCCGGGCGCCTGCCCGACGTCGTCGCGGCCTGCGTCGGCGGCGGGTCGAACGCGATCGGCATCTTCTCCGGCTTCTACGACGACCCGTCCGTGCGGCTGGTCGGCCTGGAGCCGGGCGGCGAGGGCATCGAGGGCAACCGCCACGGCGCCACCCTGACCAAGGGCACCCCGGGCAACCTGCACGGCGCGATGACGTACCTGCTGCAGGACGACGACGGCCAGACGGTCGAGTCGCACTCGATCTCGGCCGGGCTCGACTACCCGGGCGTCGGCCCGGAGCACGCGTGGCTCAAGGACACCGGCCGCGCCGAGTACCGCCCGATCACCGACGCCCAGGCGATGGACGCGTTCAAGCTGCTGTCCCGCACCGAAGGCATCATCCCGGCGATCGAGTCGGCGCACGCGCTGGCCGGCGCGCTGGACCTGGGCCGCGAACTGGGTCCTGAAGGATTGATCGTGGTGAATTTGTCTGGCCGCGGCGACAAGGACATGGACACGGCGGCCAAGTGGTTCGGACTGGTGAACGGATGAGCGGGCTCGACGACCTCTTCGCCGCGACGCGCGCCGAGGGGCGCGCCGCGCTGATCGGCTACCTCCCGGCGGGCTTCCCCACGGTCGAGGGCTCGAAGGACCTGATCGCGGCCTGCGTCGACGGCGGCGCGGACCTGATCGAGGTCGGCGTCCCGTATTCGGACCCGGTGATGGACGGCCCGACCATCCAGGCCGCCTCGGTGACCGCGCTGGACAACGGGTTCCGCCTCAAGCACGTGTTCGAGGTCGTCGAGTCGATCTCGGCCCGCGGCGGCCGTGCGGTCGTGATGACGTACTGGAACCCGGTGAACCGCTACGGCGTGGACCGCTTCGCGCGTGACCTCGCCTCGGCGGGCGGGCTCGGCCTGATCACGCCGGACCTGATCCCGGACGAGGCCGGCGCGTGGATCGCGGCATCGGAGACCCACGGCCTGGACCGCACCTTCCTGGTGGCGCCTTCGTCGTCGGAAGAGCGGCTCGCGTTGACGGCGGCGGCGTCGTCGGGCTTCATCTACGCGACCGCGGTGATGGGCGTGACGGGCGCGCGCGACCAGGTCGGAGCCGGAGCGGAGGAGCTGGTGCGCCGCACGCGAGTGCACACTTCGCTTCCGATCGGCGTGGGCCTGGGTGTCCGGTCGGGCGACCAGGCGGCCGAGGTGGCGTCCTTCGCGGACGCGGTGATCGTGGGCTCGGCCCTGGTCACGGCGGCGGCCGAAGGCTCGTCGGGCGTTCGTGCCCTGTCGGCCGAGCTGGCCGAGGGCGTGCGCCGGGCGGTCGCCACCGCTTGACCCGGAGTGCGCTCCAGGTGCGAGGCTGGGCCGGTGACGTCCTACACCCCGGCCCAGGTGACCGAAAAGACCGGTTTCACGATCGACACGCTGCGGTACTACGAGCGCATCGGCTTGCTCCACGAGGTGGGCCGCACCGCCGGCGGGCGGCGGTTCTTCACCGAGCAGGACGTGGAGTTCCTCCAGCTGCTGCGGTGCCTGCGCTACACGGGCATGCCGGTGGCGGAGATGCTGCGGTTCGTCTCGCTGCTGCGCTCGGACGAGGCCACGCGCGAGGAGCGGGTCGACGTGCTGCGCGACCACGAGGCTCGGGTGGCTTCGCAGATCGCCCGGTTGCAGGAGCACCAGGACCACATCCGGTTCAAGATCCGGCTGTACAGCGGCGCTTCGGAGATGGTTCCGGCGGGCTGAAGGTCCGCTGTCACACCCGCGTGACGCCCATCGCCCGATCAGAACTGTCGGTGGCGGTCTGCATACTCCCCGTGTGATGATCCACAACGAGGGGATCGAGCGGACCTGCCACACTGGACCAGACCGGGGGCGATCGGCGCGAACGGAGGTGAAGCGCGATGGCAGCACCAACGGAGCCGGGGGCTGAGTTCAGCATCCCACTGCGCCCCGAAGGCTGGACGGTCGACGAGGTTCTGGCCCTGCCCGAGGAGCAGACCTCGCTGCAGCGGCTCGAACTCGTGGATGGGGTGCTGCTGATGGGCCCCGCTCCGACTTCGGTGCACCAGCGGCTCTTGCAGAAACTGCAGTTCGCCTTTGCCTCCGCGTTGCCGGACGGCACCGAGTTGCTGCCTGGCGTGAACATCCGCGTCGGAACGCAACGGTTGCTGATCCCCGACCTGGTGATCCTCGATTGCCCCGGGATCGACACCGTGGCCTACACGGCGAGCGATGTCCTGCTGGCCGCGGAGATCGCCTCGCCGTCGACCAGAATCCAGGACCGGGTCCTCAAGCGGGCGATCTACGCCGAAGCCCTGATCCCGTACTACCTCCTGGTCGAACCGGGCGAGCCCAGCACAGCGACCCTCTTCGAACTCCAAGACGGCGAGTACGAACCCATCGCCAAGAACGACAAAACGGATCTCGAGCTCACCAGGCCCTTCGCCGCCACAATCCGCCTCGCCTGACCGGCTTTTGTACGAAAGCTGTACGCCGCCGCGGGAGAGTCCGCGCCATGGACATCGCACACCTTCCGCGGCGCACCTTCCTCCGCGGTGCCGCCGGGCTCGCCGTCGCCGGTGCCGCCGGACTGGTCCTCCCGAACGCCGCCCGGGCCGCCACCGCGCCGCGGATCTACAGCTGCGCCGAGTGGGGTGCCCGGCCGCCCGCGGATGCGCTCACCACCCTCGACCACCCGGCCGACCGGATCCTCATCCACCACATCGCCAGCGCCAACAGCACCGACTACTCCCTCGCCCACGCCTTCCAGGTCGCGCGCGACGACCAGCACGACCACATCGACAACAACGGCTGGTCCGACACCGGCCAGCACTTCACCGTCAGCCGCGGCGGCTACCGGCTCGAAGGCCGCCACGGCAGCCTCGACGCCCTGCGCGGCCGCACCACGATGATCCAGGGCGCGCACTGCCCGGGGCAGAACACCAACGCCATCGGCATCGAAAACGAAGGCCTCTACACCAGCGTCGAGCCGCCCGAGACGCAGTTCGCCTCGCTCGTCGTCTTCTGCGCCTACATCTGCCGCCAGTACGGCATCCCGGTCGAAGAGATCAAGGGTCACCGCGACTTCTACAACACCGAATGCCCCGGCGACCGCCTGTACGCGAAGCTGCCGCAGCTGCGCACGGAGGTCGCCAGGGCACTGGCGGGGTGAGCGGCTACCCGAGCGTCTCCAACGTCCGCACGGCATCCGTGGCCGCGGCCTGGTCCGCCGGGTCCGGCTCGGCCGCCGCGGCCGGGTGGCGCGAGGCCGCCGGGTGCGTGCAGCCCAGCTGCTGCAACGATCCCTGCAGCCGGTCGGTCAGGAACTTCAGCAGGCCGACGCCGTCATCGGGGGACGGTGCCGCCCGCAGCAGCCGGCGGTCCGACGTCAGCCGGTCGAGCCCGGCCGTCCGCAACGAGCGGCAGTACGCCCGGGTGCTCGCCGAACGCCGGTCGAGCGGGGGCTGATCGACCCCGGCGCGGTACAGGTTCGCCTTGGCCGGGCTGGGTTTCCCGGCCACCAGCGTCATCGGGTCGCCCGGCGGCACCAGCGCCACCGGAGCCCGCTGGCCGGCCGCGGCCTGCAGCTCGTTGAGGGCGAGTGACGTCGTGGGCCGGCCGCCGTCGGTCACGTCCGGGGCGGTGAACGGCGTGCAGCCCAGCGCCGGGTCCACGAACGCGTCGAGCAGCCGGTTGTCGCTGCCGTTCGCGAGCGTGGCGGGCTTGCGGAGCGTGCGCGAGTTCGCCGCCGTGGCCTGGGCCGTCCGGCCGTCGCGCGTCACCAGGTACGTCGTCGTCACGTTGTCGCTCTGGTCCTGGTCCACCAGCGAGAAGTCGCGCACCGACGGGCACGGCCGGCCGTCCTTCGCCCGGCCCAGCGGCGGGATCCGCAGCTTGCCGGCCTGGACGGCGTTGTTCGCCGCGTCGAAGAACGCTTGCGCGCCGCAGAAGGCGACCTGGCCGAACAGCGAACCGCCGAGGCCGTTGACGCACCGGCCCGCCTTCAGCGCGGCCTGGCTGCCGCCGAGGGTCAGCGTGTCGCCGTTGAACCCGAACCACAGGCCGACGACCGCGCCGCGCGGCAGCGCCGGGACGACCGGTGAGGCGGCAGGCGCGGCGCCCGCGTCGACGACGAGCGGGTGGTACACCGACAGCTTCCCGGTGGCGGGGTCGAGGATCGTCGCCTCGGCGAACGCGCCCTGCGCGTCCACCGATTCGTGGCACGCGCCTTGCCGCGGGTCGGTCGCGGCCAGCTGGTACGGCGTGGCCAGGCCACGCGCCGACAATGGATCTTCGGGCACCCGGATGGTGCAGGAGGAATTGGGGGTCGCGGGCGGCGGTGCCGGGGTGCGCGGTGCGGCCACCGCGATTCCGACCGCGCCCAGCGACGCCGCGGCCACCGCGACGGTCACCTTGAGCTTCCAAGGCCGTTGCCGGTGGCGGGGACGTGCTTCTGGCATGGACTGTGCCTTCTTTCGGCCTCCTCACCTCACCCGGCGCAGGACGCTAGCACAGATAACAGCCCGATCACAGGGCGATTTACGAGCAGGATTCCGGCATTCACGGCGAATGGTGCCCGCAAAAAGATCAATGGAGGTACCGCATCACGGCGCACAGCTCGTCCGGCGGCAGGGCGCCGAGCCGGTCGAGCTCGCCGCGGCGGACGTCCACCAGCGTCGTCGCCAGCTCGGGGCCGAACGCCGTCGTCAACGCCGGGTCCGCTTCGAACGCCGCCACCGCTTCGGCCAGCGACGTCGGCAGCCGCTCAACCGCACCCCCGAGCGTTCCGGGGTCGACGTCGACCGGCTCCGGCAGGCTCTCCCGGGCCTCGACCCCGGCCAGGCCCGCGAAGATCAGCGCCGCCACCACCAGGTAGGGGTTCGCGGTCAGGTCGAAGCACTTGACCTCGAAGTTCGCCGCCCGCTCGCGCTGCCCGGCCGGACCCCGGACCAGCCGCAGCGGCGCCTCGCGGTTTTCCAGGCCCCACACCCGGAACACCCCGGCCCAGTGGTGCGGCTCGAGCCGCAGGTAGCTGACCACCGAGGGCGCGCCGATCGCCAGCAGCGCCGGCAGCCGCGAGAAGATGCCGGCGCCGAACGCCTCCGCCGTCTCCGTGAGCCCGAACCGCCGATCGCCGCCGGCGCACAGGTTGCGGTCGCCGTCCCACAGGCTCAGGTGGACGTGACCGCCGTTGCCGACGCCGTCCGGCGCGAACTTCGGCGTGAACGACGCCCGCAGCCCGTACTGCTCGCTGACCGTCCGGATCGTCTCCCGCGTCAGCACCGCCACGTCCGCCGCGCGCACCGGGTCACCGGCCGCCACCGACACCTCGAACTGCCCCGCCGCGTACTCCGGGTGGATCTGCTCCACCGCGACCCCCTGGGCGGTCAACGTGGACACCAGCTTGCGCAGGTAGCCCGCCTGCGAGGAAAGCCGCGCGTAGCCGTAGGCGGGGCCCGCGGTGGCCGAGCGCGGGTCGTCCGGCGCGTCGGCCGCCGTGATCACCCACTCGATCTCGAACGCCGTCCGCGCGTTGTAGCCCAGCTCCGCGAGCCGGGCCGTCGCGGCCGCGGCCAGCGCCCGCGCGTCCTGCGGGTGCGGCGCGCCTTCCTGGTCGTACCGCCACGCCGGCGCCCACGCCCAGCCCGGCTGCGCGGCCAGCGGCACGAGCGCGTCGAGGTCCGGGTGCAGCCGCAGGTCGCCGACCGGGCCGCGCGAATGCGTGCCGTCCACGATGTCGTCGGTGGCCAGGAAGAAGTCGAACGAGTTCGACGCGCCGACGCCCCACGCCGCCGCCGACCACAGCCGGTCCACCGGCACGGCTTTCACCCGCGCGATGCCGCTGTTGTCCACGAAGGTCAGCGCGACGAGCTCCACGCCGGCAGCGCGCAGGCCGTCGGCCCGCAGTGCGCCTTGTTGTGCGAGTTCCGCCCGATCGAGCTGGCTCATCCTGCCCCCGTCGCTGTTCACTGGGTCTGCTCACCTGAGAAAGAGGTGAAGATCGTGTCAGACACCGTCGAAACCCGTCCAGGGCTGCGCCGCTCCCTCTCCGTCTGGCAGGCCGTCGGCTTGTCCGTGGCGTTGATGGCCCCGAGCATGGCCGCCAACATCAATCCCCAGCAGACCGCCGCGGCCGCCGGCCGCGCCGTGCCGCTCGCCTTCCTGCTCTCGGCGGTCGGCGTCCTGCTGGTCGCGTACGGCTTCGTCAAGCTCTGCCGGTACTACCAGCACGCCGGCTCGGTGTACGCCTTCGTCGGCGCCACCCTCGGCCCGCGCGCGGGTGTCGTCTCGGGTATCGGGCTCCTCGGGACGTACACGTTCTACGCCGTCGTCACGAGCTCGGCCGCGGGCACGCTGGGCACGGCTTTCCTGACGCAGGTGGGCATCTGGCCGGATCCGCCGTCCTGGGGCCCGTTCGTGCTGACGGCCGTCGCGCTGATCGGCGCGTGGCTGTTGTCCGTGCTGCCCGCCCGCCGCGGCACGAGCACCCTGCTCGCCGTCGAAGGCGCGACGATCGCGGTGATCCTGCTGGTCACGGTGGTGATCCTGGTGCGGTTGCTCGCGGGCGGCGCACCCGGCGGCGCGCGGTTCACGATGGCCGTCTTCGTCCCGGAAACCGGGCTGTCCGGCGTGTTCCTCGGCGCGGTCTTCGGCTTCCTGTCCTTCGCCGGGTTCGAAGCCGCCGCGACGCTCGGGGAGGAAACCCACGACCCGAAGCGCAACATCCCGCGCGCGATCCTCGGCACGGCGATCTTCGGCGGCCTCTACTTCGTGGTGGTGACGGCCGTGGAGATGATGGCGTTCGGCGGCGACGCGGGCGCGTTCCACGACTCGCCGTCCCTGCTCGGCGACCTCGGCAGCCGGTACGCGGGCGCGTGGGTCGGCGACGTCATCAGCGTGGGCGCCGCGATCAGCGCGTTCGGCTGCTGCCTCGCCTGCGTCGTCGGCGGCTCGCGGCTGCTCTACGCCCTCGGCCGCGACGCGGTGGGCGGCCGCGGCATCGGCCGGACGTCTTCGCGCGGCACGCCGGTGGCCGCGGTCAGCGCGGTGGCGGGCGCCGCCGTCCTGATCATCCTGGTGTGCGCGGTCTTCTTCGGCGCGACGGCGTCGGACACCTTCGCGTGGAGCGGCTCGATCGGGACTTTGATCCTGCTGGTGATCTACCTGCTGACGACGATCGGCGCGATCCTGCTGCTGTTCGTGAAGCGGCGGATGCGCGTGCCGGGGTGGCACCTCGTCTTCCCGATCGGCGCGCTCGCCGTGCTCGGCTACACCGTGTACGTCAACGTGGTGCCGTACCCCACCGAGGGCCCGGCGCGCTGGTTCCCGGTGGTGGCCGCGGCCGTGCTCGGGCTCGCGGTGATCTTGGTGCTGGCGGCGCCTGCCTACGCTCGTAGGGTGGGGGAGAGGCTGACGAGTGTGGACGGAGGCACATGAGAAGTCTGCTCCCGTTCGTCGCGGACCTGCCGCTGGTGGACCACCACTGCCACGGCGTCGTCACCCGGGACGTCACCCGCGCGGGTTTCGAGGCGATGCTGACGGAGGCCGACGCGCCGTCGCCGCTGGGCACCAGCCTGTTCGACTCGCTCATCGGGCTGGCCGTGCGCGAACGCTGCGCGCCCGTGCTGGACCTGCCGAAGCACACCCCCGCCGAGGCCTACCTCGAGCGCCGCGCCGAACTCGGTGCGGCCGAGGTGGCCCGGCGGTTCCTGCGGGCCACCGGCACGACCGATTTCCTCGTGGACGGCGGGTTCCTACCGGACGCGCTGACCACGACCGCGGAGTTCGCCGGGCTCGCGGGCACGCGCGCGCACGACGTCGTCCGGCTGGAACAGGTGGCGGAGGCGGTGATCCGGGGGACGACGGCCCGCGGGTTCGCCGCGGCCTTCGCCGACGAGCTGGCGAAACGCGCCGAGACCGCCGTCGGGCTCAAGTCGATCGCGGCCTACCGCGCCGGTCTCGCCCTGGCGGGGGAGCGGCCGTCGCCCTCGGAGGTCGAGGCCGCCGCCGGGCGGTGGCTCGCCGCGGGCGGCACCCGGCTGGCCGACGAGGTGCTGCACCGGCACCTCGTGTTCACCGGCCTCGACCTCGGCCTGCCGGTGCAGTTCCACGTCGGCTACGGCGACGCCGACGCCGACCTGCACCGCGGCGACCCGCTGCTGCTCACCGGGCTGCTGCGGGCCACGCGCGGCAGCGGCGTGCCCATCCTGCTGCTGCACAACTACCCGTTCCACCGCCACGCCGCGTATCTGGCGCAGGTTTTCGAGCACGTGTTCGTCGACGCCGGGCTCATCACGCACAACGCGGGGTTCCGGGCCCCGGCCGTGCTGGCCGAGCTCCTGGAGATCGCGCCGTTCGGGAAGGTGCTCTTCTCCACCGACGCCTTCGGCCTGGCCGAGCTGTACCACCTGGGCACGGCCCTGTTCCGGCAGGGCTTGTCGGACTTCGTCCGCTCGGCGCTCGACGCGGACGCGATGTCCGAAAAGGACGCCGTCCGGCTGTGTGCTTTGGTGGGGCACGAGAACGCGAACAGGATCTACCGCTTGGAGCACGTGTGAGTGATCTGTGGACCCGGTGGACGCAGGCGATCGCCGACGAACTGCCCGCCGCCGTCGAGCTCCGGCACGCCGTGCACGCCGACCCCCGGGGTTCCGGCGACGAGGAGGACACCGCCCGGCTGGTGAGCGCCGCGCTCGACGCGGGCGACGGCACCCGTGTCGCCAAGACCGGGCGCGCCGTCCTGCTGCCCGGCACGTCGGACGGCCCCGCCGTGGCCCTGCGGGCCGAGCTCGACGCCCTGCCGGTGCTGGAGGGCACCGGCGTGCCGTGGGCGTCGGGGAACGAGCTCATGCACGCGTGCGGCCACGACGTCCACCTGGCCGCGCTGGTCGCCGTCTTCCGGGCCGCCCGGCGCGTCGGGGTGCCGCGGCCGCTCCTGGCGCTGCTGCAGCCGCGGGAGGAGACGTCCCCGCCCGGCGCGCTCGACGTCGTCGAGTCCGGCGTGCTGGCCGAGCACCGGGTGGACACGGTGATCGGCGCGCACGTCCAGCCGCGGATCGCGCACGGCGTCGTCTCGGCGACGCCGGGCCCGGTGAACGCCTCCACCGACGAGTTCGAGGTGACCATGCACGGCCAGGGCGGCCACGCCGGCTACCCGCACCTGCTGCGCGACCCGATCCTGGCCCTGTCCCAGCTGGTCGTCAGCCTGCAGCAGCTCGCGTCCCGCCGGATCGACCCGGTGTTCGGCGCGGTCTGCTCGATCGGCCGCATCCAGGGCGGCGCGGCGGCCAACGTCGTCCCGAACAGCGCGAGCGCGTTCGGCTCCCTGCGCCTGATGCGCACGAAGGACCGCGAGCGCGCCCTGGAGACGCTCGCGGACATCGTGCACGGCACCGCGCGGGCGCACGGCTGCACCGCCGAGCTGGAGATCAGCCCGTGCGAGCCGGTCCTGGACAACGACGCGGCGCTGGCCGCGGGCGCCCAGCGGTGGCTGCGGCACGCGGGCTTCGTCGTCGACGAACAGTTCCGGTCCTTCGGCGCCGACGACTTCGCCCACTACTGCGGCGGCGCGACCCGCGGGCTCATGCTGTTCGTCGGCCTCGGCGACACGGCGGGCGTGCCGAGCCTGCACGACGAGCGGTTCCTCCCGCGTGACCAAGCCGTCACCCAGGTCGCGCACGCGCTGGTAGCGGGGTACCTGGCCGCCTTGGATGCTCCGGTGCCTTAGCGCTACGGTGGCCGCGTGATGAGCGCCTACCTCGCGACGATCCCCAGCCCCGACCGTGGTGTCTGGCACCTGGGACCGATCCCGCTCCGCGCGTACGCCCTGTGCATCATCGCCGGCATCATCGTGGCGATCTGGTGGGGCGAGCGGCGCTGGGAGGCCCGCGGCGGCACCAAGGGCACGGTGATCGACATCGCGGTGTTCGCGGTGCCGTTCGGCCTGGTCGGCGGCCGGTTGTACCACGTGCTCACCGACCCCGAGCTGTACTTCACCGAGGGCCGCAACCCGTGGAACGCGTTCGCGATCTGGGACGGCGGCCTCGGCATCTGGGGCGCGATCGCCCTCGGCGCGGTGGGCGCGCTCATCGCCTGCCGCCGCAAGGGCATCCCGCTGCCGGCGATGGCCGACGCGGTCGCCCCCGGCATCGTCGTCGCGCAGGCGATCGGCCGCATCGGCAACTACTTCAACCAGGAGCTCTACGGCGCGCACACGGACCTGCCGTGGGGCCTGGAGGTCTACCAGCGCTTCAACCCGGAGGACCCGGACAACCTGCTCAACGGCGTCGCGACGGGCCACATCCCGCTGCCGGAGAGCCCGGTCCACCCGACGTTCCTGTACGAGCTGATCTGGAACCTGCTGGTCGCGCTGCTGGTGGTCTGGGCGGACCGCAAGTTCAAGCTCGGCCACGGGCGGGCGTTCGCGCTGTACGTGGCGGGGTACACGGTGGGCCGCGGCTGGATCGAGATGATGCGCACCGACACGGCGAACCACATCCTCGGGCTGCGGGTGAACGTGTGGACGTCGATCTTGCTGTTCCTCGCTGCGGTGGCGTACTTCGTGCTCGCCGGTAGGCGGGGGCCGCGGGAGGCGCCGGAGACGTTGGTGAGCAAGGACGCCGTGGGGCCGGACGAGGTTCCGGTGGCCGCGGGGCAGATCCCGGCTGCGGCCGAGGAGGCTTCGGCGGGGGAGGCTTCGGTGGCGTCGCCGGCCGATTCCGCGGTCGCCGACGAGCCCGCGAAGGTCCCCGACGAGCCGGAGCACGCGAAGGTGGCGGCCGATGCCCCGGCTTCCGCGGAGAAGCCGGCGTCCTCGGAGGCGCCGGCCGAGGCGCCCAAGAAGACCGACGAGAGCTGATCGCTCAACCTCTCGAAGGCCCGGCCGCGGCGATGCAGTGAATGACTCATTCCTGGCGTCCGACGCCAGGAATGAGTCATTCACTGCGTTGGACCAGCCTCCGGTGGCCGGAGCGGGCCCGGGCGGGCCCGGGCGGGCCCGGGCGGGCCCGGGCGGGCTCGGGTCGGACATCGAGCGGGGCCGGGTCAGAGGTCGGGCAGGCCCAGCTCGAGGTTCGGCGCCTGCAACCCGCCGTCGACCTCGAGGATCTTGCCCGTGATGTACCCGCCGGCCCGCGACGCCAGGAACACCACCGTCGCCGCGATGTCCTCGGCTTCGCCGATCTTCCGCAGCGGCGTGGCCGACTCCATCTTCTCCTTCAGCTCCGGGTTGCCGACCACGATCTCCAGCGCCGACGTCGCCACCGAGCCCACCGAGATCGCGTTGACGCGGACGCGAGGGGCCAGGTCCGCCGCCGCCAGGCGCGTGTAGTGCGCCAGGGCCGCCTTCGCCGTTCCGTACGCCGCGAAGCCGCGGCCGCTCACCCGGCCCATCACCGACGAGATGTTGACCACCGAGCCGCCCGTCTCGACCAGCGAAGGCGCCGCCGCCACCGTCAGCGCGTGGGCCGTGGCCACGTTGAAGCGGAACGCCTCCTCCATGAAGTCCACCGTCGACTCCAGCAGCGGGCGCGGGTACGTGCCGCCGACGTTGTTGACCACCAGGTCGAGCCGGCCGAACTCCGACACCGCCGTCGCGGCCAGCGCGGCCGCCGCTTCGGGGGAGGAGAGGTCCACCGGCACCGGGACCGCCCGGCGGCCCGCGTCGGAAACGCGCGCGGCGACTTCCTTGAGCTGGGCCTCGGTGCGGGAGGCGATCACCACGTCGGCGCCCGCTTCGGCGAGGGCCACCGCGGTGGCCGCGCCGATTCCGCGTCCGGCGCCGGTGACCACCGCGACCTGGTCGGTGAGCTTGAACCGATCGAGGATCATGCGGCGAAATGTAACACGTTCTAGTGAGCGGGGACACAGTGCGGCGATCACGCCACAGTGGTTTTGAGCCGGGTTGGCGGGCCGTATACTTAGCGGAACGAACTACCGGGAACCCATCAGGAACTATGTCGTTCCGCGCAGCCAGATCGTTACCGTCCGACGTCGTCCGAGGCGCTCTGAAGTGCTGCTGCGGTGTTTCCCAGGTGTTAAAGTCGCGCTAACAAGCGGGCCATCGTCGTCCCGTGCGCTCCCCGGCCGGTAGTCCGGCCCCGCACGACAAGACGACGAAGGAGGTCCCGTTGATCTTCTCCGCCATGCCCGGCAAGCAGGGTCTGTACGACCCGGAGACCGAGCAGGACTCCTGCGGTGTGGCCATGGTGGCCGACATCCGCGGGCGCCGCTCCCACGGCATCGTCACCGACGGCCTGGCCGCGCTGATGAACCTCGACCACCGCGGCGCCGCGGGCGCCGAGCCCACCAGCGGCGACGGCGCCGGCATCCTGCTGCAGCTGCCCGACGTGCTGCTGCGGGCCGAAGCCGGCTTCGCGCTGCCCACACCGGACGAGCACGGGCACCACACCTACGCCGCCGGCATCGCGTTCCTGCCGCAGGACGCCGAGCAGCGGCGCAAGGCCGTCGGGCTCGCCGAACGCATCGCCGTCGAGGAGGGCCTGGAGGTCCTCGGCTGGCGGGAGGTCCCCGTCGACGCCGATCGCGCCGACATCGGCCCGACCGCCCGCTCGGTGATGCCGCACTTCGCCATGCTTTTCGTCACCGGCGACGGAAAATCCGGTGTGGAGCTGGACAGGCTCGCCTTCTGCCTGCGCAAGCGCGTCGAAAACGAGAGCGCGAACGCCGGCTGCGGCACCTACTTCCCGTCGCTGTCCTCGCGGACGATCGTCTACAAGGGCATGGTGACACCGGAGCAGCTGCCGGCGTTCTTCGCCGACCTGCGCGACGAGCGGCTGGAAAGCGCCATCGCGCTGGTGCACTCCCGCTTCTCCACCAACACCTTCCCGTCGTGGCCGCTGGCCCACCCGTTCCGGTTCGTGGCCCACAACGGCGAGATCAACACCATCCGCGGCAACCGCAACCGCATGCGGGCCCGCGAGGCGCTGCTGGAATCCGACGTCATCTCCGGCGACCTTTCGCGGCTGTTCCCGATCTGCTCGCCGGACGCGTCGGACTCGGCGTCCTTCGACGAGGTCCTCGAGCTGCTGCACCTGGGCGGCCGGTCGCTCCCGCACGCGGTGCTGATGATGATCCCGGAGGCGTGGGAGAACCACGCCACCATGAAGCCCGAGCGCCGCGCTTTCTACCAGTTCCACGCCAGCCTGATGGAACCGTGGGACGGCCCGGCCTGCGTCACCTTCACCGACGGCAGCCTGGTCGGCGCGGTGCTGGACCGCAACGGCCTGCGCCCGGCGCGCTGGTGGCGCACGGCCGACGACCGCGTCGTGCTCGCCAGCGAGGCCGGCGTCCTGGACGTCGCCCCGAAGGACGTCGTGGCCAAGGGCAGGCTCAAGCCCGGCAAGATGTTCCTGGTCGACACCGAGGCCGGCCGGATCGTGGACGACGAAGAGGTCAAGTCCGCGCTGGCCGCCGAGCTGCCCTACGACTCGTGGCTGCACGCGGGCCTGCTCAAGCTCGCCGAGCTGCCCGACCGCGACCACGTCGTGCAGAGCCACGACTCCGTGCTGCGGCGCCAGCTTTCCTTCGGCTACACCGAAGAAGAGCTCAAGATCCTGCTCGCGCCGATGGCCGAGAAGGGTGCCGAGCCGATCGGCTCGATGGGCACCGACACCCCGCCCGCGGTGCTTTCGAAGCGATCCCGGCTGCTCTACGACTACTTCAAGCAGAACTTCGCCCAGGTGACCAACCCGCCGCTGGACGCGATCCGCGAAGAGCTCGTCACCTGCATGGCGCGGATCATGGGCCCGGAGCGCAACCTGCTGGCCCCCGGCCCGGCGTCCTGCCGGCACCTGAAGCTGCCGTACCCGGTCATCGACAACGACGAGCTCGCCAAGCTCATCCACATCAACGACGACGGCGACCTCCCCGGCTTCGCCTGCAGTGTCCTTTCCGGACTGTACGAAGTGGACGGCGGTGCCGAGGCACTGGCGTCGGCGATCGAGCGGGTCCGGCGGGAGGCCTCCGAGGCCATCGCGGCCGGCGCGCGCACGCTCGTGCTGTCCGACCGCGACTCCGACCACCGGATGGCGCCGATCCCGTCGCTGCTGCTGGTCGCCGCCGTGCACCACCACCTGGTCCGCACCAAGGAACGCCTGCGCGTCGCGCTGGTCGTCGAATCCGGTGACGCGCGCGAGGTGCACCACATCGCGCTGCTGCTCGGCTACGGCGCCGCCGCGGTCAACCCTTACCTGGCCTTCGAGACCATCGAAGACATGATCGGGCAGGGCGCGGTCACCGGCATCGAGCCCGCCAAGGCGATCCGCAACTACGTGCAGGCGCTGGTCAAGGGCGTCCTGAAGATCATGTCCAAGATGGGCATCTCCACGGTCGGTGCGTACACCGCCGCCCAGGTCTTCGAATCCCTCGGCCTGAGCCAGAACCTGCTCGACGAGTACTTCACCGGGACGTCGTCGAAGCTCGGCGGCGTCGGCCTCGAGGTGCTCGCCGAAGAGGTCGCGACGCGCCACCGCCGCGCGTACCCGGAAAACCCGACCGACCGCGTCCACCGTGGACTCGACACGGGCGGCGAGTACGCCTACCGCCGCGAGGGCGAGCTGCACCTGTTCACGCCGGAGACGGTGTTCCTGCTGCAGCACGCGTCCAAGACCGGCCGCGACGAGGTCTACCGCAAGTACACCGAAGAGGTGCATCGCCTCTACCGCGAGGGCGGCACGCTGCGCGGGCTGTTCGCGTTCAAGGACGGCGTTCGCGAGCCGGTGCCGCTCGACGAGGTCGAGCCCGCCGAGGCGATCTTCAAGCGCTTCAACACGGGCGCGATGTCGTACGGCTCGATCTCGGCCGAGGCGCACGAAACCCTGGCCATCGCGATGAACCGGATCGGCGGCCGGTCCAACACCGGTGAGGGCGGCGAAGACCCCGAGCGGCTCTACGACCCCGAGCGCCGCAGTGCGATCAAGCAGGTCGCTTCGGGCCGCTTCGGCGTCACGAGCGAGTACCTGGTCAACGCCGACGACATCCAGATCAAGATGGCGCAGGGCGCGAAGCCCGGCGAGGGCGGCCAGCTGCCGCCGAACAAGGTGTACCCGTGGATCGCGCGCACCCGGCACTCCACGCCGGGCGTCGGCCTCATTTCGCCGCCGCCGCACCACGACATCTACTCCATCGAGGACCTGGCCCAGCTGATCCACGACCTCAAGAACGCCAACGAGCACGCCCGCATCCACGTGAAGCTGGTGTCCTCGCTCGGCGTCGGCACGGTCGCGGCGGGCGTGTCCAAGGCGCACGCGGACGTCGTGCTCATCTCCGGTCACGACGGCGGCACCGGCGCGTCCCCGATGAACTCGCTCAAGCACGCCGGCACGCCGTGGGAGATCGGCCTCGCCGAGACCCAGCAGACGTTGCTGCTCAACGGCTTGCGCGACCGGATCACCGTCCAGGTGGACGGCGCCATGAAGACCGGGCGCGACGTCGTCATCGCGGCGCTGCTCGGCGCCGAGGAGTACGGCTTCGCGACGGCCCCGCTCGTCGTCGCCGGCTGCATCATGATGCGCGTCTGCCACCTCGACACCTGCCCGGTCGGCGTCGCCACGCAGAGCCCCGAGCTGCGCAAGCGCTACACCGGCCAGGTCGAGCACGTCGTCAACTTCTTCAAGTTCGTCGCCGAAGAAGTCCGCGAAACCCTGGCGGCGCTGGGCTTCCGCACGCTCGACGAGGCCATCGGGCACGCCGAGCTGCTGAACACCGACGAGGCGGTCGAGCACTGGAAGGCGTCCGGTCTGGACCTGGCGCCGATCTTCGAGATGCCCTCGGAGACCCCGTACGGCGGCGCCAAGCGGCGCACCCGCGGCCAGGACCACGGGCTCGAGCACGCCCTGGACCGCACGCTGATCCAGCTCGCCGAGGCGGCCCTGGAAGACGCGCACCAGGTGAACATCGAGCTGCCGGTGCGCAACGTCAACCGGACCGTCGGCACGCTGCTCGGCTCGGAGATCACCCGCCGCTACGGCGGGGACGGCCTGCCCGAGGGCACGATCCACGTCACGCTCACCGGGTCGGCGGGCCAGTCGCTCGGCGCGTTCCTGCCGCGCGGCATCACCCTCGACATGGTCGGCGACGCGAACGACTACGTCGGCAAGGGCCTCTCCGGCGGCCGGATCGTCGTCCGCCCCGACCCGGAGGCGTCCTTCGCCGCCGAGGCGCAGACGATCGCGGGCAACACGATCGCCTACGGCGCCACCGGCGGCGAAATCTTCCTGCGCGGCCAGGTCGGCGAACGCTTCTGCGTCCGCAACTCCGGTGCCACGGTCGTCGCCGAGGGTGTCGGCGACCACGCCTTCGAGTACATGACCGGCGGCCGTGCGGTGGTGCTCGGCCCGACCGGGCGCAACCTCGCGGCCGGCATGTCCGGCGGCATCGCCTTCGTCCTCGACGTCGACGCGAAGAAGGTCAACCAGGACATGGTGGACCTGCTGCGGCCGACCGCCGACGACCTGGCGTGGCTGAAGAAAACCGTGCAACAGCACTACGATCTCACCCGCTCCGCGGTGGCGGCCTCGCTGCTCGGCGACTGGCCGCGCCGGTCGGTGGCGTTCACGAAGGTGATGCCGCGCGACTACCAGCGGGTCCTGGATGCGGCGAAGGCGGCCCGCGCCGCCGGCCGCGACGTCGACGAGGCGATCATGGAGGCCGCTCGTGGCTGACCCGACCGGTTTCCTGAAGTACGACCGCGAAGAGCCGAAGAAGAAGTCTTACGAGGAACGGCTTTCTTCGTGGGGCGAGGTCTACGCGGACGTTCCTTCCGCCGAGCGCAACGACCAGGTGCGCAAGCAGGCGTCGCGGTGCATGGACTGCGGCATCCCGTTCTGCCACTCCGGCGGCTCGGGCTGCCCGCTGGGCAATCTCATCCCGGAGTGGAACGACCTGGTCCGCCGCGGCGACTGGGCCGCGGCGAGCGACCGGTTGCACGCGACCAACAACTTCCCCGAGTTCACCGGGAAGCTGTGCCCGGCGCCGTGCGAAGCGGGCTGCGTGCTGTCGATCTCCCCGCTCTCCGGCGGCCCGGTGGCGATCAAGCGCGTCGAGCAGACGATCGCCGACCAGTCCTGGGAAGCGGGCTACGTCCAGCCGCAGGTGTCCGAAGTGTCCAGTGGCCGCCGGGTCGCGGTCGTCGGCTCCGGCCCGGCCGGGCTCGCCGCCGCCCAGCAGCTGACCCGCGCCGGGCACGAGGTCACGGTGTTCGAGCGCGACGACCGCCTCGGCGGGCTGCTGCGCTACGGCATCCCCGAGTTCAAGATGGAGAAGAAGGTCCTCGACCGCCGCCTGGCGCAGCTGCGCAAGGAAGGCACCCGGTTCGTGACGGGCTGCGAGGTCGGCGTCGACCTGTCGGTGGAGGACCTGCGCGCGCAGTACGACGCGGTGGTGCTCGCGGTCGGCGCGCTGCGCGGCCGCGACGACACGACGACGCCGGGGCGCGAGCTGGCGGGCATCCACCTGGCGATGGAGCACCTGGTCCCGGCCAACAAGTACGTCGAGGGCGACGGCCCCCCGGCGATCGACGCGCGTGGCAAGCACGTGGTGATCATCGGCGGCGGCGACACCGGCGCGGACTCCTACGGAACGGCGACCCGCCAGGGCGCGCTGTCGGTGACGCAGCTCGACCAGTACCCGATGCCGCCGTCCGCCCGCGACGACGAGCGGTCGCCGTGGCCGACCTGGCCGTACATCCTGCGCACGTACGCGGCGCACGAGGAGGCGGGTGAGCGGAAGTTCGCGGTGGCGGTCAAGCGGTTCGTGGGTTCCGCCGACGGACGCGTGACGGGGGTGGAGCTGCAGCAGGTCCGCGTCCAGAAGGACCCGGCCACCGGACGCCGCGAGGTGATCCCGGTGAACGACGAGATCGAGACGCTCCCGGCGGACCTGGTGTTGCTGGCGATCGGCTTCGAGGGCGTCGAGGAAATGCCGCTGCTGGGCGGCCTCGGCCTGTCGTTGACCCGCCGCGGAACCCTGTCCTGCGGCGCGGACTGGCAGACGGAGAGCCCGGGCGTGTTCGTCTGTGGCGACGCTCACCGTGGGGCATCCCTGGTGGTGTGGGCGATCGCGGAGGGCCGCTCGGTGGCCAACGCGGTGGACACGTACTTGACGGGCGCGTCGGACCTCCCGGCTCCGGTCCACCCGACGGCGTTGCCGCTCGCGGTCGTCTGATCGTTTCGTCTCGGAGGCCCCCTCGCCACTGGTGAGGGGGCCTTCGCCGTTGAGCCGTAACAACGGGTGCTCCCGCAGCGACCTGGGAGAGCCAGCGAACGGTGACGGGGAGGATCGTCGATGACCCAGCCGGCGGAAGACGAGCCGGGAAACGTCGTGAACTCGGCCTCGGTCAGCGGCGACGTGACCGGGAACATCGTCCAGATCGGAGACGTCGCGGGCAGCTTCCACTACGGTGCGCGCGGCATCGCCAAGTCGTGGTACCGGGGGACCGTCCGTGAAGTGGCACCGGATCACCTCAAGGGGCGGGAAACCGAGCTGGCCGAGCTGGAACGGTTCTGCCGGGAATCCGATCCGGCGCCGTCCTACGCGTGGTGGCGAGCCGACGCCTGGAGCGGCAAGACCGCTCTCATGGCGTCGTTCGTGCTCGATCCACCCGAAGAGGTCCGGCTGGTCGCGTTCTTCATCTCGGCGCGGGACGCGGAATCCGACAATCGAACGGGCTTCCTGGCTGCCGTGATCCCGCAGCTGGCGGAGGTGCTGGGTATCCCGGAGCCGGAGAAGGCCTGCGCCTCTGACTTCCCGGGACTGCTGGACGCGGCCGCGGAAGCCAGTGCGAAGGGCGGTCGACGGCTGATCCTGGTCGTGGACGGGCTCGACGAGGACCGGGCAGCAGGCGGGGCCGGGAGCATCGCGGCCCTGCTGCCCCGACGGCCAGCCCACGGCATGCGGGTGATCGTCAGCGGGCGGTCGAGTCCCGGTATTCCCCCTGTACTCCACCAGCACCACCCCCTCCGTGACGCCGCGATCGTCCGCGAACTCGCACCCTCCCCCGCGGCATCCGCGGTCCGGCAGGACAAGGAACGCGATCTCGACCGGCTTCTCCATGCGGAGGCGGGCGAAGCCCGGGATACGCTGGGCTTGCTGGTCGCTGCCCGAGGCGGGCTCAGCCGTGACGACCTGGTCGAACTCATCGGCCGAGGGAGCGCCCTACCTGCACCGGACGACGGTGTCGCTTCCGGAATCGGTGGGCCAGACCAGGTGGAGTCGCGCGTCCGCGCGATCTTGAACAGTGTCGGAAGCAGGGTGTTCAGCCGCCGCGAGGCTCGCTGCAACCCCGGTTCGGCTCCGGAAATCTATCTGCTGGGCCACGAGGGACTCCAAGACGAAGCGGTGCTCCGGTTCGGCGAAGAGGCTCTTCAGGCTTATCGGGACCGGATTACCGCCTGGGCCGATGGATACCGCGACCAAGGCTGGCCCGTGTCCACGCCTCAGTTCCTCCTCCTGGGCTATCCCAGGCTTCTGCAGGACGCCGGGCAACTCGAGCGGCTGGTCGAGTGCGTCACAGACCTGGCACGGCAGGAACGCTTGCTGGAGGTTTCCGGTGGTGAAGCCTCGGCCCAGGCCGAGATCGCGGCGGCCCACGCGGCGGTCTCCGCGTCGGCTCGGCCCGATGTGGTGAGCCTCGTCAAGCTGGCCGTGCATCGTGCCGATCTCGGTGCGCGGAACGCCCGGACTCCGGCGCGGTTGCCCGCACTGTGGGCCCGACTGGGCAAGTTCGACCGTGCGGAGGCGCTCGCGCGCTCGATCTCCGCGCGGGAGCGGAGGATCGATGCGGTATGCGAGCTGGCTCAGGCTTTGGCCCGGGTCGGACAGGTGGATCGTGCCGAGCGGATAGTGGCCGAGGTCGTCGATGAAAAGCGGTATTCGTATGTCAGACGGCGCCTTATCAGTGAAGTCGCGGCCTGCGGTGATATCGCGCGGGCCCGGGCGATGGCCGAAGCCATCGAAAACGCGGGCTGGCGAAGCCGGGCGCTGCTGACTTTGTCGACGGACGGTCCGGAGAGCGAGCCCGCCTCGATGCTGGCTGCCGCCGACGGGATAGCCGACGGCGATGCCAGGCTCAGCGCACGGTTCTTCGTGGCCGGCCGGTTGGTCGAGCGAGGGGAAATCGATCGCGCAGTCGAACTGTCGAATACCTTCGATCCGGTGTTTCGCGCGGAGGTGGTCGAGCGGGCCGCGCGCCGTCTCTTGCGAGAGGGTGATGCGAAAGCGGCGTACGATCTTGCGGCATCGGAGGGGGCTTTCACGCAAAGAATCCTTGCCCGGCTGGAGCTGGAAGACCTGGCCCGCACCGACCTCCAAGCCGCCAGCGCCAAAGTGTCCGGGGTGGGTGACTCGAATCGTCGCGAGCAGCTGGTCTACGAGCTCATCAGAATCGCCATCGACGCAGGTCGCATCGATTGCGCCGAATCGCTCATCGGCTCCACGTCGTCCACTTATGGCAGGCGCGGGTTGTCTTTGGTGCTCGAGTCGGTCGCTGCGCGCGAGGGGTACGAGCGGGCGATGGAACTGCTGAGGAAGAAGTTCGGACAGCCGGGAGTCCGCGTCGGTCCGGAGACTCGCGCGGCTGCTTTGACCGCGCTCGCCGAAGGCGTGTTGAAGTTCGGCGACATCGACACCGCGAAGAACCTCGCTTCGCGGGCGGAATCCGCCGCGCGCCGCCCGGGTGACGACTATCGGCACAACGACACGTTCCGGAGCATTGTCGATTTCGTCGTTGCCGCGAACGACGTGCCTGCCGCCGAGCGGCTCGCCCGGATCTTGATCGCCTCCGGCGTGGAGCGGCACGACTTTCCACAGATCGCAAGGCTGCTGGCGAATTCGGGCGACGTGAATCTGGCCGAGCAGGTGGTCGTTCGGCTCGACCGAGCCTCCGAGCTGGCGGAGGCGATGGCGACGCTGCTGCGCCGCCATCGTGCTGCCGGGGCATGGGAGGAGGTGCGCCGCATCGCCGATCAGGTCGGCGAACGCGTGGCCGAGATCCATTCCGAGAGTTTTGCTGCCACTCGTCTGGTCGACTTCTATTGTGCGGCCGGCCTTCCGGATCAGGCGCTCGGGTTCGCCGAAAAGATCGAGGACTCCCATGATCGCCGGCTTGCCTACAGTGCCGTGATCGGGGAATTGTGCGCCGTGGGCCGGATCGAGCGCGCGATCGCGATCGTGCGGGACAGCGGCAACGACGAGGTGTTCGCCTTTAGGCTGGTCGAACCACTGGCCGAGGCGATGGGGGCCGCCGGTTACGGCGATGGCCTCGATGTGCTGGCGAGCTTGGGCGTCGAACCGCATGCGGTCGCCGGCGCGGCCTTCCTCGAACGATTGGCTCAACGCGACCTGGAACGCGCACTGGACCTCGTGAGCTCGTCACTCCGGGCCTACAGCAGAAGTTCGGTGCTGCTGGCGATGGCCCGCCGGTTGGCCGAACCCGCGCGATCCCGGATCCTCGCGGAGGTGGCGCAATCGAGCGAATGGCCGTCGGTGTTGCCGGCGCTTTCGCCGGAGGAGTATCCCGGCGTCACGGAGATCGTCGGGCAGTTCATCCGCCTGCAGGAAGTGCGAGTGGGTCTGGGGCCGGAAGACGGCTGACCGGCGTGAAAGCGTTACGCCGGACGGCGGCTGTGCGGTGCGTGGTCAGGCAATTACTTTCGAGGGGTTGTGTCGCCTTTGCGACGATTCACTTCTGCGGAAGGTGGGGCGTCTTGAAGCACACGAAACTCCGGGCCGCGGTGGTCACCGCCGTCCTCTCCGTTGCGTTCGCCCTGGTCGGCGCGCCCGCACAAGCGGCAAAACCCTTCTGGACGCCCGATGCCATGCGGGCGGCCGTCCCCATGGACTCCCTCGTCAAAGCTCCGGCCGCAACGCCGAAGGACGTGGCCAAGGGGCGGAGCCAAATCATCCAAAGCATCCCGAACGGCGGTGGGCCCTGGACCGGCGGCGGCAAGGTCACCCAGACCGCCGGGCGCGTGTTCTTCCTCTTCAACGGCCAGAAAGCGTCCTGCTCCGGGGACGCCGTCACCAGCGCCAACGGCAGCGTGGTCGTCACCGCCGGGCACTGCGTGAAGTACCAGGGGACCTGGCACACCCAATGGGTCTTCGTCCCCGGCTACGACAACGGCAACGCCCCCTACGGCCAGTGGACGGCTAAGACCACCCTCACCACGCCGCAGTGGGAAGCCAGTGAGGACATCAACTACGACGTCGGCATGGCCGTCGTCAACCCGCTGAACTCGCAGCGGCTCACCGATGTCGTCGGCGCGCAGGGCATCGCCTTCAACCAGCCGAAGAACCAGAACATGTACACCTTCGGCTACCCGGCCGCCGCGCCCTACGACGGCACGAAGCTGATCTACTGCAGCGGCGGCACCTTCACCGACTTCCTGCTGACCCAGGACCACGGCATGCAGTGCCACATGACCGGCGGCTCCAGCGGCGGACCGTGGTTCCTGTCGTTCAACGAAGGCACCGGCGCCGGCGTGCAGGCCTCGGTCAACAGCTTCGGCTACAACTTCCTGCCGGGCTACATGTTCGGGCCGTACTTCGGCACCGACGCGCAGAACCTGTACAACCGCGCGCAAGCCGCGTGACCCCACGTCAGCCCAGGGGCGGAGCCGGTGGTCCGGTCCCTGGGCTGACGTCCGCGCGGGCCCGCCGCGGCAGGCTCGGGGCATGCGGAAAACCCTGATCGCCCTGGCGTTCCTGCCCCTGCTCGCCGCACCTCCCGCGGAGGCGGCCCCGAAACTGCAGTGGACGGCTCGCTGCCCGGACTACGGCATGTCGCCGTCCCCGACCGCCGGCCTCGAATGCGCCACCCTGCGCGTGCCGCTCGACTACGCGCACCCGGACCGCACCATCGAGCTCACGATCTCCCGCCACCAGGGCAAACCCGGCAAGCGCCGTGGCGTGCTGCTGATGAACCCCGGCGGGCCGGGCAGTCCCGGGCTCGCCATGCCCGCTCAGCTGCAGCAGCGCATGGGCGGCTCCGGCCTGCCGGACGCCTACGACGTCATCGGCTTCGACCCCCGCGGCACCACCTACAGCACGCCCGTAACGTGCGGCATGACGACTCCGGAGGAACGCGGCGCCGTGCTCGGCCCGTACGCGGACGGGCCGCGGGACGTCGTCGCCACCGCCGCGAAAGCGCGTGCCGTGGCCGGAAAGTGCGGCGCTGCGTCCACAAAGGACCTGCTGCCGCACATGACGACCGCGAACACCGCCCGCGACCTCGACCGGATCCGGGAAGCGCTGGGGGAGAAGAAGATCTCCTACTACGGCGTCTCCTACGGCAGCTACCTCGGCGCCGCCTACGCGTCGATGTTCCCCGGCCGCACGGACCGGATCGTGCTCGACAGCGTCCTCGGCCCGCGCGGCCTCGACGTCCGCGCCAACCAGCGCTTCGCCGAAGGGTTCGAAGACCGCTTCCCGGACTTCGCCGCGTGGGCGGCCCAGCGCGACGACGACTACCACCTGGGGCGGACCCCGGCGGCGGTGACGGCGAAGTTCTTCGAGCTCGCCGCCGTCCGCGGGCCGGAATTCCGGTCCGACACGTGGAGCGGGCTGTACGACGATGCGTTCTTCCCGGCCGTGGCCGGGGAATGGGCGGGCACCGCGCGCGCCGCGGCCGGGCCGCTCGACGGCGACAACCGCGCCGCGCTGCAGCTGCAGGTGCTCTGCAACGACGCCGACTGGCCCGCGCAACTCGGCTTCTACCAGCGGGCGGTCGAACGCGAACGGGCGCGGCACCCGATGTTCGGCCCGGCCGCGGCGAACGTGAACCCGTGCGCGTTCTGGCCCGTCGAGCGCACGGAGCCGCCGGTGCGCGTCGGCGGCCCCGGTCCGGCGAACGTCCTGCTGGTGCAGAACCTGCGCGACCCGGCGACCCCGCTGTCCGGCGCGCGCGAGACGCGGGCGGCGTTCGGGGCCCGCGCGCGGATGGTGACCGTCGACGCCGGCGGGCACGGCGTCTTCACGCGGGAAAATGCGTGCGGAAACGACGTGGTGCTGGGCTACCTGCGTGATGGCGTGTTCCCCGCGACCGACGGTTCCTGCCGGTCCGGAGGGTGAGAGCCACGCCGGTGGCCAACCGGGCGAAGCGGCGTGCGGCGCGAACCTTATCCTGGTCTGCGTGAACTGGACTGTGGACGTCCCCGTCGACACACTGCCCGAGCTGCCGCCGCTGCCGCCCGAACTGCGGACGCGGCTCGACAAGGCGCTGGCGCTGCCCGCCGCGCAGCAGCCGGAGTGGCCCGACCCCGAGGCGACCCGGCGGGTCCGCGGCGTGCTGGAGAGTGTGCCGCCGATCACCGTCCCGGCCGAGATCGACCGGCTGAAGAGCCGGCTGGCGATGGTCGCCCGCGGCGAGGCCTTCCTCCTGCAGGGCGGTGACTGCGCGGAGACGTTCGAGTCCAACACCGAGCCGCACATCCGCGCCAACCTGCGCACGCTGCTGCAGATGGCCGTCGTGCTCACCTACGGCGCCAGCCTGCCGGTGGTCAAGGTCGGCCGGATCGCCGGCCAGTACGCGAAGCCGCGCTCGGCCGCGACGGACGCACTGGGCCTGCCGGTGTACCGCGGCGACATCATCAACTCCCTGGTCGCCAAGCCCGAGCTCCGCGTGCCGGACCCCGGCCGGATGATCCGCGCCTACGCGAACGCGGGCGCCGCGATGAACCTGGTCCGCGCCCTCACCGGCGCCGGCATGGCCGACCTGCACCAGGTGCACGACTGGAACAAGGACTTCGTCTCGGCGTCGCCGGCGGCGCAGCGCTTCGAGGCGCTGGCCAACGAGATCGACCGCGGCCTGCGGTTCATGAGCGCCTGCGGCGTCACGGACACCTCGCTGCAGTCCACCGAGATCTTCGCCAGCCACGAGGCGCTCCTGCTCGACTACGAGCGCTCGATGCTGCGGCTCGACCAGGCCGACGCCACCAACCCGAAGCTCTACAACCTCTCGTCGCACTTCCTCTGGGTCGGTGAGCGGACCCGCCAGCTGGACGGCGCGCACATCGCGTTCGCCGAGCTGCTGGCCAACCCGATCGGGTTGAAGATCGGCCCGACCACCACGCCGGAGCAGGCGCTGGAATACGTCGAGCGGCTCGACCCGCGCTCCGAGCCGGGCCGGCTGACGCTCATCGCGCGGATGGGCAACGGCAAGGTCCGCGAGGTGCTGCCGGCGATCGTGGAGAAGGTCGAGGCGTCCGGGCACAAGGTCATCTGGCAGTGCGACCCGATGCACGGCAACACCCACGAGTCCTCCACCGGCTACAAGACCCGCCACTTCGACCGGATCGTCGACGAGGTCCAGGGCTTCTTCGAGGTGCACAACAAGCTGGGCACCTACCCCGGCGGCATCCACGTCGAGCTGACCGGCGAGGACGTCACCGAGTGCCTGGGCGGGGCGCAGGAGATCTCGGACGTCGACCTGTCCGGCCGCTACGAGACCGCCTGCGACCCGCGGCTGAACACGCAGCAGTCGCTGGAGCTGGCGTTCCTGGTCGCGGAGATGCTCCGCGGCTGAGGCCGCTCACGCCCCGGCGCCGCCGTCGACCGGCACGATCGCGCCGGTCACCATGGACGCGCGGTCGCTGAGCAGCCAGGCCGCCGCCTCGGCGACCTCGCGGGGTTCGGCCATGCGGCCGAGCGGGATCGAGGCGTTGATCTGCTCGACGATCCCGGGGGTCGCGGCTTCCCACGTGTCGATCATCTCCGTCGCGGTGCCGCCGGGGGTGAGGCCGTTGACCCGGATGCCGTGCGGCGCCCAGGTCACGGCCGCGGTCTCGGTGAGGCTGTTCAGCGCCCGCTTCATGGCGCCGTAGGCGGGCAGGGCGGGGTTGGCGCGGCGGCTGCCGATGCTGGACGTGTTGACGATCGCCCCGCCGCCGCTGCGGCGCATGAGCGCGGCCTCGGCGGTCATGGCGGTCCAGTGCGCGCGGAAGTTCACCGCGAACTGCTCGTCGATCTCTTCTTCGGCGGTGGTCTCCAGCGGACCGGGCTGCTGGATGGCCGCCCCGTTGTTGAACGCGCCGTCCAGGCGGCCGTGCCGCTGCTCGACGTGGTCGACGGCGGCCCGGATGCTCGCGGGAACGGCCAGGTCCAGCGCGACGGCGTCGGCGGTGCCGCCCGCGTCGCGGATCTCGCCGGCGATGCGCTCGAGCGACTCCGTGCCGCGCGAGGCCAGCACGACGGCGGCGCCTTCGCGGGCGAAGAGGTGGGCCGCGGCCGCACCGATGCCGCGGCTGGCGCCGGTGATGAGCACGACCTTGCCGGTGAGCAGGCCGATGGAGGGGAATTCGCTGGTGTTCGTCATGCCTTCGACGCTGCCCCGGTCCGCGGCCGGGAGACAGGCATCATCCGTACCAGGATCGGGCACTGCAGGCGTCGCATACTGAAGGTATGGACAAGCAGGAGCTCGGGGCGTTCCTCCGCAGCCGTCGTGAGCGGCTGCGGCCGCCGGACGTCGGCCTGCCCGCCGGGCCGCGCCGGCGAACGCCGGGCCTGCGCCGCGAAGAGGTCGCGGTGCTCGCGCACATCTCCACCGAGTACTACGTCCGCCTCGAGCAGGGCCGGGCGCCGCGCCCGTCGGGCGAAGTCCTGGCCGGGATCGCCGGTGCGCTGCGGCTGACCGACGCCGAATCCGAGCACCTGCACGTCCTGGCGGGCACCGCGCCGATCCGGAGCGGCCTGCACCGCCGTGACGTGCGTCCCAGCATCCTGGCACTGCTGCAGCGGCTGCCGCAGACGGCCGCCTTCGTCATCTCCGCCACGTTCGAGGTGCTGGCCTGGAACGCCCTCGCGGCGGCGCTCATGGAGGACTTCGCCGAGGCCACGCCCGAGGGGCGCAACCTCGCCCGCAAGGCGTTCCTCGGGCCGGCCGAGCCGCCGTACGGGATCTCCGACGCCGCCGAGTTCCGGCTCACCGTCGTCATGGAACTGCGCACCGCCCTGGCCCGCTACCCCGCGGACCCGGCGGTGCGCGGGCTCGTCGACGAACTGCGCGCGGGCAGCGCGGACTTCGCCCGGCTGTGGGAGCGCCACGACGTGCAGGCGACGCCGGTGCTCACCAAGACCTTCCGGCACCCGGCCGTGGGGGAGGTGACCGTCGACTGCGACTCCCTCGCCCTGCCGGAAAGCGACCAGCACCTCGTGCTCTACACGGCGCCGCCGGGCTCCCGCGGGGCCGAGGCGCTGGCGTTCCTGGAAGTGGTCGGGCCGGCGGGCGTCACACCCTGACGAGCACCGTCAGGAGGCGTCGAGCAGCCGGGCCGCGGACTTCAGGACCGCGTCGCGCAGCGAGCCGACGTCCGGCACCGCCGCGCCGTTGGCCTGCAGTCCGATGTGGACCGAATCCCGGTACGTCGCGACCGCGATGCCGACCGCGTGGCGCGGGGCCAGCGGCACGAACGGGTAGACCTCCGCCATCCGGGCGCCGTCGAGGGACAGCCGGGCCGGGGGCACCGGGACCGTGGTGATCACCAGGTCGAACAGCATCGGCGCGGCCTGGCCCGCCGTGCGGGTGCCCAGGCGGTGCAGCAGCGACGGGACGCGGTCGGCCAGCAGCGGCAGCGCGCCGGCGCCGCGGCTCGGGCCCGCCGCCTTGTTGCGGGTCATCGCCCGGCGGACCACCCGCAGTCGCTCGATCGGGTCGTCTTCGCCGACCGGCAGGTCGCACAGGTACCCCGAAAGCTTGTTGCCGCCGAGCTGCTCACCCGCACGTCCCCGCACGCTCACCGGGATCAGCGCGCGCAGCGTGCGGCCGTCGGCGCGCTGCCCGCGGTTCACCAGCCACTCGCGCAGGGCCCCCGCCAGCACCGCCAGCACGACGTCGTTGGTCGTCCCGCCGTGGGCGCGGCGCACCCGGCGCAGCTCGGCCAGCGGCAGCCGGACGAACCCGAGGCGCCGCTCGGCCGACGGCGGTGCCGACACCGGCGAGAGCGGCGGGCGCGCGGCCCGCACCAGCGACGACGCGATCCCGGCCGCCTCGTTCGCCTGGCCCCACGCCGTGCCCAGCGCGCTCTTCACCGTGTCCAAAGTGGAGCGCGGCGCGGGGATCGAGCGGGCCGGCGCGGAACCGGGTTCCGGCAGCTCGACGCCGTCGAGCAGCCCGGCCGCGACCGCGTACGCGCCGGCGCCGTCGGTCAGCGCGTGGTGCAGTTTCAGCAGCAGCGCGAACTTCCCGTCCGGCAGCCCGGTGACCAGGGTCAGGTCCCACAGCGGCCGGGACGTGTCGAGCGGCTCGGCGATCCACCGCGACGCGTAGGCGGAAAGGGGGTCCGGCTCGTACAGCGAACTCAACACCACGTGGTGAATGTGTTCGGCGGCAACAAAACCCGGGTCTTCGGACCAGCTGGCCGAGCCCGGCGGGAACAGTTCCGTGCGCGCCCGCTGGCGCAGCTTCGGCAGCCGGGCGGCCCGCTGCGCGAGCAACGCCGTCAGCGCGGCCGGGTCCACCGGGCCGCGGGCGGTGAAGGTGACCACCGCTCCCATGTGCATCGGAGAGGTTTCGCTTTCCAGGCAAAGGAAAGCGACATCGAGTGCGCTGAGCGGCGAGCCTGCCATGGGCGACCTTTCCGGGTTCGCGGGGGGCGCACGGCCACGTGCGTCGGAAGGGAAGGAACCCACTGCACCAGCCCGACGTGACGGCCGGGTGGTCGAAGTGTTTCCACGACGCTAACTACCCACCCCGTTCATCCATTCGAGATACCCCGGGCCGCAGTGCCCGGGCTCACAGAACGAGAAACGGATTCATTCCCCCGGCGCGGGCCGGGGTTCTTCCGGCCGGGCGACCGGCGTCCCCCAGTCGGGGGTGAGCGCGACCTGCTTGCCGACGCGGCGCACCGGCAGGCCGTTCACCTGCCGGCGGCCGAGGCCCGGCCAGATTTCCGCGGCGTCCTTCGCCGCCGAGCGGATCGCGCCGCCGTCGAGCGTCGTGCGGGTTTCCGGGATTTCCCGGTCCGCCCACTGCACGACCAGCTTCAGCGGGCCGGCCGAGGGCAGCGGCCACAGGAACACCTCGTGGTCGACGGCGAACCGCGTGCCGCCGACCGGCTGGGCCCGCAGCACCGGGGCCTCGGGTTCGGACGCGGACGGCACCGAGATCGTCTCGGAGCTCGCCCGGCTGCCGTCGGCGTAGAGCACGCCGATCAGCAGCCCGTTGTAGTCGGGCTTGCGCCGGTGGTCGATCAGTCCCTCGGCGGGGTCGTCGACCAGGCTGTCCCGCGAGTACACCGTGACGCGCAGTGTCAGCGCCTCCGGCCACACCTCGATGGCCCGCAGCGCGACCACCGTGCGTTCGGAGCGGCCCAGCGGCTGCGCCCACGGCAGCACGGCCGGGACGATGTGCTCGCGCGGGGGATCGGTCCAGTGCCGTCCGCTGAACGCGTAAAGCTCCTGCTCCGGAACGGGGAACAGGGGACGCTCACGGGGACCGCCGGTGAAGAAGCTCATCGGACGGCCCGCGACGCACGGTCCGGCACCATGCGCCCACGGTAGGACAAGCGAGCGGGAATTTCCGCCCCCGAACGGGGGTACGGCCCCCGCGGCCCGTGATCCGGGACACAGAGGCCGTATACCGAGAGTAACCGATCAGTCGCTCAGCTTCAGTTCGCCGTTGCGCCGGGCGGGCTCGTCGAGCTCCTTCTCGGCCGGCTTGCCCATGGCGTCCATCAGCTGCCGGGCCAGGCCGAGGCCGGTCCCGCCGAGCGACAGCGCCTTGGCGAACATGTCGGACATGCCGTCGGCGCCGTTGAGCACGACCATGTGGTCGATGTTGCCGAACGCGCTCGCGCCCGCCTCGACGATCTCCGGCCAGCGTTCGGCCAGCTGCTGCGCGACGACGGCTTCCTGGTTCTCCGCCAGCGCCGCCGCCCGCGCCTTGATGGCGTCCGCTTCGGCGAGGCCCTTCGCCCGGGCCGCCTCGGCTTCCGCGAGGCCGCGGGCCTTGGTCGCCTCGGCTTCGGCCATGCCGCGGGCCTTCGCGGCTTCCGCCTCGGCCAGCCCGGTCGCCCGGGTGGCGCCCGCGGCGACCTCGGCGCGGATCTTCGTCGCCTGCGCCTCCGCCTCGGCGGCGGTCTTGACGCGGGTCGCGTCCGCGGCGGCCCGCAGCTCGGTCTCCCGGGCCTCGGCCTGGGCCTTGGCGATCGAAGCGTCCCGGGCGGCGTCGGCCGCGGTCCGCGTGTCGTACGCCTTCGCGTCGGCCGGCTTGCGGACCTGCGACTGCAGCCGCTGCTCGGCCAGCGCCGCCTCCAGCTCGGCCGCGCGGGTCTCCTGGACGACGACCTCCTGGCGCGCGGACGCCTCGGCCAGCGGCCCGGCCTGGCTCGCCTTGGCGCGCGCTTCGTCCACCTCGGCCTGGTAGCCGGCCTGGTGGATCTGGCTCTCGCGGACCGCGGCCGCCTTCTTGGCGGCGGCGATCTGCTCGGCCTCGGCGGCCTCCTGGTCGCGCTGCGCCTCGGCGATGCGCGCCGACGCGGCGACCGCGGCGGCGTGCGGCTTGCCGAGGTTCAGGATGTAGCCGGTCTCGTCGTCGATCTCCTGGATCTGCAGCGAGTCGACGATCAGTCCCAGCTTGATCATCTCGTTCGCCGAGGACTGCCGGACCTCGCCGGTCAGCGCCTCGCGGTTGTGGATCATGTCCTCCAGCGTCAGCCCGCCGACGATCGAGCGCAGGTGCCCGGAGAACAGCTCGTGGATCGTGTCGTTCATGCTCTTCTGCTGGTCCAGGAACCGGCGGGCGGCGTTGGCGATCGAGGCGAAGTCGTCCCCGACCTTGTAGATGACGACGGCCCGCACGGTGACCGGCAGGCCCTGCTTGGTCACGCAGGAGACCTGCAGGTTGACACCGCGGGTGTCCAGCGACAGCCGCCGCGCGGTCTGGAACCCGGGGATGACGTTCACCCCGCGGCCGGTGATGATCTTGAACCCCAGGCTGTCCGCGGTGTCCGCGCGGTCGACGCGGACCCCCAGCCCGGAGATGATCAGCGCTTCGTTCGGCTCGGCGACCTTGTAGAGCAGCCGCAGGATCCCGAAGACGACGATCAGCACGGCGATGACGCCACCGGCGGAAACCAGCACGATTTCCACGAGGCTCATGGCACCGACCCCCTAGCTCTGTTCTGTTGTGGTGTGGTGCCTCTTCCACGCCGTCAGCGGCTCAGGGGTTGCCACCGTTCCACGTAAACCGTGCGCGGGGGTTCGAAGTCGACCACCAGCACCTGCGTTCCCGACTTGAACGTCTCCTCCGGGTCGGCCGGATACGCGTAGAACGCCTCCGTGCCGCCCCGGACGTTCAGGAGCACCTCGCCGATCAGGCCGGGGCCGATCGTGCCCGTGACGCGGCCGCGGCTGCCGATCATCCCCCGAAGCCCTTGAGCTTGACCTTGGAGTTCTTCGCCACGAACGTGCCCGGCGCCGGGTCCTGCTGGAAGACGAAGTCGAACCCGCCACCGCCGCCGTTGCCGCGGCCCCGGCCGCCGTCGCGGTCGGCCTTCAGGCCGGCCTGCTCCAGGATCTTCTGGGCGTCCTCGAACGAGCGGAACCGGACGTCCGGCACCTGGACGGCGTTGTTGACGAACACGCCGATCCGCTTGGCCTTCGGCTGCGCGTTGGCCGGCGGGTCAGTGCGGGTGACCGCGCCGCCCGGGACCTCCTGCTTGAACTCCTCGCCCGCCTGGAACGGCTCGAACCCGGCCTGCTGCAGCAGGCCGAACGCCTCGTCCTTGGGCCGGCCCGTGACGTCCGGGACCGGTGGCAGCGGGATCGGGCCCTTCGACACGATGATCGTGACCTGGCCGCCGATGGTCAGCTGGCTGCCCGCCGCCGGCGTCGTGCGGATGACCGCGCCCTGCGGGACTTCGGCGTCGAAGTCGTCGGTTCCGCGGACCGGTGTCAGCTGGGCCGCCTTGATCGCCTGCTGGGCGTCGGGCAGCGCGGTGCCCGGCCGGATGTCCGGCACCTGCGGGCGGCCCTTCGACAGCACGACCGAGACGTTCGCGTTCGGCGAGAGCGGCGTGCCCTCGGCCGGGTCGGCGCGCAGCACGGTGTTCGACGGCGCCGTGTTGTCGTACTCCTGGCTGAACGTCGGGTTCAGCTTCACCGCCCGCAGCGCGTCCCCGGCCGCGGCCTGGTTCAGCCCGACGAGCCTCGGCACCCGCGCGGTCTTGTCGCCGCCGGTGTCGGTGAGGATGAAGGCGAACGCCCCGATCAGCCCGCCGAGCAGCAGCACCGCGGCCGCGATCACGAGGATCCGCTTGCGGTTGCCCTGCGGCTTCTCCGGCTCGGGCGCGCTGCGCCGCCGCGGTGGCGGCGGGGTGAGCGACGGCGCGGCCGCCGGGAGCGGGGGAGCGGTGTGGCTCAGTGCCCGTGTCGCGTTCGGACGGTGCACCGGCATCGTCTTCTGGGTGTCCGGCACCTGCGGGATCCGCGGCAGCGTGCGCTCGGTGTCGGCGAGGTCGCCCTGGCCGTGGGACACCGGGATCGGCACGGTCACCGGCAGCAGCCCCAGCTGGGCGCGCACCGCGGTGAGCTCGGTGAGGAACTCGCCGGCGTCGGCCGGGCGCAGCTGCGGGTCCCGCCGGGTCGCGCGCACGACCAGGTCGTCGAGCGCCGGCGGCAGGTCCGGGCGCAGCAGGCTCGGCCGCGGCACGTCGTCGTTCACGTGCCGGTAGGCCACCGAGATCGCGGTGTCCCCGGTGTAGGGCACCTGGCCGGTCAGCATTTCGTACAGCAGGATCCCGGCCGAGTAGACGTCGCCGCGCGAAGACGCCGCGCCGGTGGCGACCTGCTCGGGGGAGAGGTAGGCGACCGTGCCGAGGATGACGCTCGAGCTGGTCGTGCCCGCGCTCGCCACGGCCCGGACCAGGCCGAAGTCCGCGACCTTCACCGCCCCGCCGGTCTGCTGCCCGACCCGGCCGATCAGCACGTTCTCCGGCTTCACGTCCCGGTGCACCAGCCCGGCCCGGTGCGCGGCGGCCAGCGCCGACAGCACGGGCTCGGCGACGCTCAGCGCCAGCGCGACGTCCAGCGAGCCGTGGTCGTCCAGCAGGTCGCGCAGCGTCCCGCCGTCGACCAGCTCCATCACCAGGAACGCCAGGCCCGACTCCGCGCCCGGTGGCAGGTCGAAGCCCTGGTCGTGCACCGCCACCACGTGCGGGTGGTGCAGCTGCGCCGCGGACTGCGCCTCGCGCACGAACCGGTCCACGAACGACCGGTCGTCGGCGAAGCGCGGGTCCATGATCTTGATCGCGACCGGACGGTCCAGCCGGGTGTCCGTCCCCCGATAGACGGAAGACATTCCGCCGTGGGCGAGCAGCCGGTCCACCCGGTAGCGCCGCTCCAAAAGCGTGCCGACCAGGCTGGGTTGGGTGCGTGTCACGAGTATGGATCGTACGGAACCGCGCACGCCTCGTGGAGGAGACCTCGCGGGTCACCCATGCGCACTAGCGGGCGAGGGGACGGAATGTGGCACAGTGTCACCTGTGAGTGGGATTCCTGTCGCCGAAGACATCCTCGACACCGCCATCGCGGTCCTTCCGCTGCCGGAGGTGGCGACCGTCCTCGGGACCTCGACCAACAAGGTCCGGCAGATGCTGCGCGACGGGCAGCTGATCGCGGTCCGGCGCCGCGGCGAACTGTGCGTGCCCGGTGACTTCTTCGTGAAGGACGGTGTCGTCAAGGGGCTGACCGGCACGATCACCGTGCTCGCCGACTCCGGGTACTCCCGGACCGAGATGCTGCGGTGGCTGTTCACCGCGGACGACACGCTGCCCGGGAGCACGCCCATCAACGCGCTGCGGACCAGCCACGGCACCGAGGTCAAGCGGCGCGCTCAGGCCATGGCGTTCTGACCTGCGGAAAGAAGTGATTGCCGCGAGCAGCTGAACGGCCGCCGCGGTCAGCAGGCACCCCGGGAGCGACCACGCCGCGAGGGGGCCGGCCAGCGCCGCTCCCGCGGCCAGCCCGGTGATCTTCACGCTCGCCGCGGTCGTGAACACCTGCGCGCGGACGTGGTCCGGTGCTTCGCGGTGGCGGATCGCGAACAACGCCGTGAGCTGCGGACCTTCGGCGAAGCCGGCCAGCACGGCCGCGACGACGACACCGTGCCCACTCGCCGCGACGAGGCAGCTCGCCGCCAACAGGAGCGTGCTCAGCCGGACGATCCGGTCGGGCGCCCACGGCAGCGGTTTCTTCGCAAGGATCGCGTTGGCCAGCAGCGAAGCGACGGCCAGGACGGTCAGCAGCAGCGCACCGTCCGCCGGGCCGCGCAGGTGCGCCGCGCCCAGCAAGGGGTAACACACGGTCACCATGCCGATCCCGGCGCAGGAAACCGTCGAGGCGGCGGTCGCCCGCCGCAGCGGCGCGTTGCGGACCAGAACCCTGAAGCCGTCCTTGAGGCGGGTCTTCACGGGTGACCGCTTCGGCAGCGACCACGCCACCGGGACCGCCGCGGCGACCAGGCCGACCGCGACCACGAGGCCGGCCGGACCGCCGAGGAGCCCGGCCAGGCCGGGCCCGGCGAGCGCGGCGGCGGTGAACGTCATCGCGTCGAGGCGGCTCGCCTTCGGCAGGGCTGCCCCGGCGACCGCGGGCAGCTGCGCGGTCCAGCCGCCGGCGACGGCGGGGTTGAGCAGGCCGGTCACGACCGCCACGGCGACGACGGCTGCCAGCGGCAGGCGGCCGAACAGCGCGATGACCAGCGCGATCCCGCTCGCGTAGCCGCCGAGGGCGACGGCGAGCAGCCGTCCCGGGGTCGCGCTGCGGTCCAGCAGGGCGCCGAACACCGGGCCGCCCACGGCGGCGGCCGCGGTCAGCCCGGCGAGCAGGGCCGCGCCGGCGTGCGGGCCCGCGGTCATCCCGAGCAGCAGCAGTGCGGGCCCGGACAGCTCATCGCCGGTCCGGGCGAGCGTGGCGCCGACGAGGTAACGTCTTATCACCGACAAGACGTTACAATGGGGCATGGCCTTTCCGCACCGGGATTCCGTGCAGCGCGCGGTGGACCTGTTGATCGTGTTGCTGGTCCCGGCCCCCGACCCGGCCGCGGTCGCCCGGGTCCTGCGCGAACACGGCGAACCGGAGCCGACGCTGTCGCCGGAGGACGTCGCGGAACTGCGCGCGACGGCGCTGGAGCTGCGCGAAGTCTTCGCGGCGCGTGACGTCGCTTCGGCGGCTTCGGTGCTCAACGCGTTGTTCGCGGCGTACGCGGGCCCACCCCGCCTGACCGACCACGAGGAGGGCTACGGCTGGCACCTGCACGCGGACCCGGCCGACGACGGGCCGTGGGGCGCCTGGCTGGTGACGTCGTCGGCGCTGGGGCTGGCGGCACTGCTGGCGGAGCGCCAGGACGTCCCGGGCGGCTTGTGCGCGTCACCGGCGTGCGGGAAGCCGTTCGCCCACACGGGCGGCGGTAGCCCGCGGAGGTATTGCTCGTCCCGGTGCGCGACGCGCGAACGCGTCGCCGCGCACCGGGCACGCGGGTGAAACTCAGCCCTGGTTCTTCTCGCGCCAGGCGATCCACTTCTCGAGCGCGCCCAGGTCGTAGTCCGGGCCGCCCACGCCGACGGTGAACGTCGTGACGCCCAGCTCCAGGAGCTTCGGGCCCAGCTCGTCCGGCTCGCCCTGGACGCCGCAGGAACGCTCGATCTCGGCCGGGTCGCGGCCGACGTCCGCGCAGTGCCGGTCGAGGATCTTGACCTTGCGGCCGACGACCTCCGGGTCGCCGAAGCCGTGCCAGATGTCGGCGTGCTTGGCCACCAGCTTGAGCGTCTTCTTTTCGCCGCCGCCGCCGATCAGGACCGGGATCTTGCGGGTCGGCGCCGGGTTC
Organism: Amycolatopsis mediterranei; assembly: GCF_026017845.1. Taxonomy (NCBI): domain Bacteria; kingdom Bacillati; phylum Actinomycetota; class Actinomycetes; order Pseudonocardiales; family Pseudonocardiaceae; genus Amycolatopsis; species Amycolatopsis mediterranei. The sequence continues at coordinate 2,571,696 of NZ_CP100416.1, forward strand.
AGCTTGCCGAGGCGCGACTCGATGCGCGGGAGCGACTCGGCGAGGTCGTCGAGCCGGCCGCCCGCGGTGCCGAACTCGTAGCCGTACTCGTCGTAGTCCTTCTCGAACCAGCCGGAGCCGATGCCGAGGATGAGCCGCCCGCCGGAGATGTGGTCGACCGTGCGGGCCATGTCGGCGAGCAGCTCGGGGTTGCGGTAGCTGTTGCAGGTGACGAGCGCGCCGATCTCCACCCGGGACGTCGACTCCGCCCACGCGCCGAGCATCGTCCAGCACTCGAAGTGCATGCCTTCGGGGTCGCCGTAGAGCGGGTAGAAGTGGTCCCAGTTGAAAACGATGTCGGCGCCGAGGTCTTCGGCGGCCGACGCGGTGCGACGGATGCTGTCGTAGTCGGCGTGCTGCGGCTGGAGCTGCAGGCCGATCCGGATGCGTCGTTCGGTCATGATCGCAGCCTACGACCGCGGTCGAGCGTCTCGCGCGCCCAGACCGTGGCCAAGGGTGGCAGCGCCACCACCAGCCTGCGCCGCTTCGGCACCACGGCCCGCCGCGTCAGGATGTCGTAGTCCGCGGCCACGATCTCGTCCAGGATGCCCTCGTACAGCGTCAACGCCGTCCGCGCGCACGGCCGCGATTCGGGACGCAGCAACGCCACGCCCGCTTCGGCCCGCCGGTACACCGCCCGGGTCCGCGCGACGAAGTACGCCATCGCCGCCCGGATCCGCGGGTCCGGCCGCCGCTCCTCCAGCAACGAGCGCGAGACGCCGAACGCCGCGAGTTCCGACGAAGGCAGGTACAGCCGGCCCCGGTCGAGGTCTTCGCCGACGTCGCGCAGGAAGTTCGTCAGCTGGAACGCCTCACCCAGCGCGATCGCGCCCGGGACCGCGTCCGCCACGGCGCCGACCGTGCCGAACACCGGCAGCATCTGCAGCCCGATCACCGCGGCCGAGCCGTACATGTACTCGCCCAGCTCGGCGAACGTCCGGTACTCGACCGGCGAGAGGTCCATCCGCATCGACTTCAGGAACGCGTCGAACAACTCACGCGAGAGGCCGTAGCGCCGCACGGTGTCCGACAACGCCAGCAGCACCGGATCGTCCGGGGTTCCGCCCGCGAAGACGACGTCGACCCTCTCGCCGACCCGGTCGAGCGAAGCCGCCGGATCGGTGCCCGGCGCCGGGTTGTCGACCAGTTCGTCGGCCATCCGCGCGAACCCGTACAGCGCGTGCGCGGCCGGCCGGGCCCGGGACGGCAGCAGCCGCGTCGCGAGGAAGAACGTGCGCCCGTAGTGGGCGTTGATGCGGCGGCACTCGGTGTAGGCGGCGCGCAGGGCCGGTTCGGTGATGCCCGCCGCGTCGAGTTCGTTCACCGGCCGGTGATCCTTTCCGCCGCCAGTCGTCCGGAGATGAGCACCGGCGGGATGCCGACGCCGGGGGTGGTGCCGCAACCGGCCAGCACGACGTTCCCGGCCGCGCGGACCAGGTTCGCCGGCCGGAACGGACCGGTCTGGCCGAATGTGTGCGCGAGCGAGAACGGCGTCCCGGCCGTGAGGCCGCGCGCCGCCCAGTCCGCCGGGGTGATCGTCTCGTCGACGGTGAACTCACCGCCGAAGCCGGTCAGCCCGCGCGCCTCCAGCGTGCGAAGCAGCTCTTCGCGGTACGGCCCGCGGATGCGGTCCCAGTCGATCGGGCCGCGACGCAGGTTCGGCGCGGGCGCGAGCACCGAGACGATCTCGCCGCCGTGCCCGGCCAGCCCCGGGTCGGTCGCCGTCGGCCGCGTGACCAGCAGCGACGGGTCGCTCATCAGCTTGCCCTCGCGGATGATCTCGGCGAACGTCCGCTCCCAGGCGCCGCCGAAGAAGATCGTGTGGTGGCCGAGGTCCCACTTCTCGCCCGTCCGCCCGTGCAGCACCACCGCGGACGGCGAGTAGCGCAGCGGCAACGGGCGCCGCGGCCGCGCGCCGAGCAGCCGGTAGGCCGTGCCCAGCTCGGTGGCCAGCACCACGGCGTCGCAGGCGATCCGCTCGCCCGAGCGCGTCCGGACCGCGCGCACCCGCGAATGCACCCGTTCGAGCCACGCGGCTTCGGTGCCGAACCGCACGTCCGCGCCCGCCCGCGCGGCGGCCCCGGTCATCGCGCGGCCGATCTCGCCCATCCCGCCTTCGGGGTAGTAGACGCCACCGACGGTGTCCATGTAGGCGATGACGCCGTACGCGCCGATCGCGCGAGCCGGATCGAGGCCCGCGTAGAGCGCCTGGAAGGTGAACAACCGCCGGACCCGCTCGTCCCGCAGGTAGCGGGCGACGCGGGGGCCGAGCCTGCCGAACCCGCCCAGCGCGCCGAGCTCCGCCAGCTCGGGGCGGGCCAGGTCGAGCGGCGAGTCGAAGTTCGCCGCCAGGAAGTGGTCCTTCTGCACGGCGTACAGCTCGGTCAGCCAGCGGCGCAGCGCCCGGTAGCCGGCCGCTTCGCGGGCGCCGGCGAAGGCGCGGATTTCGGCCTCCATCGCGTCGCCGTCCGTGCGCAGCGCCAGCGAGCTGCCGTCGGCGAACCGCGCCCGGTACGCCGGGTCGAGCCGGGTCAGCCGCAGGTTCTTGGCCAGGGGCTCGCCGACCGCGGCGAACGCCTCTTCGAGGAGCTCCGGCATGGTGAGCACGCTCGCGCCGGTGTCCACGGCGTTGCCGTCGAAGTTCTGCTGCCCGGCCCGCCCGCCCGGGACGTCCGCCTGTTCCAGCAGCGTGACCTGCCGCCCCGCGCCGAGCAGGTGCAGCGTCGCCGAGAGCCCGGCCAGCCCGGCCCCGATGACGACGACGTGGTCGGCCGGACCGTCGATCGTCCGCACGTCAGTACGTCCGCTGGGTGGCCTTGACGACCAGCCCGGTCAGCGCCGCGGGTGCGGGCTCGGCCAGGTGCGCGCGGTCGAGGGCGGCCATCGCCGCCGTCGTCAGCTCGTCGATCCGGCGCTCGACCGCCTCGACCGCGCCGACCTGCTGCAACGCCATCCGGACGGTCTCGACACCCTCGTCGGACAGGTCCGCGTCGCCGATCGCGTCCGCGATCACCGTGGCCGCGGCCTGCTCGCCCTTTTCCGCCGCGAGCTGCAGGCCGAGGGCGGCGAGCAGGGTGCGCTTGCCCTCGCGCAGGTCGTCACCGGCGGGCTTGCCGGTGACCGACGGGTCGCCGAAGACACCCAGCAGGTCGTCGCGCAGCTGGAACGCCACGCCGACCTCGCCGCCGAACTCCAGCAGCGTGGCGATCAGCTCCGGGGCGGCCCCGCCGAGCGCGGCGCCCAGGTGCAGCGGCCGCTGCACGGTGTAGGCGGCGGTCTTGAGCCGGTCGATCTTGAGCGCGGCCTCGACGGAGGCGTCCCCGGTGGCCTGCGTGCGGACGTCGAGGTACTGCCCGGCGAGCACCTCGGTGCGCATCGCGCGCCAAGCCGGGCGGGCCGCGGCCAGGGTCTCGGCGGGCAGGTCCGCGTCGGCGAACATGTCGTCCGCCCAGGCCAGCGCCAGGTCGCCGACCAGCACCGCGGTGGCCAGGCCGAACGTGGCGGGGGAGCCGAGCCAGCCGCGGTCGGCGTGCAGCTTCGCGCCCGCGATGTGCACGGTCGGGTTGCCGCGGCGGGAGTCGGAGGAGTCGATGAGGTCGTCGTGGATCAGCGCGCACGCCTGGATCAGCTCGAGGCTGGCCACCGCCTGCAGCACGCCCTCGGCGTCCGGGCCGGCCGGGTCGCCGCCCGCGCCGCGCCAGCCCCACCACGCGAACGTCGGGCGCAAGCGCTTGCCACCGCCCAGCACGAACCCGCGCAGCGCGTCGATCCCGGCGGCCACGGTGGGCTCGGTGCCGAGGATCGCGGTGCCCGCCCGATCGAGGAACCCGGCCAGCGCGCGCTCGACGTGGGCGGGCAGGTCGGTGTCGGCGGCGGGCGCGTTCATCCCGCCATCCTCGCCGAACCCGCGGGCGCGCGGGCGCGCGGGGCACCCGGATGTGGCGAATCAGACTCCCGCCGTGGCCGCCCAGAACGGCCCGGTGAGACCCGCCTCGGCGAAGTAGGCGACGGCGTCGTCCGGTTCGCGCCGCCGGTAGCCGCGCTCCAGCCGGCCCGCGTACCAGCCACGGGCCAGCCGCCAGAGGGTGACCAGGTCGAGCACGGAACCCTTGGGCTGCCCGGTTTCCGCCAGCCAGGCGTCCACACAGGACTCGCAGCAGAAGAGGCGCTGGTTCGCGCACGTGTGCAGGACGTCGTCCCACATCCGGGCGGCGGGCACCAGGAAGTGCGCCACCTGAACGCCTTCGGGCGGCACGGTCCGGTTCACGACCAGCGCGTGCGGCTGCCCGCAGCCGGGGCAGCGGGTTGCGACGAGCACCTCCGGCTCGGCGTCGACCAGGTGCGGGATGGCGAACGAGTCCCACGCGCAGCCGCCCCACCACAGCGTGTGCGCGCCCATCACGGAGAAGCCGAGCGACTTCGCGGCGAAGGGGTGGGCCAGGACGACGTGCTCGCACTCGTCGAGCACCAGGTGGTGGGCGTCGGCGAGGCGGTGCAGGGCCTGCTTCGCGACGGCCAGCGACCCGCCCGCGGCGTCGGCCAGCTCCGGCCCGCTCGGCGCGCGGCCGTGGCGGGCGAAGGCGCGGTACACCGCGAGACGCACATCCTCGTCCCAGCTCGCGTCGTCGTCCCGCATCGTGCCAGTTTAGTCCTCGAAGGTGACTCGAATGACTGTCCCGCGACGCGGACGGGGGCTCCCGCATGGCGGGCGGCGGCCCTTAACATGCGGGTATGACGTCGGTGATCGAGCGGTTGCGAGGAGACGGGCCGAAGTTCTCCATCGAGTTCTTCCCACCCCGGGACACGGCGGACGAGGCCGTCCTCTGGAAGGCGATCCGGGAGCTCGAGCCGTACGACCCGGCCTACATGTCAATCACCTACGGCGCCGGCGGCTCCAGCCGCGACGGCACGATCCGCAGCATCGCCCGCGTCGCGACCGAGACGACGCTGGTGCCGATGGCACACCTGACCGCGGTCAACCACTCCGTCGCCGAGCTGCGCAACGTGATCGGCTGGTACGCCTCGGTCGGCGTCCGCAACATCCTCGCCCTGCGCGGCGACCCGCCGGGCGACGTCTACGGCGACTGGATCCCGCACCCGGAGGGCCTCCAGTACGCCGAAGAGCTGGTCCAGCTGGTGCGCTCGCTCGGTGACTTCTGCGTCGGCGTGTCGGCGTACACCTACGGACACCCGCGCTCGCCGGACCTCGAAACGGACACGAAGTACCTGGTCCGCAAGCTGCGGGCGGGCGCGGACTTCGCGATCGCGCAGCTGTTCCACGGCGCCGAGGACTTCTTGCGGCTGCGCGACCGGGTCGCCGCGACCGGCTGTGACGTGCCGGTGCTGCCCGGCGTGATGCCGCTGACGACGTGGCGGACGCTGCAGACGACGATCAAGCTGTCCGGCGCGCCGGCGCCCCGGAAGCTCCTGGACCGGCTCGAACCGCTGGCCGAGGACCCCAAGGCGTTCCGCGCGGCGGGCATCGACGTGACCACGGAACTGTGCGAGAAGCTGATCGCCGAGGGCGTGCCGAACCTGCACTTCTACACGTTCAACCGCTCGAAGGCGACCCGCGAGGTGATCGCCCGGCTCGGCCTCGTCCCGGCCCGTGCTTAAGGCTGTGACAAACCGGGCTTCGCCCGGGCCGGGGGCTCCGCCACCCGGACCCCCGAACTGAAGTACGTACCACCAGCTACACGTGGCCCGGTAGCGTGCGGCGCATGGCTTCTACTGCTTCCGAAGGCGTGCACGAAATCTGTGACCGCTACGTCGACGACTACGTGGCCGCGGACCCGGTCGCGGCGACCGTCCACGGCGTCGCCGGCCACGACCACCGGCTGACCGACTACTCGGCGGCCGGCTTCGCCGAGCGCGCCGGCCTGGCCGCGCGGGCGCACGCGGCCGTCACCGCCGCCGAGCCGCGGGACGCCGCCGAACGCGCCGCCAAGGCCGTGTTCACCGAGCGCGTCGGCCTGGAGCTGGAGATCCACGAGGCCTGCCTCGACGTGGCGGGCCTGAACGTCATCTCCAGCCCGGTGCAGGACCTGCGGATGGTGTTCGACCTGATGCCCGTGGAGACCGAGCAGGACTGGGCGGTCGTCTCGGCCCGGATCGCCGAGGTGCCCCGGGCACTCGCGAACGTCCGCAGCGGCCTGCTTTCGGCGGCCGACGCGGGGCGCGTCTCGGCGCTGCGTCAGGTCGCGAAGGTGGCGGAGCAGTGCGAGACGTGGGCAGGGCTGAAGGAGGAGAAGAGCTTCTTCACCGAGCTCGTCGGCGGCGCGTCTTCGCAGGGGGACGCCTTGAAGGCGGACCTCGCGCACGGCGCGCGGGCCGCGGACGAGGCGTTCGCGGAGTTCGCCGGGTTCCTGCGGGCCGAGCTGGCGCCGAAGGCCCCGGTCAAGGACGCCGTCGGCGAGGACGTCTACCGCCTGTGGTCGCGCTACTTCGTCGGCGCGGCACTGGACCTGCGGGAGGCCTACGAGTGGGGCTGGGCGGAGTTCGCCCGGATCGAGGCCGAGATGCGCGCGGTGGCGAACCGGATCAAACCGGGCGCATCGCCGGCCGAGGCGGCGGCGGTCCTGGACGCCGACCCGCGCTACCGCGTCCGCGGCCGTGCGGAGTTCGAGGCGTGGATGCAGCGCCTGTCCGACGACGCCCTGGAATCGTTGCGCGGCAAGCACTTCGACATTTCCGACCGGGTGATGGCGCTGGACTGCAAGATCGCCCCGCCGGGCGGTGGAGTGGGCGCGTACTACACGCCCCCGAGCGAGGACTTCGCGCGTCCGGGCCGGATGTGGTGGTCGCTGCCGGCGGGCCGCGACGAGTTCAGCACCTGGCGCGAGACGAGCACGGTGTACCACGAAGGAGCGCCGGGCCACCACCTCCAGATCGCGACGGCGGTGGACCAGTCGGGCGGGCTGAACAAGTACCAGCGGCTGCTGGCGTTCACGTCGGGCCACGCGGAGGGCTGGGCCCTGTACGCGGAGCGCCTGATGGAGGAACTGGGCTACTTGTCCGACGACGGCGACCTGCTGGGAATGCTGTCGGAGCAGCTGTTCCGCGCGGCCCGCGTGGTGGTGGACCTGGGCATGCACCTGGAGCTGGTGATCCCGGCCGGAACGGGCTTCCACGAGGGCTCGCGGTGGACGCCCGAGCTCGGGCTGGAGTTCATGCTGGCCCGCACCATCACGGACCAGGCCCACATCCGCGACGAGATCGACCGGTACCTGGGCTGGCCGGGCCAGGCCCCGGCGTACAAGATCGGCGAGCGCCTCTGGCTGGCGGCCCGGTCGGAGGCCCAGGCCCGCGCCGGGGCCGGGTTCGACATCAAGCACTTCCACACGGAGGCGCTGAAGCTGGGCGGAATGGGGCTGGACACCCTGCGGGAGCAGCTGGCCGGCCTGGACTGAGCGCTTCTCGGGCGCCGGCGGTTTCGCCGGCGCCCGAGTTTCGTCGCCGCGTTGCCGATGCGCGCCTGCATCGCGAGGAAACGCGGGCCGGAGGGGCTGCGCGCCTTCGCCGACGTCGTGCGCGCCTTCTGGGGCCGGAAATCCTGAACTCCGCGCCGCTCCGGCTCGGGGGAAAACCCGTCGCGCTCACCCGGGCCTCGCCGGTAGGTTCGCCCCGTGCGCCGGATCCTCTTCGTCACCCCACCGCCTCGCGCCTGAGCGGGGTGGTCCCTCGCCGCGCGGCCTTCGAGGCCCGCGGCCGATTCGTGCTGAGCACCGCCCCGCGTCGTCGATCTCCCTTTCCTTCGACGCAGGAGCGTTTTCCTTGGTGTCTCTCCCCACGCGCGCCCGTTCTTCGGCCGCGCTCGTCCTCGCCGGTGTCCTCTGGGGCACCGGCGGCCTCGCCGGCTCGCTGCTCGGCGGCCTCTCCGGCCTCCACCCACTCGCCGTCGCCGACTACCGGCTGCTCGTCGGCGGCGGGGTCGCCACCCTCTTCGTCCTCCTGACCGGCGGCACCTTCCCGCGCACGCCCGGAGCCGTCCGGCGCACCCTCGCCGTCGGCGGCCTGTTCGCCCTGTTCCAGGCGAGTTACTTCGCCGCCGTCGCGCTCAGCTCGGTGAGCGTCGCGACCATGACCACGATCGGTGCCGCGCCCGTCTTCGTCACCCTCGCGTCGGTGCGGAAACTCCGTCGCTGGACGGTGGTGTCCGTGGCGGGCACCCTCGCCGGCCTGGTGCTGCTCCAGTGGTCACCGGGCGAAGCGATTTCATTCGGAGGCCTCGGCTGCGCCTTGCTCGCGGCAACGGGCTTCGCGGCCCTCACGCTGCTCACCGCGAAGCCGGTCGAAGGCCTGGAGCCGCTGTCGACGACGGCGTTCGGCTGCCTCACCGGCGGTCTGCTGCTCGTCCCGGTCGCGAGCTGGTCCGGCATGGCGATCCCGCTGCACGCGGACGTCCTCGCGCTCGTCTGCTACCTCGGCGCCGTCCCGACCGCGCTCGCGTACGCCGCGTACTTGCGCGGCCTGGCCGACGCGCACCCCGTGCTCGGCTCGCTCTCGGCGGTGCTCGAGCCGCTGACGGCCGCGGTGCTCTCCGCCGCGTTGCTCGGTGAACGGCTGGGCGTCACGGCGTGGTGCGGCGCCGCCGTGCTGGTCGCGGCGCTGGTCGTCGGCTACTGGCGTCCCGAGCCGCGCTGAGGGCCGTTGCCCCTCGGCTCAGCGCGGGTCGAGGGGCAGCGGCCGCCCCAGGATCGCGAACGGCCGCGGGTCGCCCGCGAAGTGGTAGTCGCGCAGGACGTCGACGAAGCCCGTGCGGCGGTAGAGCTTCCACGCCCGGCTCGTGCCCTCCGGCGTCGACAGGAGGACGTTCGCGTTCGGGACGCCTTCCAGGAGGCTGCGCAGCAGGTCCTCGCCGATCTGGTGGCCCTGGTTCTCCGGCCGGACGTGGATCTCGGTCAGCTCGAAGTAGTCCGAAAGCCAGCGGTCGGCCTCGGCGGCCCCGGCCCGGCGGCTCAGGCCGTGGCGCACCTGCTCGTGCCACCACTGCCCGGCGCGGCCGCGGTAGCCGTAGGCCACGCCGAGCAGGACGTCGTCGGCGTCGAGCGCGGCCATGCAGCGCCAGCCCTCGCGCAGCGCGTGGGTGAGCCACATCGGCGCGCGCTGCTCGGCGGTGCCGGCCGGGTACCGCATCGCCCGGACGTAGATGTCGAGCGCTTCGGGCAGGCGGGCGCGGAACTCGTCCGGGGAGAGCCGGACGTAGCGAGAGCAGCCGGCGGGCATCGCGGTCACGGCTGCCCATCTTCCTCCGCGCCGGCGAGCGCGCCCGGGGTGCCCCCGGTCAACGCCACCAGCCCGGCGAAGGTCGTGGGGAACACGGCCTTCGGGTGCCCGGCGGCGGCCCAGACGACGTCGTGGGCGCGCAGCGCGGTGTCGACCAGGGTGGGCAGCGGCGCGGGGTGCCCGACCGGGGCGACTCCGCCGATCGGTTGCCCGGTGTGCGCTCGCACGAAATCGGCGTCGGCCTTGGCGATTTCGCCCCCGGCCAGCCGTTCGAGGGCGGCCGGATCGGCGCGGTGGGCCCCCGACGTCAGCGCGAGGAGCGCTTTTTTGTCGGACCCCAGGCGGAAGATGAGGCTGTTGGCGATGGCCCCGACGGGCACGCCGAGTGCGTCGGCCGCCTGAGCGGCGGTCCGGACCTCGGCGGGCAGGACACGGATGCCCTCGGCGGCGCCGCGCGGGGCCGCGTCGGCCCCCGCGGCGCCCCCCCGGGGCGCCGCCGGGTGCGCCCGCGCACACGTGTACCCCTGGGCTA